>NZ_PSUV01000007.1:0-135702 GCF_002931985.1 Rathayibacter sp. AY1H2 | reverse complement strand
CCTCCGCCCCCCCTTCACCCGGCACCCCCGCCTGAGTAGCATCCCCCGCATGAGCAGGCTCGTCGTCTCCGTCCTCACCTCGCTCGACGGCCGCTTCGAGGGGCCCGGGCACGACCTCTCGGCGCTGCCGTTCGAGGACGCGTTCAACGACCACAACCTCGAGCTGCTGCGCCGCGCGGGCACGCTCGTCTACGGCGGCGGCTGGTTCCGTGACAACTGGGACAGCTGGAGCGCCGTCGCCGCGGACGGGACGGCGGGCGAGCGGGAACACGAGACGGCGCGGCTGGTCACGTCGCTCGACGCGCTGGTGATCAGCGACTCCCTGGCTCTCGACCCGGAGGCGCCGTGGGCCGCCACCACGCGGATCGTGCCACGGGAGCAGGGTCCGGCCGAGATCGGACGGCTCAAGCAGGGCGACGGGGGCGACCTGCTGATGTTCGGCAGTGGCACCACCTGGAATCCGCTCCTCGCGCAGGGCCTGGTGGACGAACTGATCGTCCTCGTCGGCGCCGGACTCGCGGGCGGCGGGACGCCGCTCTACTCCGGGGCGCCGCAGCACGGCCTGCGCCTCCTCGACGCGACGGTTCTGCCGGGCTCTGAGCTGGTGCGGCTCCGCTACGACGCGAGCGGGGCCGGCGGGCGCTGAGCGGGACCTGCCGACGCGCGAGGACGCCGGCGGACCTGCGCCCTTCGAGCCGTCGAGGCGCTCGCCTCCGCCGGGGTGCGCACGACCTCGGCTGAGACAGGGCGGCCTCCCTCAGGAGCCGGCGCCCCCTCCCGTCAGCTGACGTCGTGGGCGCGAGGCGCAGGGGCCGCCCCGGACAGCGAGCGGTCGCCCGGCGCTGCAGGCCTGCGGAGTGCCCCGGCGCACAGCCGGACCCCCAGAACGACGCTCGTCACGCCTCCCGCCAGCAGCCCGGCACACACCGCGGTCCAGATCGTCATGCTCGAACTCGGCACGGCGTGCAGCCCGAAGACGAGCCCCGCTCCGCTGTCGACCAGCGCGGCCGCGACCAGTGGGATCGTGAGCGCCGAGCTCTTCTCGGCGGCGGTCCACGACGAGCTCCACAGGACCAGAACGGCGCCGATCGGCCAGCCGATTCCGGGGATCAGCAGCCAGCCGAAGGCGAAGACCAGGGAGGCCGCGACCGCGAACCACCGACGGGCGAGAATCCCCCGCACATTTCCGTGCTGAACTCCGGCCTGGACCTGATCAGACATGCGTCGGAGCCTACGGAGACGGACGGGACCGCGGCACGAACTGGCGCAGGGCCTCCGCGCACCGGCACACGGCGCGGCGAGAATCGCGTCTGTGGCGCAGCGAACGCGCCACCGTACTCCGAAGCCTTGGCCGCCTGTGCACGCCATCAGTACCTTGTCACGCAATGTTCCACCCGGAACAAGAAACGGAGACACTCATGTCTGGATTCAGATCCAAGCTGATGGCGGGGATCGCCGTCCTCGCACTCGCTCTCACCGGAGCCGCGCCTGCGAGCGCGAGCACGGAAGCCGAGCACTCGGAGGTCGTCATCGCCCGCGAGTTCCTCTCGGAGTACGGCGTTCCCTCCGAGACGCAGGACGACCTGGTCGAGGCGTACCTCGCCGGCGAGGCGTGGGACTCGCTGTCGAGCGCTAACCCGACCGTGAAGGTGGTCGAGGAGAAGCGTCCTGATGGCGATTACACGATCTCCACCTATGAGGACGGATCCGTCAGTGTCGTCCGCATCGGAGGAGAAGGTGCCGACGTGAAGACGCGCGGCATCAGCGAGTGCTCCGTGAGCGGGTCCGCGCGGAACGGCTGCAAGATCGACACCTGGGTCGGACTGGTGAGCATGAGCTTCTACACCTCCTACAACCTGTCGAGCAACACGGTGACCGCCAACCCGTGGGGCCCGGCCTGGACGATCGGGGGAGCCTGTGGCTCGTCGCTCAACTACCTCGGCCGACCGCTCGCCAACCGCGCGCAGATGCTCATCAACGCGCAGATGTGCGGCGTCCCCTACAACACGACCTTCGAGTTGCGCCTGACGGTCTCCGGAGGAGCCGCGACGGTGAGCTGGAGCTGACGAGCAGAGCTCATCCGGCTCACTCCAACGCGCTGTGCGCCCGCCGCGTCCTCACGAAGCGGGCGCACAGGCGCGTCCCGAGAACAAGGCTGGTGCCACCCCCGACCAGCCACGCACCAGCCAGGACCGTCCACGTCGTCATACCGGAACTCGGCATCGCCGACAGCCAGTAGTAGAGCCCGATCGCCCCGCCGACCACCACGGCAGCGACGACGGGGATCACCAGCGCCCCCCTCTTCTCCGAGACGGTCCAGGACGAGCAGAGGAGAATCGCGACGGCGCCGAGGAGCCAGCCGAATCCGGGAATCACCAGCCAGCCGAAGGCGAAGACCAGCGAGGCGACGACGGCGAACCAGGGGCGGTCGAAGATCGGCCCGCCGCCCCCAGCGAGCGATCCGCCGGCGGCCTGCGCGATCCGAGAGGGACTTCCCAGTTCAGCGATCCGCTCACGGGCGGCATCGTCGTCGAGGCCGTCCAGCTCTTCGCCGATCCCGCTCCAGATCTCACTCCGGAGGTCGGCGGGCACGCCGGACAATGCGATCCTCAGCTCCTCGAGGTAGCGCGCCGCCGCCGGCGATGTCGTCGTGCTCATGACGTTCCCCTTCCGATCGTCTCGTTCACCTGCCCGACGAAGGACGGCCACTCCGCCCTGAACCGCCCGAGCTCGACCTTCCCCACGTCGGTCAACGAGTAGTACTTCCGAGCCGGACCCTGCGTACTCGGCACGACGACTGCGGTGATCGAGCCTCGGTCCCGCAGCCGACCCAGGAGTGGGTACAGGGTGCCGATGCTCCCAATCACACCGACCTCCTGCAAGCGCGTGGACAGTTCCCACCCGTACATGGGAACGGTGTCGAGCAGCCCCAGGATGCAGAACTCGGCTACGCCCTTTCGAAGCTGTGCTCCGACTCCATCTATCATGCGTGACAGCATACGGGTATGCCCGGAGTGGCGCCATACGACCGCGACGTCGGCGCGGTCGAGCCGAGCCCCGTCTGACCTCGGCACCGAGAGCGCCGCGACACTCCCGCGCAGCCGACGATCCATCCGGTCGCCCCGAAGCGGTCAGTGGCGCAGAGGTTCCGCTCCCCGGCAACGTCCGCCGTGCCGATGGCCGGCAGGGGAGGAGCCGGATCGACGACCACGTCGCCTCCCTCCCCGCGGTCGACCGCGTCTTCCTGGTCGGCGCGGGCAGATCGCTGATGGGCGTCCAGGCCGCTCAGTACCTGCTCGACACGGCCGCGATCACGCCCGCCGCCTCCTACAACTCGGACGAGTTCTTCTTCCGCGCGCCCGCCTCGGTCGGCCCCGGCGCCCTCGTCGTCGTGCTCTCGGGCACCGGCGAGACCCCCGAGACCGTGCGGGCCGGCGAGTGGGCGCAGGAGCGCGGCGCCGCCGTGGTCGGAGTGACCCTCAAGCAGGAGGGACCGCTCACGCTCGCCCTCGACACCGCCTTCGTCGCGCAGACCGGTCAGGGCACGCAGCTCGTGCTGCAGCTGCTCGCGCTCACGGTCCTGCGCCGCGACGGGGTGGACGTGACGGATCGGCTCGAGGCGCTGCGCGCCCTGCCGTCCGCAATGGTCGCAGGAGCCGGGCCGGAGGCGACGCGACCGGCGTCGGCGGACCCGACCCCGCATCACGCCACGCGCCGACGCCTCAGCCCGCGCGCCTCACCGCGCGCTCACCAGCCCTCGGGCCCCGCGCTCCCCGCCTCGTACTCGTCCAGTGGAGCGTCGCCCGCGGCCCAGGCGGAGAGCACCGGAGTGATGATGCGCCAGCACTGCTCGGCCACGTCGCCCGGGACCGAGAGCAGGGTGTCGCCCTGCAGGATCCCGGCGAGGACCTGCGCGTAGGGGTCGAGTGTGGCCGCGCCGGGCTGCGCCGTCAGGGTGGTGCGCTCGAGGTCGGTCAGCTCGTCGGCGCTGTTCACGACCAGGTCGAGGCTGACGTCGCCGCCCTTGAGGCCGATCCGGAGGACCGTCCCGGCGTCGCCCTCGGCCGCCTGCAGGCCGCGCGGGGGCGTGGCGGCGCGGAAGTGGATCGCCACCTCCCGGCGCGGGTCGCCGATCGCCTTGCCGGAGCGGAGGACGAAGGGGACGCCCGCCCAGCGCGGGGTGTCGACCTGGAGCAGCAGCTGCGCGAGGGTCTCGGTGCCGGTCTCGGGGTCGACGTCGGGCTCGTCGACGTAGGAGGGGAAGAAGCGGCCGTCGACGCGGCCCTCGGTGTAGCGGGCGCGGCGGGCGGAGGAGGGGTCGTCGCGCCAGAGCCGCACGGCGCCCAGCACCTCGGCCATGCGCGCGTGGACCTCGTCGGGCGCGACCTCGTCGGGGCGCTCCATCGTGGTCAGCGCGAGCACCATCAGGAGGTGGCTCTGCAGCATGTCGCGCAGCGCGCCGGTCTTCTCGTAGAAGGCCGCGCGGCCCTCGATGCCGAGCGTCTCGTCGTAGACGATCTCGACCTTCTCGATCCACTCGGCGCTCCAGCTCGCCTCGAGCATGCTGTTGCCGAAGCGCAGGCCCAGCATCCCGAGCACGGTCGCGTTGCCGAGGAAGTGGTCGATGCGCCAGAGGCGGCTCTCGGGGAGGACCTTCGCGAACGCCGCGTTGAGGGCGATCGCGTCGTCGAGGTCCTCGCCGAACGGCTTCTCGATGGCGACGACCAGCTCCTCGGGGAGGTCGAGCTCGGCGAGCGAGGCGGCGACCTTGTGCCCCATCGCCGGCGGCAGGGCGACGTAGAGCACCGGAGTCGACGGGCAGGCGTCGAGGAGGGCCTTCAGCTGCTCCGGGTCGGAGGCGTCGGTGGCGACGAAGCGCGCGCGCGACGCGAGGGCCTCGACCGTGTGCGCGGCGACTCCGGCCGCCTCGAGGCTGCGGCGGACGAGGCCCTGCCACTCCTCGTCGGTCTGGGGCGTGCGCGCCGCCCCGATCAGCGTGAGCTCGAGGTCGCGCGCGAGCTCGGCCACCCGGCCCAGGCCCGGCAGCAGCAGCCGCTCGGTGAGGTCGCCGCCCGCTCCGAGGATCGCGATGCTCCGCCGCTCGCTCCCCAGTGCCGCGGCCTCGGGGATTCCGATCTGCTCCGTCATGGTGTCTCCCTCGTAGCCGTCATGAGTCAGCGGCCACAGTACGCGCCGGGCCCTGGCGCGAGGCCGGGAGCCGGGAGGGGTTGAGGAAGCGGGCGCGGAGTGGCAGGGCGGCGCGGTCGGGAGCGAGAGAGCTGGACAACCTCCGCTGAGACGCGGCCTGCCGTGTCGGGGCAGGGACCCCCCTTCTCAGCCGACGTCGGGCCGCGACCCACGACGCCCGGCCCGCCGCAGCCGTCCCGCACAGCACGTCATCCCTCTCCGGTGCCGTCCGGCGGTACCCTGCCCGCATGCGCCTGCGCCAGGTCGTCCTCGACACGGAGGACGCCCGCGCCCTCTCCGCCTTCTACCTCGCCCTGCTCGGCGGCGAGTACCGCCCCGGCGACGAGCCGCCCGCGGACGGCTCGGACGACGAGGCGGAGTGGGTCGCGATCGTCACCGCCGACGGCGCGAAGCTCACGTTCCAGCGAGTGGCCGCCCTGCCGCGCGCGACCTGGCCGGAGGGGCCCGTCCCGCAGCAGCTGCACCTCGACTTCATGGTCGCGGACGCCGACGAGCTCGACCGGCAGAAGACCCGGGCGCTCGCCCTCGGCGCCGAGCTGATCGAGGACAGGAGCGACGACCCGGAGGAGGCGCTCCACGTCCTCGCCGATCCGGCCGGCCACCCGTTCTGCGTCTTCGTCGCGCCCGACTACCCGGCGGAATAGGGGCGCGCGGCTTCAGCGAGTCGCACGCGTCGGATCACATGCCGGTGATCGTGACCGTCGTCGTCGCGGCGATCACCGCGGCTCCCGTGACGCTCGCGGCGGTTCCCGCGAGGACGGCGGCGGCAGCCGGCCCTGCCCAGTGCTGCGCCGCGAGCGACCGGATCGCCTGCCGGTCCGGGATGCCGGGCCTCGGCGAGAGCGCTCCGGCCGCGTCGAGCAGGCCGATGAGCGCCGCGTCCGACGGCAGGGGCGCCGTCCGAGCCGCGAGGACCTCGGCGACCCGGATCCGCAGCCGCTCGTCCTCCGCCGGCTCCACGGCGGCGACCCGCTCGAGGAGGGCGGCATGCAGCTCCCTCCGAGTGAGGCGGGCGATCCACCAGGAGACGCTGCGCGGTGCTCGCTCCGCTGCGATCCACCCGAGTGCCCCGTCGAGCACGGCGTCCCCGAGCGCGGATCGCTCCGGCCCGAGGGCGACGACTCCGGCGTCCACCTCGACGCGCCGCCGGAGGGAGAGCTCCGCGAGGACGGAGGCGGCCAGGACGGTGTCGAGGGCGCCCGACGAAGCCGCGGGCCGCCCGTCGCTCCGCCGCAGCAGGAGGAGGAGAGCGACGGGGAGGGGCGGCTGCGCGGCTCCGGGGGGCGCAGCTGCCGGCGGGGTGGTGGGAGCGGGCTGTTCCGAGGAGTTCCGTGTCGAGTCGGCCATCCCTCGAGCCTGACTCCCGACCCGTCGAGTCCGCATCCGCCGGGCGACGGGTCCTCCGTCGTCCGACCGATCGACCGGCCGGACCCGCCCGAGAGCCGAGGTCGCGCCCCGAAGCGGACCGCTCCTCCGCCACATCGGGCGTCAGACCACCCCCGCCGCCGTCCCCGACACGATCAGGTCGGCGCGGTCGCGGGTGGCCTCGATCAGCAGCGCGTTCCGCCCGTCGACCTCGGAGGCCCAGGCGGAGGCCGCCTCGGGGGCGCGGCCGAAGGAGACGTGGCGGTCGACCAGGCGCTCGAAGCGCTCGGTCTCGGGAGTCGCGCAGAACCAGGCCTCGTCGAACTCGGCGCGCAGCAGCGCCCACGGGCCCTCGTCGACAAGGAGGTAGTTGCCCTCCAGCACCACGAGCGACGCCGAGGGGTGCACGGCCAGCGCGCTGGCCACTCCCTCGTCGACGGTCCGCTCAAAGGTGGGCGCGTAGACGACGTGGTCGGTCTCGGCGCGGAGCCTCCGCACCAGGGCGAGGAAGCCCCAGCCGTCGAACGTGTCGAGGGCGCCCTTGCGATCGTGGCGGCCGAGCTCGTCGAGCGTGGCGTTGGCGAGGTGGAAGCCGTCCATCGGCACGAAGGCGGCGGTCCCCTCCCCCGCGAGCTCGTTCGCGCGGGCGACCACGGCCCGGGCGAGCGTGGTCTTGCCGGCCCCGGGGCTGCCGGCGATCGCGACGATCGCGCGGCGGCCCGGCGAGGTCAGCGCGAGCGCGCGCCCGGCCAGCTCGTCGAGGCCGGGCCGCACCGCGTCGGGCGCGACCTCGGTCTCAGGCCTCGCCACGGCTGCTCTCCAGCGCGTTCACCAGGAAGCCGTGGGCGTGGCGGGCGAGCGCGGGGCCGTCGTTCCAGAGGTTCCGCCACACGGCCAGGTCGTTCGAGAGGGTCGGCGAGACGACGGCCGACGAGAACGACTCGAAGGTGATGGGTCCGCGGTAGTCGATCGCGGCGAGGGCGTGGAAGAACGTCGTGAAGTCGAGGTGGCCGCTGCCGAGGTAGCCGCGGTGGTTCTCTCCGATGTGGACATACCCGAGACGATCCCCGACCAGCAGCACCGGGCGGAAGAAGTCGTCCTCCTCGATGTTCATGTGGTACGTGTCCAGGTGGATCAGGACGTTGTCGGCGCCGATGTCGTCGGCGAGGCGCAGGGCGTCCGCGGCGGTGTTGATGACGTTGGTCTCGTATCGGTTGCAGATCTCGAGGCCGAGGGTCATGCCCTTCGTCGAGGCCTCGGCGGCGAGGTCGGTCAGCACCGAGACGACGTTCGCGCGGCCGGCGGCCGAGAGGGGCGCGCTGTACTTGCCGAGCGCGCTGTAGAGGGCGCCGGTGAAGTGGGTGCCGCCGAGCGCGTGGGTGGTCTCGAGGGAGTCGGCGAGCAGCTTCGCGCCGCGGGCCACCACCTCCGGGTCGTCGCTGGAGACGTCGGCCGAGAAGGCGAGGCCGCGCGAGCAGACGATGCCGAGGTCGTTCGCCTCGAGGGCGGCGCGGGCGGAGGCGGTGTCGAGGTTCTGCACGTCGTGCAGCGAGAGCTCCAGCAGGTCGAATCCGGCCGCCTTGGTCTGCTCGATCGTCGCGGTCACTTCGTCGGGGGTGGTGCCGCCGGCGAAGACGAGGGCGTGCACTCCGAGAGGGTTCGTGGTCATGGTGGTGCTCCTTGGTTCGAGAGGTTCAGGGGCGGCGTCGGGCCGCGGGGTCGGTGTCGAGCAGGTCCGCGAGGAACGCGTGGCCGGAGGTCGCGAGGGCGACGGGGTCGTGCCAGAGCTCGCGCCAGAGGCCCATGCCCTCGGCCGAGGCCGGGGGCTGGACGGCGGGCGAGAAGCTCTCGAGGGTGAGCGGACCGCGGTAGCCGGAGTCGGCGAGCGCCGCCGCGAGCCCGGTCCAGTCGGTGCTCCCGGTGCCCAGCTCTCCGCGGTGGTTCTCGGAGGCGTGGAGGTAGCCGAGCAGGTCGCCGGCGTCGCGGACGGCGCTCGCGAGGTCGACCTCCTCGAGGTGGGCGTGGAACGTGTCGAGATGCAGGAGCACGTTCGGCGCGTCGAGCTCGCGGAGGAACGCGGCGGTCTGGGCGGCCGTGTTCAGCAGGTTGCTCTCGTAGCGATTCACGTACTCCGCTCCGACGACGACGCCGGCGGGAGCGGCGGCCGCGGCGACCCTCCGCAGCACGTCGAGCGAGCGCGAGCGGGCAGCCGCGTCGGCCGCGTGCTCGTACTTGCGCATGGCCGAGTAGGTGACTCCGCCGACGTACCGCGCGCCGATCGCCTCCGCGAACCGCACGGCCGCCAGCAGCCGCTCCTCGCCGCGGCCGGCCGTGGCCTGGTCGGTGATGTCGGAGTCGGCGTCCAGCGCGAGCGAGACGACCGCGTCGATCCCGTGCTCGTCGAGCAGGTCGGCGGTCCATGCGGAGGCGTCGGGGTCGTCGGGCGCCGGGATCTCGATCAGGTCGAAGCCGATCGAGGCGGCGGCGCCGATCGCGCGGCGCCCCGACTCCGGCGTCCAGTCGCCGACGAGCAGGCCCGCGTGGACCCCGATCGGCGACGAGCGCTCCGTGCTCCCGCGGTGCAGGAACTCGGGGTGCATCAGGCGGCCTTCGCGCCCGTGATCAGCGAGACGAGCTCGTCGCCGCTGGTCTCGGCGGTGCGGCGGCCGGCGACGGCGAGGCCCGCGCGCATCACCCACACCTGGTCGCTCAGGCGCATCACCTGGTCGAAGTTGTGGCTGATCAGCAGCACGGCCACTCCGGCGTCGCGCAGCTTGAGGATGATCTTCTCGACGCGCGCCGTCTCCTGGACGCCGAGCGCCGCGGTCGGCTCGTCCATGATCACGATCTTGCTGCCCCAGCCCGCGGCCCGGGCGATCGCGACCGCCTGGCGCTGGCCGCCCGAGAGGCGTCGGACCTTGCTGGTGACCGGCGGGACGTTCACGGCGAGGTCGCCGAGAAGCTCCTGGGCCGTCTTCTTCATCTGCGTCCGGTCGAGGAACCGCACCCCGGGCACGCCCTTGGTGAGCTCGCGGCCGAGGAAGAAGTTCTGCCACACGGTCAGGTCCTCGACCAGGGCGAGGGTCTGGTGCACCGTCTCGATGCCGCCGTCCCGCGCGCCGAGCGGAGTGGTGAAGTGCACCACGTCGCCGTCGAGGGTGATGGTGCCGGAGTCGGCGGGGTGCACCCCGGAGAGGCAGCGGACGAGGGTGGACTTGCCCGCGCCGTTGTCGCCGATCAGGGCGGTGATCTCGCCGCGGCGCATCGACATCGACGCTCCCTTGAGAGCGTGGACGCCGCCGAAGGACTTCTTGATGTCCCGCGCTTCGAGCAGGATGTCGCTGGTCATGGCTGGGCTCACTTCTTCTGGTAGCGGGTGATGAGGGCGGCGAGCACGACCACCAGGCCGACGGCGAGGGGCTGGTAGAACTGCGAGACGCCGAGCAGGGTCAGGCCGTTGGTCAGCGCGGTCAGGAGGAACGCTCCGATGATCGGGCCGACGATCTTGGCCTTGCCGCCGGTGAGGCTCACTCCGCCGAGCACGACGGCCGCGATGGAGTTGAGCAGGTACTGCGTGTTGATGGCCGGCTCCGCGGCGCCGACGCGGGCGACGAGGAGGAGCGAGCCGACTCCGGCGAGGACGGCGGCGATGATGTACACCGCGATGCGCACGCGTCCGGCCTTGATGCCGTTGGCGACCGCGCTCTCCTCGTTGCCGCCGACCGCCTGCACGTGCAGGCCGAAGCGGGTTCGGAACATGACGACCCAGGCGACGACTCCGATGACCGCGGCCAGGATGATCGGGTAGCCGATGATCCCGATCGAGCCGGTGGTGAGGCGGAGCAGCTCGGGGCTGCCGACCGTGATCGGCTTGCCGTCGGAGACGATCAGCGCGAGGCCGGTCGCCACCGAGAGCGTGCCCAGTGTCGCGATGAAGTCGGTGACCTTGCCCTTCGCGATCAGGAAGCCGTTGATCACTCCGATCAGCCCCGCGAAGAGCAGGGCCGCGAGCGCCGACAGCCAGAAGCCCCAGCCGGCGCTCCAGCCGATGCCGAAGCCGACCGCTCCGACGGTCATCGTCGCCGAGATCGAGAGGTCGATGCCGCCGGTGGTGATGACGAAGGACTGGCCGATCGAGAGGATGACCAGGATCGCGGCGGCGACGAGCATCGCCTTGATGTTGCCGAGGCTGAGGAACGTCGGCGTCGCGATCGAGAACACGATCACCAGGGCGACGAGCCCGATCGGTGCGGCGTTCTCGGCCCAGAAGCTGAGCTGACGGAGGTTCGCCAGCAGCGGGGAGGCGCTGGCCGGGGGTCGGGCGGTGACTGAGGTCATGGTCGCTTCCTGGGTTGCCATGGGCGGGAGGTCCTACTTGCTGGGGACGAGCGCGGCGAGCGGGTTGTCGAACTCCTCGAACGGCTGGGGGAAGGCGCCGAGGGCCTGCTCCGCGGTCTCGGAGGTCACGAGTGCGGTGGGCGACTCGATCTCGGCGGGGATCTCCTCGCCGGCGCCGACGGCCTCGCACGCCTGCACGCCGAGCTGGCCGATCGCGTAGGGGTACTGGGCGACGGTGGCGGTGAGGCCGCCGTCCTTCACGGACTGCAGCGCGTCCTCGTTGCCGTCGACGCTGACCACCTGGACGGAGCCGGTGAGGCCCGCGTTCTCGACGGCCTTGACGATGCCGAGGCCCATGTCGTCGTTCGCGGCGAAGAACGCCTTCACGTCGGGGTTCGCGGCGAGGATGTCGGTCGCCTTGGTCAGCGCGACCTCGCGCTTCCAGTCGGCCGCGGCCTCCTGGACGACGGTGAGGTCGGAGCCGATCGCGGCGGTGAAGCCGTCGACGCGGGCGGCGCTGGTGACGTCTCCCGAGACTCCGCCGATGACGGCGACCTCGGAGCCGGCGGGCAGCTGCTGCAGGAGGAAGTCGCCGGCCTTGCCGCCCGCGGCCTCGTTGTCGGTGCCGATGTAGGTGGTGACGTCGAGGTTCGCGGCCTCGACCGCGTCGGGGTCGAGCGGGCTGTCGATGTTGACGATCGTCTTGCCGGTGGCGGAGGCGAGGGCCTGCACCAGGTTCGTGCCGCTGATCGGGTTGACGATCAGGCAGCCGAAGTCCTGGCCGGCGACCGTGGTGAGCTTGTCGGCCTGGCCGGTGGTGTCGCCGATGTCGGCGGCGGCCTGCACCGAGACGTCCACGGAGTCGTCCTTCGCGGTGTCCTCGATGCCGTTCTCCATCGCCTGGAAGAAGGGGTTGTCGAGGCCCTTGATGACCGCGGCGACCTTGGTCGATCCGGAGCCGCCGGCGGCCGTGTCGCCACCCGAGGCGCAGCCGGTGAGGAGGAGTGCGAGGGCGCCGACCGGTGCGAGAACCGGGAGGAGGCGGCGTGCTGTGCGGTTCATCGTCATCCTTGAGGATCAGTGGCACCACTGCGTGCCGGTGTGTGAAAACTACCGGGGCTTTCGCGTTACCGCAATACGAAAGTCGGGGAACTTCAGGTTTCCCGTCGGCAGGCATGTACGCTGACCGTGACAAGAGGGGGAGCGATGACGGGGTACTCCACCGGCGAGGCCGGTTCGCACGTGGCCGACGTCCTCGCGCTGTTCCGCGAGCAGGGCGAGATCTCGCGCAACGCGGTGATGGAGCAGACGGGGCTCTCCCGCTCCACCGTCAACCAGCGCCTCGCGACCCTCGTGGAGCTCGGCCTGATCGCCCCCACCACCGGCGGCGAGTCGACCGGCGGGCGCCCCTCGAGCATGTTCGCGATGAACCTGGTCGGCACGGTGTTCCTCACCGCCGACATCGGGGCGAGCGGATTCGTCGCCGCCGCCTGCGACCTGCGCGGCACCCCCCTCCGGCACGAGAGCGGCGTCGTCGACGTCTGGGAGGGACCGGACGCCGTGCTCTCGCTGGTGATCGCCGCGTTCGAGCGGCTGCAGCAGGGCGACGCGGTCGCCGGCATCGGCGTCGGAGTCCCGGGGCCGGTCGAGTTCGCCGCCGGGCGCGTGCGCAATCCGCCGATCATGACCGGCTGGGACGACTTCGACATAGCCGGCTACTTCGCCCAGCCGTACGAGGGCGTGCAGGTCGTCATCGAGAACGACGCGAACGCCCGCGCCCTCGCCGAGTCGCGCCACCACGGCTCCGACAACCTGATCAGCCTGAAGCTCGGCACCGGCATCGGCTCGGGCCTCGTCTTCAACGGAGCGACGATCCGCGGAGCCGTCGGCGCGGCCGGCGACATCGGCCACACCCGCGCGGTCACGGGCACGGTCGACGCGGATCCGCTGCCCTGCCGCTGCGGCAACGCCGGCTGCGTGGAGGCGTATGCGAGCGGCTGGGCCCTCGTCCGCGACCTCTCGGCCGACGACCCCTCGATCAAGCACGTCGCCGACGTCACGGCCCGCGTGCTCCGCGGCGACATGCGCGCCACCCAGGCGGTGCGCCAGGCCGGCCGCGTCCTCGGCGAGGCGGTCGCCGACCTCGTCAACATCCTCAACCCGCGGACCATCGTGATCTCGGGCCAGCTCGGCGACTGCGGCGAGGTGCTGATGTCGGGCCTGCGCGAGCGCGTCTACCTGCGCACCCACCCGCTCGCCACGCGGCACCTGACCATCCACACGTCGGACCTGGGCGAGCTGGCGGGCGTGATCGGCCTCGCCCTGACGACCGCCGACCAGGTCTTCAGCCGCGAGCGCTTCGACCGCGAGGCGAGCGCCGAGAGCCCCCGCGCGGCGGCCGCCGCGAGCTGAGCGGGAGCGGGTTCAGTGACGCAGGGTCGCGGTGATCCGGCAGAGCACCTGGACGTGGGACGGGGCCTCGGGGTTCACCTTCTCGGCGACCGCCTCGACCTCCCATCCGGACGCCATGAGCGCGGCGACCTCACCGCACAGCCAGTCCGGCACCCATCCGATCCGCTCGCCGGACACCGAGGCCACCTCGTAGGCCTCCGGGTTGCGGAGGTTCGAGGCGTCGGGCACGAGGACCAGCCCGTCGCCCTGCTCGAGAGGCAGCACCGGAAGCGGGAGCTCGGCCCGATGGCGGACTCCCGCCACGAAGAAACGACTGATGAGGGTCTGCGCGGTGCGGAGAGGCTTCTCCACGACATGGAAGGTGTCGGTCGCTCGCGCCGCGCCGGTCCGGACCATGATCTCGACGGGGAGGTCGGGGGACGCCGCCTCGAGACCGAGCCACCCCAGGTACTCCTCGTACGAGCCGCGCTCGGACGACATCACCCTGTTGGCGAAGAACGGCGGAAGGGACGAGCTCCGGTACTCCGCGTCCACACGGGGGAACTCCGCGAGCGGGAAGAAGTCCTCGTCGGCGACAGCCGCCGGCTCGTACCGGAAGAGGAAGCCGTCGACCCCGACGGACAGCACCGCCGCGCGGAGGAACCGGCGAGTACGAGGGTTCTGCCAGACGAGCAGCAGCTCGCGGACACCAGGGGTCGGACGCGGCGCCGGTCGATCAACGAGGAGAGTCATCGAGGATCCTCCTCCGTGTCGCTGCCAGCAGTCCTTCCGTGAAACTAGCGCACGTCTCCGACATCAGGGTCGGAGGAACCGCCGCGAGGACCTCGCGGACCGCAGAGGGATCGACCGCTCGGAGCCGAGCAGGCCAGAACGCCTGCGCCTCCGGAAAGGCCGCCGCGAGGGCCTCCGCTGCGAGGTCGACCAGCAGCGGTCTTCCGGCGAAATGGTGACTCCTTCCTCTCCGCACCCACCGGTCGAAGAGAGCCTCATCGGCGAGGCAGGCGGCGCGCTTCTCCTCGGTCTCCTGGAACCCGAGGGCGTTGCCGTGATCGAACGAGGGCGAGAGGGTCCGATGACCGCGTCCGGCGATGACGGCCCGGTTCTCGTCGTGTCGATCCCGTCCAGCTACCCAGGCATCGAACAGCAGGTAGCCCGCCCACACGTCGAAACCGCTCAGTCCGGCGACGGCGTCGAAGCCTGCAGGAGCGTCGACGCCGTCGAGAGCACGTCTCACCGCATCGACGGTGTAGCGGTCGTTGGGCCGCCTCCGAGCGTGGTCGTAGTGGCGATCGGAGTGGCGCAGCAGGCTGTTCCCGATCTCGAGGCTCTGGATCTGCTCGCGCTCGATGACGTTCCTCGACATGATTCCGCGCCGACCGCCCACCGTCGCAGGTCGGATCTCCGCGCACGGGACGTCGAGCATCCGCGCGAGATGGAACGACACCCTCCGCCCAGTCCTCACCGCGGGTCTCGTCTCCTCGCTGGCGGGCGAACTTGAAGAGCCACAGATCGCCGTCGGCGACGAGCCAGAACTTCTCCTTCGTCCCCATCGGCTCGTCCGACCACCCCTCGTCGAAGGCGCGCTCGATGGTCGTCGACTCCCACTTCGGCTGCATCCGGTCACGGTAGCCCGCGTGCTGCCGGCCGCGGCGGTCCTGTCGCGTCTCGCGGCCGCGACCCCCTCCGCCCCGCGCACTGTTACGCCCGGCGACGAAGGGTTACGCCGGGCGACGCGGGCCGGGACGGGCGGGCCCGCGGTGCTCCATCATCGTGTCCGGGACGACGCGGAGAGGCCGCGGCCGCCCGACCCGTCCGAAGGAACGCGATGATCCGGCTCGAGCAGCTCAGCAAGTCGTACGGTCCGGCGACCGTGCTCGACCGCCTCGACTTCTCGGTCGCGACCGGCGAGATCTTCGCCGTCGTCGGCCCGAGCGGCGCGGGCAAGAGCACGCTCGCCGCCTGCGTGAACCTCCTCGAGCGGCCCACCTCGGGCACGGTCGTCGTCAACGGGGAGGCGCTCTCGCAGCTCTCGGAGGAGCGGCTGCGCGTCGCCCGCCGTCGCATCGGCACGGTCTTCCAGTCCGACGGACTCTTCAGCCGCCGCACGGCCGAGCAGAACGTGGCCCTGCCGTTGGAGTACCTCGGCGTCACCGCCGCCGAGACGAAGCGCCGCGTTGCGGAGCTCCTCGAGCGCGTCGGCCTCTCGGACCGCGCGCGCTACTACCCGCACCAGCTCTCCGGTGGTCAGCGCCAGCGCGTCGGCATCGCCCGCGCGCTCGCCCTCCGCCCCTCGGTGCTGCTCTCGGACGAGGCGACCTCGGGCCTCGACCCCGCCTCGACCACCGCGATCACCACGCTCCTGAAGGAGCTGCGCGACGACCTGGGCCTCTCGATCCTCTTCATCACCCACGAGATGGAAACGGTGCGCCAGGTGGCCGACTCCGTCGCCCGCCTCGACCACGGCCGCATCGTGGAGTCGGGGCGCCTCGTCGACCTGCTGCGCGACCCCGCGTCCCCGCTCGGCCTCGCCCTCAACCCGGTGCGCCCCTCCGTCGCGCCCGGCCCGGGTCTGGGCGAATGGGTGGTGGGCTACTCCCGCTCCGGAGTGCCGACCGACTGGGTCACCCGGCTCGCGGAGGCGGTCGGCCCCGTCTCGCTGCTCGGCGCGGCGATCGAGACGGTGGACGGGCAGGCGGTCGGCCACGCGACGATCGGGCTCGGCCCGGTCGACGAGGCGCGGCTCACCCGTGCGGCGGCCGAGCTCGGCCTGTCGGTCCGGCCCGCCGGCGTGCGCGTCCTCGCCGAGGAGGTGGCGGCATGATCCTCCACCTCGACAACAAGGTCCCGCTCGAGCAGATCCCCGCGCTGGTGCTGCCGGCGCTCGGCGAGACGCTGATCATGGTCGGCATCGTCATGGCGATCGTGGTGCTGGTCGGCGTGCCGCTGGGCGCTCTCGTGCACAACCTCGCTCCGGGCGGCCTGGCCGAGAACCGGGCCGCCCACCAGGTGCTCAGCGCCGTCATCAGCGTCGGCCGCTCGCTGCCGTTCCTCATCCTGATGGCGTCGATCATGCCGTTCACGCGCCTGATCACCGGCACCAACATCGGGATCGCGGCCGCCGTCGTGCCGATGTCGATCGCGGGGATCGCCTTCTTCACCCGGATCGTCGAGAACGCGCTGCGCAGCGTGCCGCTCTCGCTCACCCGCGTCGCCCGCGCCTCCGGAGCGTCGCGGCTGCAGGTGGTGCGGACCGCCCAGCTGAGCGAGGCGGTTCCGCAGATCATCGGCGGCCTGACGATCAACACCATCGCGATGATCGAGTACTCGGCGATCGCCGGCACGATCGGCGCCGGGGGCATCGGCTACGTCGCGGTGACCTACGGCTACCAGCGCTTCGACACCACCGTCATGCTCGCCACCATCGTGATCCTGGTCGCCACCGTCGCGACCGTGCAGCTCACCGGCGACGCCCTCGTCCGCGCGACCACGCCCGGCGCCTCCCGCTCGCGGCGAGCGCCCCGGGTCGCGGCCGCCGTCTAGAACCACCACTCCTCCTCCTGCGCCCTCGGGCGCCCCTCCCGCGCGCCCGCGCACCCCCTCTTCGAAAGGCACCGCCATGTCCACTCCCGACGACCTCGGATTCGATCTCACGAAGAAGCGCCGCTGGCCCTGGATCGCCGGAGCGGCCGTCGTCGTGGTCGGCGTCGCCTCCGCGATCGCCGTCCCGCTCCTCTCCCCCGCCGTCTCGGCCAACGAGCAGGAGGGAGCGACGCTCTACGTCGCGACCGCCGAGGGCAATGCCTCCGAGCAGGCCCTGGTCGACTTCGTCGCGAAGGAGGTGGCGCCGCGCTACGGCATCACCGTCGCCTTCAAGGGGCTCTCGGACAGCAACACCATCAACCGCGCGGTGAGCGAGGGCGAGGTCGCGGCCACGGTCTACCAGCACAAGCTCTGGCTGGGACAGGTGCTCGAGGCCAACCCCGACTTCGAGGAGGAGGCGGCCACCCCCGTCTTCCGCTGGGGCTTCGGGCTCTGGAGCGACAAGTACTCCGACGTCTCCGAGATCCCCGACGGCGGCACGGTCTCGCTCTACTCCGACCCCGCCAACGAGGCGCAGGGCCTCTGGCTGCTGCAGAACGCCGGCCTGATCACGCTGAAGCCGGGCACGGAGCCGGGCACCGCGACCCAGGACGACATCGCCGAGAACCCGAAGAACCTGCAGTTCACGCTGCTCGACTTCGCCGCCCAGTCGCGCGCGCTGCCGGACCTCGACGCGGCCGTCGGCTACACCGAGTACTACCTCGCCGCCGGCATCCCGATCGAGCAGCAGATCTTCGCCCCGCAGGCCCCCGACGACTTCGCCGGGCAGCTCACCATCGGCTCGAAGTACCGCGACACCGAGAACGTGAAGAAGCTCGTCCAGGCCTTCCAGGACCCGGCCGTGCAGGAGTTCCTCGCCACGGACGAGACGGTGAAGGGGATCCTGCTGCCGATCGACGGCTGAGCAGGGCCGGAGCGACGGGGTCGCCTGAGGAGTCGCGCGCGGCTTCTCGGGCGACTCGGCGTCTGCGGACGTAGCGTGGGCTCATGAACACGTTCACTCTCCACAACGGTGTCGAGATCCCCGCCCTCGGACTCGGCGTCTTCCAGACTCCGCCCGACGAGACCCGCGCCGCCGTCGCCGCCGCGCTCGACGCGGGGTACCGGCACATCGACACGGCGGCGGCCTACGGCAACGAGCGCGAGGTGGGCGAGGCGATCGCCGGCCGCGACGACGTCTTCCTCGAGACGAAGGTGTGGATCAGCGACTACGGCTACGACGAGACGCTGCACGCCTTCGACAAGAGCGCGGGCAAGCTCGGCGTCGAGCGGATCGACCTGCTGATCCTGCACCAGGCCCTGCCCGAGGCCTTCGACCGCACCCTCGACGCCTACCGGGCGCTCGAGCGGCTGCTCGCCGACGGGAGGGTGCGGGCGATCGGCGTGAGCAACTTCATGGTCGAGCACCTCACCCGCCTCCTCGCCGAGACCGACGTCGTCCCCGCGGTGAACCAGCTCGAGGTGCACCCGTACTTCCAGCAGCGGCGGGTCGAGCGCTTCGGCTGCGAGAACGACATCCTCACCCAGGCCTGGTCGCCGATCGGCGGCATCACCGCCTACCGCGACTCCCCGCGCCGCAGCTTCGACGACCCGGTGCTCCTCGAGCTCGGCGCCAAGTACGGGAAGACGGCCGCGCAGGTGATGCTGCGCTGGCACCTGCAGGAGGGCCGCCAGGTCATCCCCAAGTCGACCCGCCCCGAGCGCATCGCCGAGAACATCGACGTGTTCGACTTCGCGCTCTCCGGCTCGGAGCTCGCCCGGATCGACGCCCTCGAGGCCGGCGTGCGCGGCGGACCGGAGCCCGAGGCCGTGACGCTGGAGGCGTACGGCCGCGACATCCCCGAGGCGTGAGGAAGGCGCCCGCGACGGGAACACCGGAGCCGTCGCGGGCGTTGCTCTCACCATGAGCGTTCCCCTCTCCATCCTCGACCTCGCCCCCATCGCCCCCGGTGAGACCGCTCGCGACAGCTTCGCCGCCTCCGTCGCCCTGGCCCAGGAGGCCGAGCGGAACGGCTACCGCCGCGTCTGGTACGCCGAGCACCACAACATGGCGAGCATCGCCTCCAGCGCGACCTCTGTGCTCATCGCGCACGTCGCCTCGCAGACCTCCACGATCCGCCTCGGCTCCGGAGGCGTCATGCTGCCGAACCACTCCCCGCTCACCATCGCCGAGCAGTTCGGCACCCTCGAGACGCTGCACCCGGGACGGATCGACCTCGGACTCGGCCGCGCCCCCGGCAGCGACCAGGCGACCTTCCGCGCGCTCCGCCGCGACCCCGACTCCTCCGAGCGCTTCCCGCAGGACGTGCTGGAGCTGCAGGCGTTCCTCGCCGGCGAGTCCCGCATCCCCGGAGTGAGCGCGACGCCGGGCGCCGGGACCCGCGTCCCCCTCTACATCCTCGGCTCCTCGCTCTTCGGCGCGCAGCTCGCGGCCGCTCTGGGCCTGCCGTACGCGTTCGCCTCGCACTTCGCTCCGGACGCGCTGCACCAGGCCGTCGCGGAGTACCGCCGCGGCTTCCGCCCCTCCGAGCAGCTCGACGCGCCCTACGTGATCGCCGGGATGAACGCCATCGCCTCCGACACCGAGGAGGACGCGCAGGAGCAGTTCGCGCAGATGAAGCGCGCCCGCCTGATGATGCTGCTGCGCCAGAGCGGGCAGATCCCCGTCGGCCAGACCTTCGACGACGAGGAGCTCGACGCTCTGCTCAGCGCCCCGATCGGCGCCCACGTCGCGAGCATGACCACCTACACCGGTGTCGGCACCGGCGACCAGGTGGCCGACTACGCCGCCGACTTCGCCCGCTCCGCCGACGCCGACGAGGTCATCGTCGCCCACGCGTCGCTGCAGACGGAGGCGCGCCTGCGCTCGGTCGCTCTCCTCGCGCAGTCGAACGCGCGCGTCGCCGCCTGACGGGCGGGCGGCCGAGTCCGTCGGCGCCGCCGCACGGGCCCCGCGCGCGACCGGAGCCGCGCATCGGCGGGCATGCGGCGCGCATCGGCGGACTCCTGTGAAAGTGAGCCTCTAACGGGGGCCACCTCACAGGGGGCGACCTCGGGAGGAGCGCGTCCGCGGTGCCAGGCTGAGCCCTGTGTCGACGATGACGGGCAAGCGGCGTGAGCCCGGGGACGGCTCTGCGCGGTCAGCGGCCCTGCTGCTGCGGGTCTGCGCGGGCGACCGGACCGCCTTCCGGCAGCTCTACTCGCTCACCGCGGGCAGGGTCGTCTCCGTCGCGGACGCCGTGCTCGACGACCGCGCCGCCGCCGAGGAGGTCGCGCAGGAGGTCTACCTCGAGCTCTGGCGCACTGCGCGCTCGCTCGACCCGGGCCGTCCCGTCCTCGCCTTCCTGGCCCAGGTCGCGCACCGCCGTGCCGTGGACCGCGCCCGGGCGGACCGGTCGGCGCGGCGCCGGGAGCTGCAGTACACGGTCCTCGACCGGCCGCGCGATCACGAGTGGGAGCGCTCGGACGTCCGGCTGGCCCTGGCGCCCGCGGCCGGCGCGATCCGGCAGCTCGCCGCCATCCACCACGACGTCCTCTACCTCGCCTACGTCCGCGGGTACAGCCACTCCGAGATCGCGGAGGAGCTGTCGATCCCGCTCGGCACCGTCAAGACCCGGCTGCGCGACACCCTCATCCGCCTGCACACCCACCTGCAGTCCGCCGGCCCGGCGGACCCGGACGGCGGACCGGGACGGCGCATCCGGCGCTGACCGATGGCGCGGACGCCTCTGCGCCATCGGGGTCGCACGCTTCAGGACCGTGTCCGGCCCGCTCAGCCCGCCTGCGTCGCGCCCGAGACCGCGAGCCCGACGATCACCGTCAGCACCGTCGTCCACAGCGCGATCGCGACGCCCTGCCAGAGCAGGATCCGCCCGCGGCCGACTCCGGCGCCCGCCAGCATCACCGCGGTGAAGTGCGTCGGGAGCAGCAGCGGCCCCAGCAGGCTCACGCCCGGGACGCCGTAGCGGGTGAAGGCCCGCTGGAACTTCTCGCGCCGCGGAGACGTCCGCTTCGCCTCCGAGCGGCCCGTGATCGCCGAGCGGACGCCGGTGCCCAGCAGCACGAGCAGCGCCACGCAGACGAAGTTGCCGATCGCCCCGGCGAGCCCGGCGACGACCGGGTGGATGCCGCCGATGATCCCGATGCTCGCCGCTCCCTCGCCCTCGATGAAGGGGACGGCCCCGGCCGCGGCGACGACGAGGGGCTGCACGAGCTCGGGAACGCGGCCGATCAGGTCCTGGAATCCGAGGATCGCGTCGCTGATGATCGTCATGGTCGTGCCTTCCGGTACGTGGCCCCGGCTCTCGGGACTCCTCCATCCGACCGTGTCCGCGCCCGACGCGGCAGTGCCGCCGGGTCACCGCGTCCCGGGAGGATCGGCGGCCCGAGGGGTGACAAGTGTCATGGTCGTAGCCTGGGCCGCATGGTGAACTCGACCGAGGCGGATCCGCCCGTGCGCGCGGGCCGCGGCGTCGCCGTGACCTGGTGGTACACCCTCGCGTCGGCCGCCTCCTTCGTGGTGATCGTCCTGGCCGTCTGGTCCGTGGCGGTGCTGAGCGCCGAGGCCGAGGAGTGGCGGAAGGGCGCCTACTTCCTGGGCGCGGCCGCCTGGGTCGCGGTGTTCTCGCCGACCGCGCTCGCGTACCGGCGCGCCGACCGCGAGGGCCCGGTGCGCCTCCGGGCTGTGCCGACCCTGGTCTTCTGCCTCGGAGTGGCGGCCGCCGCGCTCACCGGCACGGCCGCCGGGAGCCTCGCGCTCGGGCTCTCGCTCGCCGCGACCCTGGTCGCCGTGCTGCCCTGGCAGAGCGGGGTGCGGCTCCGGGTGATGGTGCTCTGCACGATCGTCCTCGCGGTCGCGGCGGTGCTCGAGCAGACGCGAGCGGCGCCGGACGCGTCGGCCGCGCTCTCGACCCTCCTGCTTTTCGCGACGCTGCTGCCCCTGACGGTCGTCAGCGCGCTGTGGTGGTGGGACATCGTCCGCGAGCTCGACCGGGCGCGCGCCGCCGAGGGCCGACTCGCCGCCGCCCAGGAGCGCCTGCTGCTCGCCGGCGACGTGCACGACCTCCAGGGCCACCACCTCCAGGTGATCGCGCTGCAGCTCGAGCTCGCCGAGCGCCTCCTCGGCAGCGACCCGGAGGCCGCTCTCGAGCAGCTGCGCGCCGCACAGCGCTCGGTCGACGGCGCCCGCACCGGCACCCGCGAGCTCGCCACGCGCTTCCGCAGCGTCCCGCTCGTCGACGAGCTGGCCAACGCCGCCGACCTGCTCCGCTCGGCCGGGCTCCGCGTCGAGCTCGAGGTCGACCCGGCGGCGTCCCACGCGCCGGCGGAGACGCTCGGGCCGGTGGTCCGCGAGACGACGACGAACATCCTCAAGCACGGCGGCGGCTCCAGCGCGCGGCTGCGGCTCGCGCGGGAGCAGGACGAGTGGCGGTTCGAGGCGGTGAACGACCTGGCACCGGACGCGGAGGAGGCGGACGGGACCGGCTCGGGCGTCCTCGGCATGGCGGAGCGGGTCGAGCGGGCAGGGGGGACGCTGCGCGCCGCGGCGGTCCGCCGCTCCTTCGAGCTGGACGCGCGCCTGCCGGTGGGGAGCGACTCGTGATCCGGGTGCTGATCGCCGACGACGAGGACATGATCCGCACGGCGCTGGCCGCGCTCCTCCGCCTCGAGGAGGACCTCGAGATCGTGGGCGAGTGCCGCGACGGCGAGCAGGCGGTCGCGGAGGCGCTGCGCCTGCAGCCCGACGTGTGCCTGTTCGACGTCGAGATGCCCGGGCTCGACGGGATCGAGGCGGCGGAGCGGCTGCGCCGGGTCTCCGCGACGCGGGTCGTGGTCGTCACCCGGCACGCGCGGCCGGGGGTCCTGCGGCGAGCGCTCGGAGCGGGCGTCAGCGGCTTCCTGCCGAAGTCGCGCCGGGTCGAGGACGTCGCCGAGGTGATCCGCCAGGTCGCGAGCGGACGCCGCTACGTCGATCCGGAGATCGCCGCCGACGCCCTGGCGAGCACGCGCAGCCCGCTGACCGACCGCGAGCTCGACGTGCTCAGCGCCGGCTCCCGCGGCGAGACGATCGGCGAGATCGGCGCGGCGCTGCACCTCTCCTCCGGCACCGTCCGCAACCACGTCTCGTCGATCCTGCGCAAGCTCGACGTCGACACCCGCCAGCGCGCGGTCATCGAGGCCCGCGAGCGCGGCTGGATCTGAGCGAGGCGCCGCAACGGCAGCCACTCCGCAGGAGTCGTCGCACTCACACACGAGTGCGACGACTTCTGCGTTCTCGCGAGCGCCGCCGGGTCAGGCCGTCGGCGTCCAGATCCGCATCGTCGACGGTCCGCGGTTCGCCCAGCGGTGGTACGGCCGGAACTCCGCCTCGAAGCGGCGCCCCTCCTCCACCGGCACGGAACCGTAGGGCCAGCCGGGAGCCGCCTCCCGCGCCACCAGGGACACGCGCGCTCCCTCCGCCGTCACGACGGGCGGCACCGAGGCGTCGACCGCGATGTGCTCGGTGTCCAGGCCCTCGGGCAGGTCGAGCGACTCGATCGCCAGCACGAACGGCCCGCGCTCGAGGGCGACCTGGCCGCGCACCGCGTCGATCCGGGGGTGCGGGGCGACGAAGCGGGCCGTCATCGGCAGCGAGAGCCGCACGGTGTCGCCGGCGGAGAACGCCCGGCGGACGGTGACGGTCGGCGTCGAGACCGGCTCGCCGTCGAGCAGCGCCGAGCCCCGCGCGAACGGCGGCACCCGCAGCGTCAGCGCGAACTCCGCGTCCTCGAGGATCCGCACGACGATCTCGCCGTCGGCCGGGTACTCCGTCTCGACGCGCAGCGCGACGCCTCCCGTGCGCACCTCGTATGCGCCGTACTGGTGGAGTTGCACCCCGTCGTCGGTGGCGGTCGCGAAGCCGAGCTCGACGCTCGCGAGGGTGCGGGCGGTGTTGGTCGGGCAGCACGAGACCCAGAACCAGGGCGCGCGGAGGCTGGACTGCGCGCGGTCGGTCTCGCGCGACTCGTCCGGCGCCACTCCGTCGACGCGCTGCTGCAGCGTGTTCGTGTAGAAGAAGGCGCGGCCGTCGTCGCGGGTGGCGGGGAGCACCGCGTTCAGCAGCGTCCGCTCCATCAGGTCCGCGTAGCGGTGCTCGTTCGAGCCGAGCAGGAGCCGCCAGCTGAGCATCGTGGAGCCGATCGCCGCGCAGGTCTCGGCATAGGCGCGATCCGGCGGCAGCTCGTAGTCGGCGCCGAACGCCTCGTCCTGGTGGTGCGAGCCCATCCCGCCCGTGACGTAGGTGCGCCGCTCGACGGTCGCCTCCCACTGGCGGCGGACCGCCTCCTCCAGCTCGGCGTCGCCGGTCTCGACCGCGACATCGAGAGCCCCGGAGGCGAGGTAGAGGGCGCGCACCGCGTGGCCGCGCAGCACCTCCGCGTCGCGCACGGGCACGTCGTCCTGGAAGTACTCGGCGCCGAACGCGATCGGCTTCAGCGTCCCCGTCCCGCGCCGCTCCACGAAGAGGCGGGCCAGCTCGAGGTAGCGCTCCTCCCCCGTCGCCCGCGCCAGCTCGGCGAGCGCCGGCTCGATCTCGGGGTGGCCGCACACGGCGACCCTCCCCTCGGGCCCGAACTCGCGGTGCACGTGGTCGGCGAGGCGCCGGGCGACCTGCGGCAGGAGGTCGTCGTGCCCGGTGCGGAGCCGCGCCACGGCGGCCTGGATCAGGTGCCCGAAGCTGTACAGCTCGTGGCCCCACTCCAGGTCGGAGTAGCGCGCACGCTGGCCGGGCCGGCCGAAGCTCGTGTGCAGGTAGCCGTCCGGGTCCTGGGCGGAGGCGACCCGCGCGACAAGGTCGTCGTACCGCTCCTGCAGCCCGGCGTCGTCGCTCCGGCCGAGCTCCCAGGCCATGGCCTCGAGGAGCTTGTAGACCTCGGAGTCCACGAACTCGATGCCCGCGTGCGCGTCGCCGCTCTCGGCGGACGAGATCGAGCCGTCGGCAGCGCGGTCGAAGTTGCCGGCCCAGCCGACGCGCTCGATCCACGAGCGGCAGTGCTCGATGACGGCGGAGGAGTTGAGGTCCTGGTAGTGCTTCCAGAAGCCGCCGGTGAGGCGGATCTCGTCCTGGCGCAGCGGCCGGAGCACGCTCCGCGAGGGGGCGACCGGGCCGCCGAGGGCGGTGGCGGTGGGGGCGGTGAGGGTCACGGTGTCTCCTTGGAGGGACGGGTCAGTCCTTGACGGCGCCGGCGGTGACTCCCGCCGAGACGTACCGCTGGGCGACGACGAGGAGGACGGCGGCCGGGAGCGAGGCGACCACGGCGGTCGCCATGATCGAGTTCCACTCCTGGTTGTTGTTGCCGATGTACTTGTAGATGCCGAGGGTGATCGGCTGGAGCTTCCCGCCGCTGTCGAGCGTCGAGGCGAAGATGAAGTCCGACCAGGCCCAGAGGAACGCGAACAGCGAGACGGTGACGACGGAGTTGCGGCTGATCGGCATGATCACCGAGGTGAAGGTGCGCCAGGCGCTCGCTCCGTCCATCCGCGCCGCCTGGGTGAGCTCGTCGGGGATCCCCGACATGAAGGCCGTGAAGATCAGCACGCCGAACGGCACCGCGATGGTGGAGTCGGCCACGATCAGGCCCGGGATCGAGTTGAGCAGCCCCAGGTTGAGGTAGATGGCGTAGAAGCCCATCGCCATGATGATCGCCGGGATCATCTGCGCGATCAGCAGCACGAACGAGAGGGCCTGACCGCCGCGGGGCCGCAGCTTCGCCAGCGAGTAGGCGGCGGGAGCGGCGATCGCCACGGTCAGCAGCACCGTGCCGAGGCCGACGACGAGGCTGGTGCCCAGGTAGGGCAGCTGCTCGCTCAGCACCGCCTGGTAGCCGGTGAACGTGGGCGAGAACGGGAACCAGTCCGGCGGATCCTTCCGCATCGAGCCGGTCGGAGTGAGGGAGACGTTGATCATCCAGTAGACGGGGAACAGCATGACCGCCGTGAGGGCGATCCCGACCACCGTCAGGTACCAGGGGCGTCGGGCGGTCACGAGTCGGCCTGCTTCCGCTGGACGCGGATGTACACGAGGCCGAAGACGAGGGCCAGGATGATCAGCAGGTTGCCGACGGCCGCGGCCGGTCCGAAGTCGGGCAGCATCGAGCCGAAGCCGAGCTGGTACGTCCAGGTGGCGAGCGTGGTCGAGGAGTCGGCGGGGCCGCCCTTCGTCATGATCCAGATGATGTCGAACACCTTCAGCGTGTAGACGAGGCCGAGCAGGATCGTGATCGCCGACACCGGCCGCAGCAGCGGCAGCGTGATCCGCCAGAACTGCTGGGCGCCGGTCGCGCCGTCGAGCGAGGCCGCCTCGTAGAGGTCCTGCGAGATGTTCTGCAGGCCGGAGTAGAGGATCACCAGGTTGAACGGGATGCCGATCCAGATGTTCGCGATCAGGACCGCGATCAGCGAGGTGGTCGGCGAGGTGAGCCAGTTGATCTGGCCGATCCCGAACGACTCCAGGAACGCGTTCACGATGCCGGAGTCGCTGTTGAGCATCCACGACCAGGTCGAGGCCGAGACGATCAGCGGCAGGAGCCACGGCACCAGGAACAGAGCCCGGAGCGTGCTCGCCAGCGGGAAGCGGCGGTAGAAGAACACGGCGAGCGCCAGCCCCAGCGTGAACTGGAAGAGGAGCGAGACGCCGGTGAAGACCGCCGTGTGCAGCAGCGCCGGGCCGAAGGTCGCGTCCTGGAACACCTGGACGTAGTTGTCGAACCAGACGAAGGGCGCGTTCCCCTGCACGAACGAGCGGACCGTGTAGTCCTTCAGGCTCAGCTCGAGGTTGCGGTAGAGCGGGAACGCGTAGAAGACGAGCAGGTAGGCGACGAGCGGGGCGAGGAACGCCCACGCGACCAGGCGGCCGCCCTCGGGGTGCCGGCGGCGCCGACGGCTCTCGGCGGCCGGGGCGGGCGGGGCCGGCGGCTCGGTGCCGCGCCGCAGGAGGCGGGCGGTCTCGGTGGCAGTGGTCATGGTCTCTCCCGTCCCCCCGGCCGGTGCGCGGAGCACCGGCCGGGGGGACCTCGTTCGGGGAGCGGGAGCCCCCGGTCGTCCTACTTCGTGGCGGATTCGGCGGCCGACTGGGCGGCCTTCAGGGCGTCCTCGGGAGACTGCGAGCCGCTGAGCACGGTCTGCACCGCGCCCCACAGCTGCTCCGAGATCTTCGGGTACTTCGTGCCGAGGTCGTCCGAGGTGCGGCCCTTCGCCGCCTGCACGGCGGTGACCCACGGCTCGAGGTCGGCGTTGCCGGCGACCTGCTCCTGCTGCGCCTCGGCCGTCGGCGCGATGTACGAGAGCGTGTTGTCGGTCGTGACCAGGCTCTCCGTCGAGGTCAGGCACTCGGCGATCTGCTTCGAGGTCTCGTAGCGCGCCGTGTCCGACTGCACCGGGAGGGTGAGGAACTCGCCTCCGGTCGGTGCGGGGGCCGCTCCGCCGTCCTTCGACGGGATGGTCAGGACGCCGTAATCGATACCCGAGGCCTTCGCGTTGGCCAGCTGCCAGGTGCCGTTCTCGCCGAACGCGTACTCGCCGGTCTCGAACTCCTGCCAGCTCGTGGTCTGCGTGTTGCCGATCACGGAGTTGGGCGCGTAGCCCTTCTGCAGCCAGTCGCTCCAGAGCGAGACGGCGTCGACCGCGGCGGGCGAGTCGAGGTCGGTCAGCTCGGCGCCGGAGCCCCAGAACCAGGGCAGGAACTGGAAGGTCCCCTCCTCCGTGCCGATGCCGGAGAACGTGATGCCCTTGCCGCCGGAGGCGGTGACCTTCTCGAGCGCGTCGGTCAGCCCGGCCCAGTCGGTGATGGAGGCGGCGTCCACGCCGGCCTTCTCGAGCACGGCCTTGTTGTAGTACAGCGCGAGCGTGTTGGCGCCGATCGGCACGCCGAAGGTGTCGCTGCCGGTCCGGCCGGCCGCGAGGATGTTCGCGTCGATCCCGTCGGTGGAGAGCCCGGACTCGGCGGTCGTGGTCAGGATGCCCGACTCCGCGAGCGTCGAGACCACGGGGTTGTCGACGAGCAGGAGGTCGGGCGAGTTGCCCTGCTGACCGGCGAGCAGCGCCTTGTTGGTCAGGTCGGTGGTGTCGTAGCCGGTGCGCTCGACGGTGACGCCGGCCTCGGTCCCGCAGGAGTCGATGAGCTTCGCCCAGTCGGACGACTCGTCGAACTGGGGGTACGGGTCCCAGAACGTGTAGCTGCCTCCCGCGGCGGAGCCGGAGTCTCCCCCGGAGCCGCTCGCGCAGCCGGTCAGTGCGGCGGCGGCCGTCCCCAGCAGGACGGCGGCGGCGAGGCCCCGAGCGTGCTTCCTCGTCTTCACGGATGATCCCTTCGTCGTTGACGGATTCCTCGGCAGTCGTCCCGAATGTCTGCGCCGGGCCGAAACTACTTTCTGTCGGGTAAACCTAAGCAGGGGCGGTCAGCGCGTCAAGAGATGCGACCTTTTCGGTCTTTTCGGTATTTCGCCGGAGTCGTGCGATGATCGACGCGGCGGCCCGCCGGGCCCGGAACGGAGGCGCGGTGCCACCACGCAAGCCCACCGGCACCATCACGCTCACCGACGTGGCGGCCGCCGCCGGCGTCTCGATCGCCACCGCCTCCAAGGCGCTCAACGGCCGCGACCAGGTGCGCGCCGAGACCCGCCAGCGCGTGCTGGACGCCGCCGAGGCCCTCTCCTTCACCCCGAACCCGTTCGCGCAGGCCCTCAACTCCCGGCGTACGGGCACCATCGGGATGCTCACGAACGACCTCGACAACCGCTTCGTGCTCCCCGTGCTGCTCGGCGCCGAGGACGCGTTCGGCGCCGGATCGACGTCGGTGCTCCTCTGCGACGCCCGCGGCGACTCGATCCGCGAGCAGCACCACATCAAGAACCTGCTCGCCAAGCGCGTCGACGGGATCGTGGTGCTCGGCCGGACGACGAACCCGCGCCCTTCGATCACCCGCACCATCCCGGTGCCGGTCGTCTACGCCTATGCGCCCTCGGAGGATCCGCGCGACTCCTCCTTCACGCCCGACAACGTGCAGGCCGGCGTCCTCGCCGCCCGCCACCTGATCGAGCGCGGACGGACGAGGATCGCCCTCGTCAACGGCGAGCCGAGCTACACCGCCGCGCACGACCGCGCCCGGGGCGTCGAGCAGGCGCTGACGGAGGCGGGGCTGCCGCTGGTCGGCGGCGGCGTCCTCTTCGGGCAGTGGTCCGAGAGCTGGGGGCGTCAGTGCGCCGAGACGCTGCTGCGGGCGCATCCGGACCTCGACGCGATCATCTGCGCGAGCGACCAGATCGCCCGCGGCACGCTCGACCACCTGCGCGAGACCGGCCGGCGGGTGCCGCAGGACGTGGCCGTCGTCGGCTTCGACAACTGGGACCTCCTCGTCGAGGCCGCCCGCCCGCCGCTCTCGAGCATCGACATGATGCTCGACACGCTCGGCCGCGCCGCCGCGGAGGAGCTCTCGAACGCGATCCACGGACGTCCGACCGCAGGCGTGCAGGCCATGCCCGTCCGCCTCGTGCCGCGGGAGTCCTCCGGCTGACGCCCCCGCCCTCCGCGAGAACGCGGAGGACACCGCCTGCTCAGCGGTGTCCCGACGCTCGGAGCGGCGTCTCGACGCACGAGCGGGCCTGCGCGCATCGGCGAGGACACCCGAGAGACGGGCGGAGCGCGATCGTGGGCGCAGACGTGCGCCGGACCCCTCGGGAGTCCGGCGCACGGCCTGGCGGTGATCAGCTGCCGGTGATCAGCCGGGATCAGCTGCCGGTGTGCTCACCGCGGCGTCGGAGGGTGAGGAGCATCAGACCGCCGCCGACCAGGGCGAGCAGGCCCAGCACTCCGGCGGTCGCCGTCGCTGCGGCGTCCACTCCGGTCGAGGCGAGAGCCGGACCGCGGGGACCGTTCGACCCGGACACGGGAACGACCGCGGCGTGGGAGGGCGCCGGTCGCGGCGCTGTGGTCGCGGTCGGAGTCGGCGAGGCCGTGGGCGTCGCGGTCGGCGTGGTGGTGGGAGTCGCCGTCGGAGCCACGGTCGGCGTCACCGTCGGCGTGGTCGTCGGCGTGACCGTCGGGGCCACGGTGGGCGCGATCGTCGGCGTCACCGTCGGAGTGACGGTGGGCGCGATCGTCGGAGTCACCGTCGGAGTCACCGTCGGCACGACGGTGGGAGTCACCGTCGGAGTCACCGTCGGCACGACGGTGGGAGTCACCGTCGGGGTGACGGTGGGAGTCACGGTCGGCGTGACAGTGGGTGTGACCGTCGGCGTCACGGTCGGCGTGACGGTAGGGGTCACGGTCGGCGTGACGGTGGGGGTCACGGTCGGCGTGACGGTGGGGGTCACCGTCGGGGTCACGGTCGGAGTGATGGTCGGGGTCACCGTCGGCGTGACCGTGGGCGTCACGGTCGGCGTGACCGTGGGGGTCACGGTCGGCGTGACCGTCGGGGTCACGGTCGGCGTGACCGTCGGCGTCACGGTCGGCGTCACGGTCGGCGTGACCGTCGGCGTCACGGTCGGCGTGATCGTCGGCGTCACGGTCGGCGTGATGGTCGGCGTAGCCGTCGGCGACGGTCCGCCGTCGGAGGGCTCGCAGCCCGGCTCGGTGAAGTCGTTGGAGTCGAGCGTGACCGCTCCCGTGCGGGCCAGTGCGCGGCCCTCGACGGAGACGCCAGTCGTCACCGTGATCGAGGCCGAGGCGAGCACGGAGCCCACGAAGTCCGAATCGGTGCCGAGCGTCGCGGAGCTGCCGATCTGCCAGTAGACGTTGCAGGCCTGCGCTCCGTTGATCAGGGCCACAGTGCTCGACGACGCCGTCGTCAGCGTCGACGCGGCGCGGATCACGAAGACCGCCTCGTTGACGCCCTCGGCGTCGAGCGTGAGCGTCCCCGTCGCTCCGACCGGTCCGGCCGCGGTGTACACCCCGGGCTTCAGCGTGCTGCCGCCGATCTCGGCGTCGACCTGCGCGGTCGTCGCCTGCGAGGCGAGCTGTCCGTAGGCGGTGCCCACGTCGGCCTGGGCCTGAGCCGCCTCCGCGTCTCCGCGGTGGATCACTCCGTCCGTCCGTCCGGGCGGGAACCCGGTGACGGCGGTCAGCGGGCTGACCCCGACGCTCTGGTCCAGGACGCTCGACCCCGTGTTCGTCACGGTCGACGCGGCCAGGACCGAGTAGTCCTCCGCCGTGCCGAGGTCGGAAGCAGTGGCCGCCTGCGCCGAGACGCCGGCGAAGAGCGCGGCGCCGACGACGGCGAGGACGACACCCGTCCCGATCGCCCCTCTTCTGCGGTTCTGCCGATGACGGCGGAGCGAGGTACGAGAGGACACGTGCGGCATGAGGCCAGCGATCTGCCCACGTCAGCGTGAGCTCAATAACCCGAGGTGGGAGGCTCGAACCGTGGGTCGCGCTCCTCGCCCGCGTCTACGCCGCGACCCTGACGGGGGGCAGGATCCGCCGACGGCGTCCCACGACCCGGGACATGGCCGCCACAGGAGTCCTCGCGCCGGTGACGGCGGACCCGGCCGGCGGAGCGGATCAGCGGTGACGCCCGCGGCACCCGAACCGGTCGGAGTGCTGTGCGTCCCGAAGCCCTCAGCCGAGAGCCGCCACCCGCTCGATCACGCCCTCGCCCAGCCGGGCGACGTACCCCTCCGGATCCGGCCCGGCCGGCGCCAGCTGCACGTGGTCGATCCCCAGCGCCGCGTACTCCTCCATCGCACGGACGAAGCCGTCGGGGTCGCCGATCGGATCGCCGCCCCCGGTGATGGTCTTCGTGATCGTCGCGTAGTCGCGCCCGAGGTCGTCGCAGTGCCGCTTCAGCACGTCGAGCTTGTGCGCCACGTCGTCCGCGCCGGTGCCGAACAGGTTGCAGGCGTCGCCGTACTGCGCGACCAGCCGCAGCGTCTTCCTCTCGCCTCCGCCGCCGATGAGGATGGGCGGGCCGGGCTGCTGGATCGGCGCCGGGTGGTTCAGCGTCTCGGCCAGCCGGTAGTGCGTCCCCTCGAACGGCCCGTCGTCGTCGCTCCACATCTGACGGCAGATCCGCAGCGTCTCCTCCAGCCGCTCGAACCGCTCCTTCAGCGGCGGGTACGGCACGCCGAGCCCGAGGTGCTCGCGCTCGTACCAGGCGGCGCCGATGCCGAGCATCGCGCGCCCGCCGGAGAGCACGTCGAGGGTGGTGACGATCTTCGCGAGCAGTCCCGGATGGCGGTACGTCACGCCGGTGACGAGGAGCCCCAGCCGCATCCGCTCCGTCCGGCCGGCGACGAAGCCGAGCGAGGTGTAGCCCTCGAGCATCGGATCCTCGCTCGTCGCGAAGTGCTCCATCTGGAAGTAGTGGTCCATCAGCGTGAACCACGCGCAGCCGACGTCCTCGGCCGTCCGCGCGGTCGCTCCGAGGATCGGCGCGATCTGCGCACTCCCCCCGGTCAGAGTGAAGTTCATGAAGTGAATGCCGAGCTGCACGCGCGTCTCCTGTCGTCCCGGGATGTCCAGGAGCCAGTGTGCGCCGAGCCACCGCTCAACACGCCGACGCGCCCGCCTCTGAGCGGCGTCTCATCCGTTCCGCGGTGTCTCGGCCGATCGCACCCGCCGAGGCGTGGCCGCCCTCACTCGCAGACGCGGAAGCGGTTCCGGTCGAACCCGACGACGTCGCCGACGGCGAGCTGGCGCCCGCGGCGCAGATCGACTTCGCCATTGACGGTCACCATCCCCTCGGCGACCGCCTCCTTGGCCTCGCCGCCCGAGAGGATCCCCGCGAACTTGAGGAACTGGCCCAGGCGGATCGACCCGCCGCCCAGCGGGACGTCGACGGGCTCGGGGACGGCAGCGGCGCCCTTCACGTCAGACCGCCGGGATGTCGGCGAAGCGCGAGAAATGGCCGTGGAAGCCCACGGTCACCGTGCGGGTCGGGCCGTTGCGGTGCTTGGCGACGATGAGGTCGGCCTCGCCCGCGCGCGGGTTGTCCTTCTCGTAGGCGCTCTCGCGGTGCAGGAGGATCACCATGTCGGCGTCCTGCTCGATCGAGCCGGACTCGCGGAGATCCGAGATCGCGGGGAGCTTGTCGGCGCGCTGCTCGGGGCCTCGGTTCAGCTGCGAGAGCGCGATGACCGGCACCTGCAGCTCCTTCGCGAGGAGCTTGAGGGCACGCGAGAACTCCGAGACCTCCTGCTGGCGGCTCTCGACCTTCTTGCCGGAGGTCATCAGCTGCAGGTAGTCGATGACGACCATCTTGAGCCCGACCCGCTGCTTGAGCCGGCGGCACTTCGCCCGGATCTCGACGAGGGTCATGTTGGGCGAGTCGTCGATGTAGAGCGGCGCGTCGTTGATCCGGCCGCGGGTGGAGGCGATGGTCGTCCAGTCGCGCTGGTCGACCGTGCCCTTGCGCATGTGCTGCAGCGGCACGGACGCCTCGGCCGAGAGGAGGCGCATCGCGATCTCGCTTCGCCCCATCTCGAGGGAGAAGAAGATCGTCGCCATGTTGTGCTTGATCGCGGCGGCACGGGCGAAGTCGAGCGCCAGCGTCGACTTTCCGAGCGCGGGGCGCGCGGCGACGATGATCATCTGCCCGGCGTGGAAGCCGTTGGTCAGGTCGTCGAGGTCGGCGAAGCCCGTGGGGACGCCGGTGAAGCTGCCGTCCTTGTGAGCGGCCGCCTCGATCTCGTCGATCGCGACGGTCACCGCGTCGGTCAGCGGGACGTAGTCCTCCGCCGTCTCGGAGCCGGTGACGTTGTAGATCTCGGCCTGCGCCGTGTTGACCAGGTCGAGCACCTCGCCCTCGCCCTGGTAGCCCATCTGCGCGATGCGGGTGCCCGCCTCGACGAGGCGGCGCAGCAGAGCGCGCTCGGCGACGATGGAGGCGTAGTACCCGGCGTTGGCCGCGGTGGGGACCATCGAGGTGAGCGTGTGCAGGTAGTCGGCGCCGCCGGCCCGCTGCAGCTCGCCCTGCTTCGTGAGCTCGTCGGTGACCGCGATGACGTCGGTCGGCTCGCCGTGCGAGTAGAGGGCGAGGATCGCGTCGAAGACGATCTCGTGCTTGGGGATGTAGAAGTCGGTGCCCTTGACGCTCTCGACGACATCGGCGACCGCGTCCTTCGAGAGCAGCATGCCGCCCAGCGCCGACTGCTCGGCGAGGAGGTCGTGCGGAGGGGTCCGCTCGTTCCCGCGCGACTCGCCGCGGTCTCCGCGACCGTCCCGTCCGTCCGAGCCGGGTACCGCCAGGTGCGCGATCGTCATGCCTTCGCCTCCTCCTGTCGGGTGCTGCGCGTCCGGTCGAGCCGGTGCCGGGATCCGGTCTACCAGCGACCTCCGACAGCGGCGCACGGGCGCCTGCCCGCACCCCTCGCGGGGCGCTGCGCCACCCTACGGACCGCCGCCCGCGGCACGCAAACCGCCCTGTGGAGAGAGCTGTGCAGAACCGAGGGGAAACGCCGGGCCCACTGTGGGCAACGTGTGGACAACCCTGTGGGATCAGCGGCCCTCAACAAGTTTTTTCCGGCTCTTGACCAGGCATTTCCTGCTTTCCACAGGTGTGTGGGGAAAAGAGTCTCAAGACCACAGTGAAGGTTGGTCCCGCCGGAGGGTGTATGTGGATGGAGCTGTGGAGAACGGGAACGACGAAGGGCGGTGCGAGGGGACTCGGAAGTCCCGTCGCACCGCCCTCCGCGGCGTTCTCGCGGCCTTACTTGGCCGCGACCACCTGCAGCTTCACAGTGGCCTGGATGTCGTCGCGCAGACGCACCACGGCCTCGTGCTCGCCGACGTGCTTGATCGCGTTCGAGATGACGATCTTGCGCTTGTCGAGTTCGCCGAATCCGGCCGCCGCCACCGCGTTCGCGATGTCGGAGGTCTTCACCGAGCCGAACAGGCGGCCGTCCTTGCCGGCCTTGACCGTCAGCTTCACGCGGTTGGCCTCGAGGACCTGCTTGGTGTGCTGGGCCTCTTCGATGGTCTTGTGCTCACGAGCGGCTCGCGCCGACTTGATCTGCTCGACCTGCTTCTCGCCACCGCGGGTCCACGCGACGCCGAAGCCCTGCGGGATGAGGTAGTTGCGGGCGAACCCGTTCTTCACGTCGACGACGTCGCCGGCCGAGCCGAGTCCGTCGACCTCGTGGGTCAGGATGACCTTGGACATACCGTTACCTACCTTCCGCTGCCGGCGTAGGGCAGGAGCGCCATCTCGCGGGCGTTCTTGACGGCACGGGCGATGAGGCGCTGCTCCTGAACGGAGACGCCGGTGATACGACGGGCGCGGATCTTCCCGCGCTCCGAGATGAACTTGCGGAGGGTCGCGACGTCCTTGTAGTCGATGACACCCACGCGGACCGACTTCGCGGGGGCCGCGTTCTTCGCGCCCTTGCCGCGGATCGGCTTGCGGCGGTCGCCGCTGCTCTTTCCAGCCATAGTGGTTTCCTTAGATTCTGGTTCGCCCCTGCCCCGCCGCGAGCGATCGCGGTGCGGGGGAGGCGTGATTCAGGTGAGGAGAGCGTCCGAGCCGAGGCTCAGAACGGCGTCTCGTCGTTGTAGCTGCCCGGCGTGCTCCACACGTCGCCACCGGCGGGAGCGCTCGGCGCCCACGGCTCCTCGGCCTGACCGCCACGGTTGCCGCCGGCGTTGCCGGAGCCCCCCTGACCGCCGCCGCCGAAGCCGCCCTGGCCGCCGCCGATCTGACCGCCGTTGCCCTGGCCGCCACCGGCCTGGCCGCGTCCGCCTCCACCGGAGGCGCGCGTGACCTGCGCGGTCGCGTAGCGCAGCGAGGGCCCGATCTCGTCGATCTCGAGCTCGATGCTGGTGCGCTTCTCGCCTTCCTTCGTCTCGTAGGAGCGCTGCTTCAGGCGGCCGGTCGCGATGACGCGGCTGCCCTTGGTCAGCGTTCCTGCGACGTTCTCGGCGAACTCGCGCCAGACGGAGGCGCGAAGGAACAGCGCTTCGCCGTCCTTCCAGTCGTTCGCCTGACGGTCGAAGGTGCGCGGCGTGGAGGCGATGGTGAAGTTCGCGACCGCGAGCCCGCCCTGCGTGTAGCGCAGCTCGGGGTCGGCGGTGAGGTTCCCCACCACGGTGATGATCGTCTCGCCGGCCATGAGCGCTACGCCTTGGGAGCGGCCGAGGCCTTGGCAGCCTTGCGGGCGGCCTTCTCGTCGGCGAGCTTCGCGGCGGCCGCGACCTGGGCGATGCCCTCTTCGGCCCGCAGCACCTTGGTGCGCATGACGGCCTCGGACAGCTTCAGCTGACGGTCGAGCTCGTTCGCTGCGGCGGAGGTCGACGTGAAGTCGACGACGGCGTAGATGCCCTCGGACTTCTTGTTGATCTCGTACGCCAGACGACGGCGGCCCCAGACGTCGACCTTGTCGATGGATCCACCATCGGTGCGGATGACGTTGAGGAACTTGTCGAGACTCGGAGCGACGGTGCGCTCATCGATCTCGGGGTCCAGGATGACCATGATCTCGTACTGATGCGTCACTAACCCACCTCCTTCGGACTGAACGGCCACGGTATTTCCGTGACAGGAGGGTATGTAGCATCTGCCCACTCCCGCGGACGCGAGTGCGTCTGGTCGTGGACAACCTGTACAGACTACAACAGGACCGCGGCGACGCGCCGGACGGATCCGCTCGAGGCGCACCATCCCGGGCGCAGGGCGAGGCGAGCACAGGGCCCGGCTCAGCGCCTCAGCGCGACGCCCACCATTCGCGGAGCCGCTGCGTCGCGACCTCCTCGCCGAGCGGACCCTCCTCGAGCCGCAGCTCCAGCAGGAACCGGTACGCCTGCCCGACCGCGGGGCCCGGGGCGAGGCCGAGGATCTCCATGATCCGCGTGCCGTCGAGGTCGGGGCGCTTGGAGGCGAGCTCCTCCTTCTCGGCGAGCTCCGCGATGCGCGCCTCGAGGTCGTCGTAGGCGTGCGCGAGCCGGTCGGCCTTGCGGCGGTTGCGCGTGGTCACGTCGGCGCGGGTGAGGATGTGCAGCCGCTCGAGCAGGGGCCCGGCGTCGGTCACGTAGCGGCGCACCGCGGAGTCGGTCCACGCGCCGTCCGTGTACCCGAAGAAGCGCAGGTGCAGCTCGATGAGACGGGCCACGTCCTTCGTCGTCTGGTTGTCGAACTTCAGGGCGCGCATCCGCTTGATCGCGAGCTTGGAGCCGACCAGGTCGTGGTGGTGGAAGCTCACCGCTCCGGCCGGCTCGAGCCGCCGCGTGGCCGGCTTGCCGATGTCGTGCAGGAGAGCGGCGAGCCGCAGCACCACGTCCGGCGCGGCTCCGGGGTGCCGCGACTCCTCCAGCGCGATCGCCTGCTCCAGCACGGTGAGGCTGTGGGTGTAGACGTCCTTGTGGTGGTGGTGCTCGTCCTGCTCCAGGCGCAGCGCGGGCAGCTCCGGGAGGAAGCGACCGGCCAGACCGGTGTCGACGAGCAGCTCCAGGCCGGCACGGGGCGAGGCGGTCGCGAGGAGCTTCCGCAGCTCCTCCTGCACGCGCTCCGCCGAGACGTCGTCGATCCGGCCGGCGAGCTCGGCCATCGCCCACTCGACCTCGTCGGTGGTGCGGAATCCGAGCTGCGAGGTGAAGCGCGCGCCGCGGAGCATCCGGAGCGGATCGTCGCCGAAGGAGAGGTCGGCGGGGGAGGGGGTGCGCAGCCGGCCGGCGAGCAGGTCCTCCACTCCTCCCGAGGGATCGACGAGGACGACCTCCGGGAGCCGCAGCGCCATCGCGTTGACCGTGAAGTCGCGCCGCACCAGGTCGCCCTCGAGCGAGTCGCCGAACTCGACCTCGGGCTTGCGGCTCACCCCGTCGTAGCTGTCGCTGCGGTAGGTCGTGATCTCGACCGTCTCGCCGGCGACGCGGGCGCCGATCGTGCCGAAGGCCCGGCCGATGTCCCAGTGCGCCTCGGCGATCGGAGCGACGATCCGCACGATGTCGTCGGGGCGTGCGGAGGTGGTGAAGTCGAGGTCGTGCACGCCGTGGCCGAGGAAGGCGTCGCGGACCGGGCCGCCGACCAGCGCGAGCTCGTGGCCCTGGGCTGCGAACGCCTCCGCCAGCCGCGTCACCGTGGGCGTCCCCGCGAGCGCGCGGAGGGTCTCGAGAGCGGTCTGGACGCTGTGCATTCGCACGATCCTAGTGGCGGGGGGTGTCCCGGCAGCGGGTGACCGTGCCAGGGGGTTACAGGGAGAACCGCGTGCACAGCGGACGCACCGCCTGCCCCGAGGAGGGCTGCCCGTAGAATCACCCGCATGGAGGCCGAGTGAGTCCGATGCATCGGCGCGACCCCTCCCTCCGCTCCCGCCGCTCGCGGGCGGCCCTCCTCCTGCTCCGCTCGGCAGGTGCTGCCGCTCTCGCGCTCGGCCTGACCGGCGTGGCCTCCCCCGCCCTGGCGGCCCCGATCTCCGCCGCGACGGCGACCTCGACGCCCGCTCCCGGCACCGTCACCACGACCGCGGGGGCCGGCAGCGACGGCGTCCTGCGGCCCGGCCAGGACCTCGAGCTCTCGATCGCCGTGCGCAACGGCACCACCGAGGCGATCGACAGCGCCGACGTGACGGTCGCCCTCTCCTACGCCACCCTCGACACCCGCGCGGAGCTGCACGACTGGCTCGACGCCGAGGCCGACAACGACACCGACCCGGTCCGTGCGACCGCCCAGCTGCGCCTGCTGCCCTCCAGCACCGCCGAGGCCGGCCTCACCGTGCCGGTCGACCAGATCCCCTTCTCCAACGACCGGACCGCGCTCGGCACCCACGCCGTCCTCGTCACGGTCACCGGTCCGGGTGGTGTCGTCTCGACCGCTCGCACCGCCGTCGAGCTGACCGACGACGCGGCGGCCCCGGAGCGCGAGACCGGCGTCAGCGTCCTCGTCCCGCTCACCGTCCCGGACACGGCCGACGGCCTGCTCTCGGCCGAGGCCCTCGCCGACTACACCGACGGCACGGGGACCCTCACCCGGCAGCTCGACGCGGTCGCGGGGAAGGGCGTCACGATCGGGGTCGACCCGCGCATCCTCGCCTCGATCCGCATTCTCGGCAGCGCCGCTCCGGAGTCCGCCCTCGACTGGCTCGACCGGCTGCAGTCCGTGCCGAACGAGCGCTTCGCCCTGCCGTACGCCGACGCCGACGTCTCGGCCCAGGCGCAGGCCGGGCTCTCCGCACTCCTCTCTCCCACCTCCTTCGAGTACGCGATCGACGACACCCGCTTCGCCGCGGTCCCCGGCACCGCCAGCCCGGCGCCCACGGTCGCCGTCGACTCCGACCAGCCGGCCGAGGACCTGCCGGCGCGTCCGAGCACCGAGTCGCTGCTCGCCTCCGACTGGAGCACCTCCCTCGGCAGCGTCGCGTGGCCCGACGAGGGCACCCTCCGGGGGTCGGACCTCGACGTCTACGCGGCCAGCGGAGTGAACCGCACGGTCGTCCCCTCCTCCGGTCTCCTGCTGCCGGAGGAGGTGACCACCACCTCGCGCGCCACCGTCGGCGACTCGGACCTGGTCGTGGCCGACTCGCGCCTCACCGAGGCGTTCGACGCGGCCGCCACCGCCACCGACGACACCGAGTGGCGCGCCCGCATGTCCGAGATCGCGACCGATCTCGCCGAGGTGCAGGAGGAGGGGACCGCGCCGGACGTCGTGCTCACCCTCGGCCGCGGCTCGGCGATCGGCGCCGCGCGCCTCTCCGAGACCCTCGACGCGATCGAGTCGCTGCCCTGGGCCCGCGGAGTCGCCCTCTCCACCGCCCTCGCCGTCCCCGCGACCGAGGGCGCGAGCGTCGTCGACTCGCCGGAGTCGGAGTCGCGGCTCGACCGGGTGCGCGACCTGCTCGACGCCGGCTCCGAGGTCGAGGCGTTCTCCTCCGTGCTGCAGGAGCCGGAGCTGCTCTCGGGCAAGAGCCGCAACGACGTGCTGGCGCTGCTCTCGGTGACCTGGCGCGGAGACGGCAGCGGCTGGGGCGACGCCGTCGGCGCGGCCATGACCGAGGCCGACCGGACGCTCTCGCTGGTGTCGATCGACGCGACCGGCAGCATCCTGCAGGTCTCCCGCGACTCGAGCATCCCCGTGTACGTCCGCAACGAGCTCCCCTGGCCGATCGCCGTCCGCATCCAGGCCTCGACCTCGAACGCCGTCCTCGACATCGACGAGGAGGCGATCGAGACCACCGAGATCGACGCCCGCTCGCAGGGCCGCGTCCTCATCCCCGTGAAGGCCCGGGTCGGCAACGGCGAGACGAGCCTCGGCCTGCAGCTGACCTCGGCGCAGGGCGTCCCCATCGGCACCCCCACGGGCATGACGACCAGCGTCCGCGCCGACTGGGAGACCGTCGGCACCCTGGTCATCGGGATCGCGCTCGTCGTCGTCTTCGGAGCCGGCATCCTCCGCAACATCCGCCGTCGCCGTCGAGGCGACACCCCTGAGGACGAGGAGGACCCGAACGCCGTGCTCGAGGTCCAGCCCGATCTCGACGACCAGCGATCGGACCCGCGTGGCTAGCTTCTCCCTCGGACGCGCGAGCGCCGTCCTCGCCTCCGGCACGATGGTCTCGCGGATCCTCGGCTTCATCATGTCGATCGTCATGGCGAACACGATCGGAGCCGCGGTCGCGCCGGGCGCGGACGCCTTCACGACGGCGAACCTGCTGCCCAACACGATCTACTCGATCATCGCGGGCGGCGCTCTGAACGCCGTCCTCGTCCCGCAGATCGTGCGGGCGGGCCTCGACGCCGACGGCGGCCGCGGCTACATCAACCGCCTGCTGACCCTGGCGCTCGGCCTGCTCCTGGTGACCACGATCGCCGCCACGGTCCTCGCTCCCCTGCTCGTGCGCCTCTACGCGCCCGGCTACGGACCGGAGCAGTACCAGCTGGCCGTCGCCTTCGCGTTCTGGTGCCTGCCGCAGGTCTTCTTCTACGGTCTCTTCACCATCCTCGGCGAGGTGCTCAACGCCCGCGGCTCGTTCGGCCCCTTCACCTGGGCGCCCGTGCTGAACAACGTCGTGGTGATCGCCGGGCTCGTCGCCTTCATGGTGCTGTTCGGCGCCGATCCGGAGGGGAACCGTCCGGTCGACTCGTGGTCCCCGGCGATGGTCACCCTCCTCGGCGGGAGCGCGACGCTGGGCATCGTCGTCCAGTCGCTGTTCCTGATGCTCTTCTGGCGGAGGGTCGGCCTCAGCTACCGCCCCGACTTCCGCTTCCGGGGCGTCGGCCTCGGCACGGCCGGGCGGATGTCGCTGTGGTCGTTCGCCACGGTGCTGCTGACCATCGTCGCCGGCATCGTCGAGAGCCAGGTCTCCTCCACCGCGTCCGGCGAGGGGCCCTCGGCCGCGGCGCTGCAGAAGGCGTGGCTGATCTTCATGCTGCCCCACTCGGTCATCGCGATCTCGATCGCCATGGCGTACTTCACCAAGATGAGCGGCCACACCGCGCGGGGGGAGATGAAGGAGTTCCGCTCGGACGTCTCCACCTCGCTCCGCCTGGTGCTGATGATGCTCGTCTTCGCCGCCGCCGCGATCGTCGTGGTCGCGGTGCCGTTCGGCTCCGTCTTCACCGACTCGTTCGCGGACGCGCAGGCCATCGGAGCGATCGCCATGGCCTACGTGATCGCCCTGCCGCTGTTCTCCTCGATCGCCATCATGCAGCGCGCATTCTACGCCCTGAGCGACGGAGCGCGGCCGTTCCTGTTCACCCTGGTGCAGGTCGTCGTGGCGGTCGCCGGGTACCTGATCGTGCTCCGGCTCCCCGCCGACCGCACCGCTGTCGGCATCGCCGCTGCGACCTCGCTCGGCATCTGCGTGCAGGCCCTCGTGGCGGCCCTCCTCTTGCGCCGCCGGCTCGGCGGCCGCGGAGGCAGGCGGATCCTCGTCAGGCTCGCGCAGTTCGTCCTCGCCGCGGTGCCCTCCGCCGCCGCCGGCTACGGCGTCCTGGTCGCCCTCGGCGGCACGCGCGCGGGCGGTTTCGCCGTCTCGAACTACGTGGAGCCGCTGCTCTCGATGGCCGCGATCGGCACCGTGATGGCGCTCGTCTACTTCGCGGTCCTCTGGTTCCTCCGGGTGCCGGAGCTGCGCGCCGTCCTCGCTCCGGTGCTCCGCCGACTGGGCCGCTGATGCTGCTCCGGTAAAAACCCGGTCAGAGGCCCTTTCCGGTTCTGCTGAGTCGACCGGACCGTAGCACTGCCCACGCTACCGGGCCCGCGGAATAGTGCCCGCCTAGGATGTGTTGTAGCCCACGGAGCCGCGGAACGATTCGAGCGACCGGCTCCGGGTGCTCGGCTCCCGCCCCACCCGTCACCGCTCGTACAGACCCCGAGGAGTTGCCGTGCGCGACATCGTCATCATCGGATCCGGCCCCGCCGGCTGGACCGCCGCCATCTACGCGGCGCGCGCCGAACTGCACCCGGTGGTCGTGGCCTCGTCGGTCGAGATCGGCGGCGACCTGATGAACACGACGGACGTCGAGAACTTCCCCGGCTTCCCCGACGGCGTCCTCGGCCCCGAGCTGATGACCTCGATGCAGGCGCAGGCCGAGAAGTTCGGCGCCGAGACCTTCTACGACGACGTCACCTCCCTCGATCTCGAGGGCGAGGTCAAGACCGTCCACCTCGGCTCCGGCGAGAGCATCGAGGCGAAGACCGTCGTCGTCGCGACCGGATCCGCGTACCGCAAGCTGGGCCTCCACGACGAGGACCGCCTGTCGGGACATGGTGTCTCGTGGTGCGCCACCTGCGACGGATTCTTCTTCAAGGGCAAGACCATCGCCGTCGTCGGCGGGGGCGACTCCGCCATGGAGGAGGCGACCTTCCTCACCAAGCACGCCGCGAAGGTCTATGTGATCCACCGCAAGGACTCGCTCCGCGCCTCGAAGGTCATGCAGAAGCGCGCCTTCGACAACGACAGGATCGAGTTCATCTGGAACGCCGAGGTCACCGGCATCACCGGCGAGAACCACGTCGACGGCGTGAAGCTGCGCGACACGGTCGACGGCACCGAGTCCCACCTCGACCTCGACGGCCTGTTCATCGCGATCGGCAACGACCCGCGCACGCACGTCGTGCACGGCAAGCTCGACCTCACCACCGAGGGCACCATCTCGGTGGTCGGCCGCTCCTCCCAGACCTCCGTTCCCGGCGTCTTCGCCGCGGGCGACGTGATCGACCCGACCTACCGTCAGGCCGTCACCGCCGCGGCATCCGGAACGGTCGCCGCCCTCGACGCGGAGCACTACCTCGCTTCGCTCGCCGATGGCACCGCCCACACCGAAGGCTCACCCCGGGCCGAGCTCATCACCCGCTGACCGTCCGGTCATCGCACATCGGAGCCGGCAGCCCGCCGACTCGTGAAGGAGAGAACACCATGTCCACCGCGAAGAGCGTCACCGACGCATCGTTCCAGTCCGACGTCCTCGACTCCGAGAAGACCGTCCTGGTCGACTTCTGGGCCGAGTGGTGCGGCCCCTGCCGCATGGTCGCGCCGATCCTCGACCAGATCTCGGCCGAGCACGGCGACAAGATCGAGATCGTCAAGCTGAACGTCGACGAGAACCCGCAGACCGCCGCGAAGTACCAGATCACGTCGATCCCGGCGATGAAGGTGTACCAGAAGGGTGAGGTCGTGAAGACCGTCATCGGCGCCAAGCCGAAGCCGGCCCTCGAGGCCGACCTGGCCGCGTTCCTCTGAGTTCGCACTCCTGACCGCCCTGCGGTCTCCGAGAGCCCCTGTCACGTCGTGACGGGGGCTCTCCTCGTGCAGGGCTGTTTCACGTGAAACAGCCCTGCTTTGGCGCAGGCCACGATCCCTGCAGTGGCGCCCGACCGCCCCGCCGCAGCACAGGACCGGCCGGTACTGTGGATCCACCCGGCTCCGGCCGGAGAGACCCTGTCCACCGAGCGAAGCGGAACCATCGTGACCAACCGCGGCACCAACCTCGACCCCTGGTACAACTCCTACGCGGAGCGCACGGCCGGTCTGGCCGCCAGCGAGGTCCGAGCCCTGTTCGCCGTCGCGTCACGCCCCGAAGTGGTCTCGCTCGCCGGCGGCATGCCGTTCGTGTCCGCGCTCCCCCAGGACCTGGTGACCGGCGCCATCGACACCGTGATGCGGGAGCAGGGACCCGTCGCGCTGCAGTACGGGTCGGGGCAGGGCGTCCCCGTCCTGCGCGAGCAGATCCTCGACGTCATGGCTCTTGAGGGCATCTCCGCCAGCGCGGACGACATCGTGGTCACCACGGGCTCTCAGCACGCCCTGGAGCTCGTCTCGAAGCTGTTCCTGGACCCGGGGGATGTCGTCCTCTCCGAGGGCCCCAGCTACGTCACGGCGATGGTCATCTTCCGGTCGTACCAGGCCGACGTCGAGCACGTCCCCATGGACGAGCACGGGCTCATCCCCGCGGCCCTCCGCGAGCACATCGCCCGCGTGCGCGCCGCCGGGAAGACGATCAAGTTCCTGTACACGATCCCCACCTTCCACAACCCCGCAGGCGTGACCCTCAGCTGGGAGCGCCGCGTCGAGATCCTCGAGATCTGCAAGTCCGAGGGAATCCTCGTGCTCGAGGACAACCCCTACGGCCTCCTCTACTTCGAGGATGTCCCGCCGAAGGCGATGCGCTCGCTGGAGGAGGACGGGGTGATCTACCTCGGGACGTTCTCGAAGACGCTCGCTCCCGGCTTCCGGGTGGGCTGGGCTCTCGCTCCGCACGCGATCCGCGAGCGGCTGATCCTCGCCAACGAGGCGGCCGTCCTCAGTCCGTCGTCCTTCAGCCAGCTGGTCATCTCGAAGTACCTCGAGACGGCCGACTGGCGCGGACAGATCGACACCTTCCGCGGCGTCTATCGCGAGCGGAAGGAAGCGATGCTGAAGGGCCTGCAGACCCATCTGCCCGGCCTCAGCTGGACGAACCCGAACGGCGGCTTCTACGTCTGGGTCACGCTGCCCGAGGAGCTCGACTCCAAGGCGATGCTGCCGCGCGCAGTGAAGGAGCTCGTCGCGTACACGCCGGGCACTGCGTTCTACGGTAACGGAGACGGACGTCAGAACATCCGCCTCTCGTTCTGCTACCCGACGCCGGAGCGCATCGGTGACGGCATCCGCCGCCTCGCCACGGTCATCAACGGGGAGCTCGATCTGCTGTCGACCTTCGCGGGCACGGGCCGGCTGAGCAGCGCCGACGCGAGCAAGCGTGACGCCGTCCTGCCGCCGAACGTCTCCTGACACCGCTCCTTCGATAAGAAAGCCCTGGTCATGACCGATTTCTCTGTGCTCGACCGTACACTCGACATCGTCGTCATCAGCGGTGGCATCAGCCACGAGCGCGACGTCTCCTTGCGGTCGGGCCGTCGCGTGGCGGATCGTCTCTCCGCGATGGGCCACCGCGTCTCCCTGCACGAACCGGACGCCGGCCTCCTCTCGACGCTCCTGCAGAAGCGTCCGGACGTCGTCTGGCCCGCGGTGCACGGGGCGAGCGGTGAGGACGGTGCGCTCCTCGGGCTCCTCGAGGCGGCTGGCTTCGCCTACGTCGGCTCGCAGACGGACGCGGCGCGCCTGGCCTGGTTCAAGCCGACCGCGAAGACGCTCGTCGTTCGCGCGGGCTTCTCGACCCCGCGCTCCGTCACCCTCCCCCGCGAGACCTTCCGCGAGCTCGGAGCCGGCGGGATTCTGGAGCAGGTCGAGGCGCACCTGCCGGGCTCCCTCGTGGTGAAGCCCGCTCAGGGCGGTTCAGCCCAGGGCGTCAGCATCGTGACGGAGTCGTCGCAGCTCCCGCGAGCGATGGTCGAGGCGTACACCTACGGCGACGTCGTGCTCATCGAACAGCAGATCCAGGGAACCGAGGTCTCCGTCGGTGTTCTCGACCTCGGTGACGGACCTTTCGCGCTGCCGCCCGTAGAGATCGCACCCGTCGCGGGCCAGTACACCTTCGAAGCGCGCTACAACGCGGGGGAGACGCACTTCTACACGCCGGCCCGGATCTCGCCGGAGATCACGGAGGAAGTGTCCCGCGTGGCCGTCGCGATCCACGAGCTGCTGGGGCTCCGCCACCTGTCGCGACTCGACTTCATCATCGACGAGGCCGGACTCCCCTGGTTCTTCGACGCGAACGTCCTTCCCGGAATGACCGAGACCTCACTCGTTCCCCAGGCCATTGAGGCATCCGGCCGCTACCTCGGCGACGTTTACTCCACCCTCGCGAAGCTCGCAGCCTCCTGACTCCATACCGTTTCACGTGAAACGGTCCGCTGCGCGTACGCTCCTGGTCGCGAGGCTGCGACGTTCTGAACAAGCGCGCGAAACCATACCAGACGAGTAGTCGGATCGCGGCATGTCGAGACCCGCGATCGCCCCCTGCTGCTATGACATGGGTCGAGTAGCCGCCCGACAACGTGTCTTGGTCTTCATCAGCAGACCAGTAGTGCCGACTCGGGGGAAGAACCCGAGGCCGGGTCTCGACTCCCACAACGCCAGACATCCATCGCCGCGCCGGTCGAATATCCGTAGATCCGCGTGGTCAGACCCCCTCCTCGCGCTGAACCCACCAGGAATCGACCTGGCCCATGGCTTCCATCGGCACCTGGTCCTCGTCGTCATGCTGGTCGAGGAACCGCATTGCTGAGTATCGAGACCCGGACACCCTCGGTGGGTACCAGGTGAGGCATTGCCTGGGGCAAGATATCCACGCCAATCGCTTCCTCATATGAGCAGACATGCCGGTGAAGAGCAGTAGTGCGTCGAATCGAGGCTCACCACGATCGCCGCCCGCGCCATCTCTGCGGAGACACAACATTGGTCGATCGACGCTGATCGACACCAGGCACCCGTCGCCATGCTGGTCGAGTAACCACAACGCGACGTACCGAGACCCACGGCCCGAAGGGATCCCTTTAGCTTGGTTCTCCGACCTCAACTTCGCCTCGGGGGGGTGGTGTCTCTATTCCGCTGGTCAGGCGAGCAATCTCTTTCGAGCATTGCGGTCGAAGTCGGTCCCACGAGGATCCGCATGGGCGTCCAATGTTCTCGGCAGGGGCGTTTCACGTGAAACGCCTCCGCAGCCGTTGGGTAACTTCGATCCAAAATATTGCGCCCGTTGGAGCGAGTCGAGCCGACGAGGGCCTCCTCTCTTACATGACAAGCTCGTAGCTCTTCAATGGCTAGGCCGCCCTAGAGCGGACCGTTTCACGTGAAACGGCCCTTCCATCGCCTCTTTCAGTGCTCTCTGGGGGCGACCGCCGACGGGGTCCTCCGTCAAACCTCGGCGAACCCAGTCATCACATCTGCATCGATCCGCGAAAACGAAGCGATACTGCATTTCGTCTAAACTTGACCCCCCGCCGGTCAATTTCTGGAGGCCCAGGAAGCGCTCCTCACCGGCGACTTGGGATGCACGGACAGCCGAGGGGGTCCTCATCTCAGCTGCCAACGTAGGAATGTTTCACGTGAAACATTGCGCACGCGAATACCGGCGACGATGTCGTCGCCCTGGGCAGCGGAGAGCGCGACCGCGAACGACCCGTCCAGGCGCCCGTCCTGCGCCCGCCAGCGACTCACCGAACGCGACATCAACTCCGGAGCGCGACGATGTCTGAACTCGCCAACCCGCGATCCGGCGCTCCACGCCTACTCGACCGCCATATAGCCGCATCGTGATTTGCTCTATCCAGAGATAGATGTACCGGATACCCGGCGATCATCGCCGTTCGGCTATACCAGCCGTATTCTCGACCAGGCTCGGAGTCAGCAGGGCCCCGCAGAACCTGGGGCCACTTCATCAGACTGTGCCGGTCACAAGGGCTCACCAATCAGAGAGATGGCGACGGCAGAGAATGGACAGCTCACAAGGCATTTCGTAGGCCGCCTCAAGCGTACCGATTCCTGTGATCGCGGTGCCGACGAGGGGAGCGGATATCGCCACACCGGCGATTGCGGCCAAGAACACAGCGCGAGCACGCGCACGCCAGCCGCACGGCGAATCAGTGGCGGCTGCTAGGCCGGCCACTACGGAGCGAGCGACACCTCGGTCGGCTCCCCGATCTCGGCGAGGATGCGGTTCAGGTCCTGGATGGTGGCGAAGTCGATGACCATCTGGCCCTTGCGAGCACCCAGAGTGACCTTGACACGCGTGTTCAACCGGTCGCCGAGGTGATCCGCGATCGACGAGAGGTGTCCGGAGTGGCCGCCCTGCTCCTCCACCACAGGACGCGTGGTCGTCCGCGGCGCCTTCATCTGCGCCGCGGCAGCCTCGGCGGCGCGGACGGACAGGTCCTCATTGACGATCTTGTCGGCCAGGCGGCGCATCATCTCGACGTCGTCGAGGGACAGAACCGCACGCGCGTGTCCTGCGGTCAGGACGCCGGCAGCGACGCGGGCCTGCACATCGGCCGGGAGCCGCAGGAGACGGAGCGTGTTCGAGATCTGCGGCCGCGAACGTCCGAGCCGCGTCGCCAGGGCCTCCTGGGTGATCCCGAAGTCGCTGAGGAGCTGCTGGTAGGCGGACGCCTCCTCGAGCGGGTTGAGGTCGGCGCGGTGCAGGTTCTCCAGCAGCGCGTCGCGGAGCATGTTCTCGTCGGCCGTGTCCTTGACGACCGCGGGGATGGTGGTCAGTCCAGCGGCCTTCGAGGCACGGAACCGGCGCTCACCCATGACGAGCTCGTACTTCGCTCCGCCGCGAGCCGTCACGGGCCGGACGACGATCGGCTGCAGCACTCCGAACTCGCGGATGCTGTGGACGAGTTCCGCGAGGTCGTCCTCGTCGAACACCGACCGCGGCTGCGCCGTGTTGGGGGTGATGTCGGCGAGGGGGAGTCGCGCCAAACGCGCTCCGGGGACCTCGAGGAGCTCCTCGGCACGGGCCGAATCGCCGACCTGATCAGGGAAGAAGACGTCGACAGGTCGGGAGCGCGACTCGTCGCTGGTCGGGATGAGCGAGCCGATCCCCCGGCCGAGTCCCGTGCGCTTGGTCGCCATCAGCGTGCCTCTCCTTCGTGTGACGTCTCGGGTGTCTTCCGGGCTCCGCGTCGTGCGATCTCCGCGGCCGCCTCCAGATACGCCAGCGAACCGGACGATTGCGGGTCGTAGCTGATCACGCTCTGTCCGTAGCTCGGCGCCTCCGAGATCCTCACGTTGCGCGGGATCACCGCGCGCAGCACCTCCTTCGGGAAGTGCTCTCGGACATCCGCTGCTACCTGCTGGGAGAGGTTCGTGCGGCCGTCGTACATCGTCAGGAGGATCGTCGAGACACCGAGGTTCGGATTGAGGTGCCGCTCGATCAGGTCGATGTTCTTGAGCAGCTGGCTGAGCCCCTCGAGGGCGTAGTACTCGCACTGGATCGGGATGAGCACCTCGCGAGCGGCGACGAACGCGTTGATGGTCAGCAGACCGAGCGACGGCGGGCAGTCGATGAAGACGTAGTCGAACGGCTCGTCCATGGTGTCGAGCATGCGGTCGAGCGCACGGCGGAGACGCTGCTCGCGTGCGACGAGCGAGACCAGCTCGATCTCGGCGCCGGCCAGGTGGATGGTCGCCGGCACACCGTAGAGCGAGGCGAACTCCGGGCTCTTCTGCACGACGTCCGCGAGGGGAGTGTCGTTGACGATCACGTCGTACACGCTGGCCGTCTCGGCGCGGTGCTCGATGCCCAGGGCCGTCGACGCGTTGCCCTGCGGATCGAGGTCGATGACGAGCACCTTCGCCTCACCGCGGGCGAGCCCGGCGGCGAGGTTGACGGTCGTCGTCGTCTTGCCGACGCCGCCCTTCTGGTTCGAGATCGTGATGACGCGCGTCGACTCGGGCTTGGGCAGCGGCTGGGCGTTCAGCAGTGCGCGCCGGCGGGTCATGTCCGCGATCTCCCGGGCCAGGGGAGTCGAGGAATCGAAGCCTCCGGTCAGACCGGCGGAATCGGTTTGTTTCACGTGAAACCTTCGCTCAGCGAGTGGGACGGACAGCAGCACCGAGGAGTCGACGGACGAGGAGTCGGGGGCTCACTGCGGCGTCGTGGCGATCAACCCACTGTAGCCCGGACGACCCTCGTCACCTCGGAGAGCACGCCGTCGCCGAGCACGACGACCTCGGGCGGGGAGAGCCGGAAACGACGGATCTGCTTGGCCGCCGCCTCGATCTCCTTCTCGGCGTTGATGCCCTTCAGCAGGACCAGCTCGCCTCCGGGCCGCAGCAGCGGCGCGGTCAGCGGGATCAGCTTCGAGAGGGCGCTGACCGCCCGAGCGGTCACCTGGTCGAGAGGCTCCGCGAGCTCCGCCTCTTCAGCACGGGCTCGAAGAACTGAGACATTCTCGAGTCCGAGTCCGTCCACCTGCTCCTGAAGCCAGACGACGCGACGCTCCATCGGCTCGATGAGCACGAAGCGGACGTCGGGCCGCACGATGGCGAGGACGAGCCCGGGAAGGCCCGCGCCACTGCCGACATCACCCACCAGTCCCGGACGCAGGAGAGGGGCCACCAGGGCGCTGTTGAGCACGTGCCGCGTCCAGAGACGGGGGAGCTCCAAGGGCCCGATCAGGCCGCGCTCCTCACCCTGGTCAGCGAGAGCTTCCGTGAACCGCCGCAGGAGGGGCAGGCGGTCGCCGGCGATCGCCGCAGCGGCTGCGGGCTCGGCCTCGAGGGTCGACTCCACGCCGTTCAGCCGCGGGTGATGACGGTGTGGCGCTCGCGCGCCTCGCCGCGCGACTCCGACACGAAGCCGCGCTCGCCCACCATGTCGTGGACCAGCTTGCGCTCGTACGACGACATGGGCGGGAGCGAGGCCGACGTGGCGCCGTCCTCGATCCGCTCGATCGCGCGGTCGACCAGCTGGGCGAGCTCAGCCTCGCGGGCGTCGCGGGAGCCGCCGATGTCGAGGATGAGGCGGGAGAACGCGCCGGTCTTCGTCTGGACCGCCAGGCGCGTCAGCTCCTGCAGTGCCTGGACGGCGTCGGGGCGGGAGAGCACCCGGAGGTTCGTGTCGCCGGAGGCGGTGACCGAGAGGTAGGCGCGGCCGTTGCGGACCTCGATGTCGATGTCGCCGTCGAGGTCGCAGATGTCGAGGAACTCCTCGATGTAGTCGGCGGCGACGTCCCCCTCGTCCTCGAGCTGCGAGAGCGTGGACTCGGGCGCCTCGTCGACGGCGGACGCGTCCACGTCCACGTCCGCGGGTGCGGACGCGTCGTCGGTGATGGTCTGCATCGGATCGGTCATGGCGGCTCTACTTCTTTCCGGCTTGCTTCTTGGAGCGGTTCTTGCTCACGGGCTGCGTGCGCTGCACGGCCTTCTTCTCGACGAGGGTGACGTCGCCGGCGGCCGTGGTCTCCTCGACCAGCTTGCCCTTGCGGCGCAGGCGCTCCTCGCGGGCCTTGGCGGCCTCGCTGCCCGGGGTCGGCATGTTCCGGATGACGATGAACTGCTGGATCATCGTCCAGATGTTCGAGGTCAGCCAGTAGAACATCACGCCGAGGGGGAAGGCGAAGCCCGAGAAGGCGAAGACGAGGGGGAGGATGTAGAGCAGGATCCGCTGCTGCTTGAACGTCGGCGAGGCCTTCGCCTCGGGCGACATGTTCTTCGACACGATCTGCAGCTGCGTGATGAACTGCGACGCCGTCATCAGGACGACCATGATCACCGCGATGATGATGACCGGCTCCTGGCCGCCCTCGGCGAGTGCGCCCTGGATCGACTGGTGCAGCGGTGCCACGCCGAAGAGGTTCGCCTCGCCGAACTGGCGGGCGAGCGTCTCGTCGAGCGGGCCCACGCCCTTCTGGCTGTGCTGCGCCGCGTTCAGCACCGAGAACAGGCTGAAGAAGATCGGCATCTGGATCAGCAGGGGCAGGCAGGAGGCGAGCGGGTTGGTGCCCGTCTTCTTGTAGAGCTCCATGGTCTCGCGGGACATCGCCTCGCGGGACAGCTGGTCGCGCTTGCCCTTGTACTTGTCCTGGATCTTCTTGAGCTGGGGCGCGACCTCGAGCATCCGGCGCTGGCTCTTGATCTGCTTGACGAAGATCGGGATGAGCGCGGCGCGGATGACGATGACCAGGCCGACGATCGAGAGGACCCAGGTGATTCCCGCGGCCGCCTCCATGCCGGTGAAGGTCAGCAGCTGGTGGAAGGCGACGAGGAGCAGCTCGACCACCCACTTGAGGGGCCAGAGGATCGTGCCGAGGAGGTCCATGGAGTGGGGTCAGTCCTTTCGAGGGCCCACGACGAACCCGGCTCGCGTCACGGCGAAGCGGGTCCGGCCGGAAGCCGGTCGGTGCAGGGGGATCGAGGTCGGGACGTCGTCGATGCCGCCGGCCGCCCACGGGTGGCAGCGGAGCAGACGGCGGGCCGCGAGGACGGAGCCGAGGACGAGCCCGTGGAGCTGGACCGCCTGGAGCGCGTACGCGGAGCATGAGGGGTAGTAACGGCAGACGTCCCCGTAGAGAGGGGACACGACCGCCCGGTAGACGATCAGGAGCAGGACGCCGATGTTCCGCGGCAGCAGAAGGATCGCCCACCCGAGCCGGGCGAACGGCGCCTCCCGGCGGGGGAGCACGGCGGTCACGAGGACGCCCCGCTCTTCCGCGCGGCTCGCGCCATCGCGGACCACACCTCGGAGCGCAGCTCCGACCAGGGGGCGTCGGCGCTGCCGGGCAGCGCGCGGACGACGACCTGGGTGCCGGGGTCGATCTCGGGGACGAGCTCGAACGCCACGGCCTTGAGCCGGCGGCGGACGGTGTTGCGCGTCACCGCGGTGCCGACCGTCTTGGCGACGATGAACCCGAACCGCGCCGGATCGCCCGCGGAGGACCGGCGGACATACGTGACGGTGTGCGGTCCTGTGGACCGCACACCGCGACGGACGACTGTCCGGTACTCGCCTCCGTGGACGATGCGATTGGCTCTGGCCAGCACCGCTGGTCGGTACCGCTCGCTGCTAGGCGGAGAGCTCGGTGCGCCCCTTGGCGCGGCGCGCGCTGAGGATGCCGCGGCCGGCACGGGTGCGCATGCGCAGACGGAAGCCGTGCACCTTGGCGCGACGACGGTTGTTCGGCTGGAAGGTTCGCTTGCTCATAATCAGATCTCCACGTACGTGTTCCGCGGCGCGAACCGGCACCACCCGCTCGGGCGGAGACTCGGATCCTCCGGGAAGAAGGGGTGCCCGGCTGCGGAATCCGCTCGGCCTGCGAGGGCCGCACGGACGACACCGGGCAGGCGTCAACTGATTTAAACTACGGCCTGTTCCGCCACCGGTCAAATGTGGACGGCGCGAAACCTCGATCATGCACACGCGACACGGGGTTCCGCGCATTGACACGCGGGTGTCGCTGTGGTGGATTTGTCTCCCGTCGGCTCCGTTCGTTACGGTGTTGAGCCGCAGTTATCCACAGGTGGGATCCGCGTCCTCCCGCGCCCGCACAGGCATCGCTCGAGGCCGGTGGACAACCCTGTGGAGAGAGCGGCACTCGAGACCCGGCTCCGCGCCCGGTCCGCGACGCCCCTGCAGCGGGCGGCGACGGGTCCGGCGGAGACGGCGATACCGCAGCGACTTCACAGCGACAGCACCCAGGACCGGAGACAGATGGCAGACGACACGTCGATGGTCGACGCGTGGAACGTGATCCTCGGCGCACTGTCCCAGGACGAGCGGATCACCGCTCCCCTCTACGGGTTCGTCTCGCTCGTGGAGCCCAAGGGCATCATGGCGGGCACCTTCTACCTAGAGGTCCCGAACGAGTTCACCCGCGGGATGCTCGAGCAGCGCGTGCGCGTGCCCCTGCTCAGCGCGATCGGGACGCTCGACGACTCCTTCGGCGTCATGACGTTCGCCTTCGTGGTGAACCCCGACATCGAGCACGAGCCCCTCAGCTCCCCGTCGTCGCAGGAGTCGATGAACCCGTTCGAGCCGATCACCGCCTCCTCGGCGACGGTCGCGCCGACCCGCGGGGTCGAGGAGCTGCGGACCGTGCCGGCGACCGACACCCGGCTGAACCCGAAGTACAGCTTCGACAACTTCGTCATCGGAGGCTCCAACCGGTTCGCGCACGCCGCGGCCGTCGCCGTCGCCGAGGCTCCCGCCAAGGCCTACAACCCGCTCTTCGTCTACGGCGACTCCGGGCTCGGCAAGACGCACCTCCTCCACGCCATCGGCCACTACGCGATGAGCCTCTACCCGGGGATCCGCGTGCGGTACGTCTCGAGCGAGGAGTTCACGAACGACTTCATCAACTCGATCGCGAACAACCGGGGCAACGCCTTCCACGGCCGCTACCGCAACGTCGACATCCTCCTGATCGACGACATCCAGTTCCTGCAGGGGAAGGCGGAGACGCAGGAGGCGTTCTTCCACACCTTCAACCAGCTGCACGACCACAACAAGCAGGTCGTGATCACGTCCGATCTGCCGCCGAAGGCATTGACGGGCTTCGAGGACCGGATGCGCTCGCGCTTCGAGTGGGGCCTCATCACCGATGTGCAGGCTCCCGACCTCGAGACCCGCATCGCGATCCTCCGCAAGAAGGCGGTCAGCGAGAAGCTGCTCGTGCCCGACGACATCCTCGAGTTCATGGCGTCGAAGGTGTCGAGCAACATCCGCGAGCTCGAGGGGACGCTCATCCGCGTCACCGCGTTCGCGAGCCTGAACCGGACGCCGGTCGACATGTCGCTCGTGCAGACCGTGCTCAAGGACCTGATCACGCTCGACGAGGACAACGTCATCTCGCCGGTCGACATCATCAACCACACCGCGGACTACTTCAAGCTCACGGTCGACGACCTCTACGGCTCGTCGCGCTCGCAGGCCGTCGCCACCGCGCGCCAGATCGCCATGTACCTGTGCCGCGAGCTGACGAACCTCTCGCTGCCCAAGATCGGCCAGCTGTTCGGCAACCGCGACCACACCACGGTGATGTACGCGAACAAGAAGATCTCGGAGCTCATGAAGGAGCGCCGCAGCATCTACAACCAGGTCACCGAGCTGACCACCCGCATCAAGACGAACCGCTAGCCGACAGTCGTACGGTCCCCGGGACCGCCTGTCCCGGGTGGCGTGCCCCGGGGTCCATCAGCGTCCGTGCCCGGTGGTCGGGTAATCGCTCCCCTCCTTCCTCGCGTGAGGGGAGGCGGAGGCGACGGGGATCGCGGCGCGAGCAGCAGGACGTCGGTGTCGGCGCGCGTCGAGATCAGGCGAAGGCGCTGGCGGGGGTCTCGATACGGCGCGCTGGGGCTACTCGACCAGCACGGACCGGACATGCTCAGGGGGTCCGGGCGAGCGGCGGAGCGGCGGGGCGGCCTGCGTGCGATCGAACGGCGTCGATCCGCCGTGCGACGGCCCGGAGAGCAGCGCGGGGGAGAGGGAACTCGCGCCGTCTTCCGCGCCGCTCGGACGGCGCGAGCCGCGTTCGACGGTCTCCGTCGTGACCCGGAGACGTCGTCGACGGACTCCTCGACCCACTGCGCGGGCCTCGGACACGCCGCCTCGCGCGCCTCGGAGGGCCGATTTCCACAGTGTGAGGAACCTGTGGATAACTGTGGACAACCGCCTCGGGACTGTGCGCCGGGAGAGCCCGCCTGTGGAGGGCGACCGGTCGGCTCGGATCGCTCCACAGGGCGTCCACGGGCCCGCTCACACTCCCTCCACAGGGGCGGGTCCCTCCGATCCCACCCAGGAGTAGGGGTCCGAAGCGTTTTCCACAGTTTCCACACGTGTTAACACTGTTAACGCAGTTCTCTCTTTAATGAAGCCTCGACCGGCAACCTCTCCACAGCGGCTCGGGAGTGCTCGGCGGTCCACCCCCTTCCGAGCTCGTCGAGCCCGGCGGGTACGATGGGCGACGGTCTTCGTCCGCGACTCGTCAGGGGTGTACTCGTGAGGTTCCAAGCCAACCGCGATGTCTTCAGCGAGGCGGTGTCCTTCGCGGTCAAGCTGCTTCCGCAGCGCACGACCCTGCCGATCCTCTCCGGAGTCCTCATCGAGGCGACCTCCGAGGGTCTGACGCTGTCCTCCTTCGACTACGAGGTGTCCGCGCAGACGCAGATCGCGGCCGACGTGGAGGAGACGGGGACCGTGCTCGTCTCGGGCCGTCTGCTCGCCGACATCGCGAACCGCCTCCCCAACGCTCCCGTGCGCATCGCCACGGAGGAGTCGCGCGTCTCGGTCTCGGCCGGCTCGGCGCACTTCACGCTCCTGCAGATGCCCGTGGAGGAGTACCCGAGCATCCCCGAGATCGATGCCTCCACCGGCCTCGTCCCGGCCGACGCCTTCGCGGCCGCCGTCTCGCAGGTGGCGGTCGCCGCCTCCCGCGACGACGTGACCCCCGTCATCACCGGCGTGCAGCTCGAGATCACCGAGAACACGATCGGCCTCGTCGCGACGGACCGCTACCGCGTCGCCGTCCGCGAGATCGACTGGGACAACGGAGACAACCCCGCGCCCACCCAGCCGCTCACCGCCCTCGTGCCCGCGCGCACGCTGCAGGAGGTCGGGAAGACCTTCGGCCACTCCGGCACCGTCTCCGTCGCGATCACCAACCGCGACGAGCGCGAGCTGATCGCCTTCACCGCGGACCGCAAGACCGTCACCTCGCTGCTGATCAAGGGCAACTTCCCGCCCGTGAAGCGCCTCTTCCCCGCCTCCGTCGAGAACTACGCGGTCATGTCGACCAGCGACCTCATCGAGGCCACCCGCCGCGTCTCGCTCGTGCTCGAGCGCGAGGCGGCCCTCCGCTTCAGCTTCAGCAGCGACGGCCTCACCCTCGAGGCCATCGGCTCGGAGCAGGCGCAGGCGTCCGAGAGCATCGACGCGATCGTGACCGGCGACGACGTGGTCGTCTCGCTCAAGCCGCAGTTCCTGCTCGACGGCCTCGCCGCCGTCCACTCGGAGTTCGTGCGCATCGCGTTCACGAAGACCGAGAACCCCAACAAGCCCGGCCCCGTCCTGATCACCGCGCAGACCTCGCGGGAGCAGCCCGGCAGCGACAGCTACCGCTACCTGCTCCAGCCCAACCTGCTGCTGCGCTGACCACTCCCCGGATCGCAGAGCCGCGACCGCCCCGCTCCCGACGAGCGCCCGCCCGCCGGACAACGAATCCAGGAAGGTTCACCATGCACATCGGACTCGTCGGCCTCGGCAAGATGGGCGACAACATGCGCTCCCGCCTCCGCTCCAAGGGGCTCGAGGTCACCGGCTACGACCGCAATCCCGACGTCTCGGACGCGGCCTCTCTCGACGAGATGATCGCCGCACTCCCCTCGCCCCGCATCGTCTGGGTGATGGTGCCGGCCGGCGAGATCACCGACGCGGTCGTCAAGGACCTGTCGGAGAAGCTCAGCGAGGGCGACCTCGTCATCGACGGCGGCAACTCCCGCTTCACCGAGGACTTCAAGCACGACGCGCTGCTGAAGCCCAAGGGCATCCACTACATCGACGCGGGCGTCTCAGGCGGCGTCTGGGGACTCCAGAACGGCTACGGCCTGATGGTCGGCGGCCCGAAGGAGCTCGTCGAGTACGCCATGCCCGTCTTCGACGCGCTGCGCCCGGAGGGCCCCCGCGAGGAGGGCTTCGTCCACGTGGGCGAGGTCGGCGCCGGCCACTACGCGAAGATGGTCCACAACGGCATCGAGTACGCCCTGATGCAGGCGTTCGCCGAGGGCTACGAGCTGCTCGAGACCCGCAGCGACATCATCAAGGACGTCACCGGCACCTTCAAGGCGTGGCAGCGCGGCACGGTCGTGCGCTCCTGGCTGCTCGAGCTCCTCGTCCGCGCCCTCGAGCAGGACCCGGACTTCAAGAACATCGAGGGCTACGTGCAGGACTCGGGCGAGGGCCGCTGGACCATCGAGGAGGCCATCAACAACGCCGTCCCGGTGCCCACGATCAGCGCCTCGATCTTCGCCCGCTTCGTCTCCCGCCAGGAGGACTCCCCCGCGATGAAGGCCGTCGCAGCGCTCCGCAACCAGTTCGGCGGGCACTCCGTCAAGGCCGTCGACTGAGTGGGCTGGTGAGGACTGCCTCCGGCAGTCCTCACGGCGGTCGGCTTCCCGAGGGGGGCGCGTTCCGTAGAGCCGGTGACGGACGGCGGACTGCGGCCCGCCGCCCCCGTGAGGCAGGGATGCTCTCACGGAGGCGGCGGGCCTCCGGCCGCCTCCACCCTGCTACCGGCGTCGGGCGGCGAGCCTGCGGCCGCCTTCACGGGCAGGGACGGGGCGCCGCCGATCATGCTGGTCGAGTGGCCCCGCGACGGCGCATGGAGACCAGCCCGACGGATGGTCTTGCCAGCATGCTGGTCGAGTAGCCCCGGAGGGGCGTATCGAGGCTCGAGGCGAGGGCCTGGCCGGCGCTGGGAGAGCGGACCGCAGGCGCCGGGGCGGGTGGACCGGCCGATCGGGACGGGCGAGGAGCCCGCAGGGGTGCAGGGAAGGCCCGCGACGACGGGTGGAGGAGAGGAGCGCGACGTGCAGGTGACGCAGCTGGCGCTCAGCGACTTCCGGAACTACGAGTCGGTCGACGTCGAGCTCGTGCCCGGACCGAACCTCTTCGTCGGCCGCAACGGCCAGGGCAAGACGAACCTCGTCGAATCGCTCGGCTACCTCTCCACCCTGGGCTCGCACCGCGTGTCGAGCGACCAGGCGCTCATCCGCGCCGGCCGGGACAGCGCCGTGGTGCGCGCCCGCCTCCGCAACGGCGAGCGCGACCTGCTGGCCGAGGTGCAGATCAACCGCTCCTCCCCCAACCGCGCGCAGATCAACCGCGGCGGGATCAAGCCGCGCGAGCTCCCCCGCTTCTTCTCCAGCGTCCTTTTCGCCCCGGAGGACCTCCTCCTCATCCGCGGCGACCCGTCGGCCCGCCGCCGCTTCCTCGACCAGCTGGTGATCCTCCGCTCCCCGCGGATGAGCGCCGTCCAGGCCGACTACGAGCGGGTGCTGCGCCAGCGCAACTCGCTGCTCAAGTCCGCACGGGCGAGCGGCGTCCGCGACCCCTCGAAGCTCGGGACCCTCGACATCTGGGACGAGCGCCTGATCGCGCTCGGGACCGAGATCATGCAGTCGCGCCTCACCCTGGTGGAGGAGCTGAGCGGACCGGTGCGCGCCGCGTACGAGGCGGTCGCCGGTGCCGACCAGCGTCCGGTACTCCGCTCCCGCCTGAGCATCGAGGGCGCGGTCGACGACGACGGCGAGCCCGTGGAGCAGCCGGGCGCCGCGTCACCGGCGGCGGGCGAGGGACTGGCGGAGGCGTTCGCGTCCGCGCTGGCCGGGGTGCGACGCCGCGAGCTCGACCGGGGCGTCTCCCTCGTCGGCCCGCACCGGGACGACGTGCAGTTCGAGCTGAACGCGCTGCCGGCCAAGGGCTACGCCAGCCACGGCGAGAGCTGGTCGTTCGCGCTGGCGCTGAAGCTGGGCGCCGCGGAGCTGCTCCGGCGCGACTCCCCCATGGGCGATCCGGTGCTGATGCTCGACGACGTCTTCGCCGAGCTGGACGCGCGCCGGCGCGAGCGGCTCGCCTCGGTGGTCGCCGACTACGAGCAGGTCCTGATCACCGCGGCCGTCTTCGACGACGTCCCGGAGGCGCTGGCCGCGCACACCGTGCGGATCGAGGCCGGCCGGATCGTCGGCACGGGCGCCGCCGCCGCGCCGATCGCCGTGCCGGAGCCGACCGCACCCGACTCCGCCTCGTCCGATCCGGTGTCCTCCGACTCCGCTCCTCCCGGTCCGGTCTCGTCCGACTCCCCTTCTCCTGGTGCCGTCTCCTCCGCCGCGGCCTCCTCCTCGGAGCCCGCGTCCCCAGCGCCGGCGTCCACAGATCCCGCGTCCCCGGAGCCGCCCGCCCCGTCGGAGCCATCCGATGGCTGACTCCCCGCCCCGTCGGAGCCGGCCGATGGCTGACTCCCCCCGCCGCGGAGCCCCCGCACCCGGCTCCGAGGCCGCCCGCGTCTACCGCCACCTCAAGGAGGTGTTCGGCGCCGACGGCCCGCGCCGCATCCGGAAGACCGTCGAGCGCGCCGAGCCCAAGGGCGACGCGATCCCGTTCGGCAAGGGCCGCGACCCGCACGACCTCGGCGACGTCCTCGACTCCCTCACCGTGAAGCTCGGCTGGACGGCGCCGCTGGCGCAGGGCGACCTGATGTCGTCGTGGACGGCGATCGCCGGCGAGGAGACCGCGAAGCACTCGACTCCGGTGGGCGTCGTCGACGGCGTGCTGACGGTCGCGTGCGAGTCCACGGCGTGGTCGACGCAGCTCCGGCTGATGCGGATCGAGATCATGAACCACATCGCCGTGAACTTCCCCGACGCGGGCATCGCGTCGATCCGTTTCCAGGGCCCGGACGTCCCGAACTGGAAAAAGGGTCCCAGGTCGATTCCAGGGCGTGGTCCGCGCGACACCTACGGCTGAGGACGCATTTTCGGTCGACCGCCGATCTTTCGCGCCTCAGATCGCCGTCCAGCGCTTCGGATCGACCCGGCACGCGGTAGAATGGAGGGCCGCCGAACCGCAGTGACGCCGCCGCGCGGGCGATCTCCAGATCACCGTGCGCGTCGCGACGGACCGTCAGAGGAGAACTCCACAGCTATGACTCACGAGCCGAACGACTCCACGTCACCCGCAGCGAACGACCTGGACGCGAACGGCTCAGCAGCCCCCTCCGCTCCGCACGAGAGCATGTCGACCAAGTCGTCCGGCGACTATGGCGCGAACCAGATCCAGGTCCTCGAGGGCCTCGAGGCGGTCCGCAAGCGCCCCGGCATGTACATCGGATCCACGGGTCCGCGCGGTCTGCACCACCTGGTCTACGAGATCGTCGACAACGCCGTCGACGAGGCGCTCGCGGGCTACTGCGACAACATCGAGATCCTGATGCGCGCCGACGGAGGCGTCACCGTCTCCGACAACGGCCGCGGCATCCCGGTCGACATGCACCCGACCGAGGGCATCTCCACGGTCGAGCTGGTCCTCACCGTGCTGCACGCCGGCGGCAAGTTCGGCGGCGGCGGCTACGCGGTCTCCGGCGGCCTGCACGGCGTCGGCTCCTCCGTGGTCAACGCGCTGTCGACGCGACTCGACGTCGAGGTCAAGCGCCAGGGCGCCGTGTACCGGATGAGCTTCACCGACGGAGTGCCGGACGCCCCGCTCGAGAAGGGCGAGGCCAGCGACGAGACCGGCACGACGATCACCTTCTGGCCCAACGCCGGCATCTTCGAGACGGTCGAGTTCGACTACGAGACCCTGCGCGCGCGCTTCCAGCAGATGGCGTTCCTCAACAAGGGCCTGCGCATCGCGCTGACCGACCAGAACGAGGTCGAGTTCGAGGGGGAGGGCGAGAACGAGACCGAGGGCGACCGGACCGACGTCTTCCACTACGAGAAGGGCCTCGTCGACTACGTCGAGTACATCAACTCGCTGAAGAAGTCGGACCTCGTGCACTCCGAGATCATCGATTTCGAGTCCGAGGACACCGAGCGCCGCATCTCGCTCGAGGTCGCCATGCAGTGGACCACGGCCTACACCGAGAGCGTCCACACCTACGCGAACACCATCAACACCCACGAGGGCGGCACCCACGAGGAGGGCTTCCGCGCCGCGCTGACCACTCTGGTCAACCGCTACGCGCGCGCGAACAACCTGCTCAAGGAGAAGGACGAGAACCTCTCGGGCGACGACATCCGCGAGGGCCTCACCGCCGTCGTGTCGATCAAGCTCGGCGAGCCGCAGTTCGAGGGCCAGACCAAGACGAAGCTCGGCAACACCGAGGCGAAGGCGTTCGTGCAGCGCGTGGCCGGCGAGCAGCTGGCCGACTGGTTCGACCGCAACCCGAGCCAGGCCAAGGACATCATCCGCAAGGCGATCCAGGCGGCCTCGGCCCGCATGGCGGCGCGCAAGGCGCGCGAGACCGCCCGCCGCAAGGGCCTGCTCGAGGGCGGCGGCATGCCGGGCAAGCTCAAGGATTGCCAGTCCAAGGACCCGTCGATCTCCGAGATCTTCATCGTCGAGGGCGACTCGGCGGGAGGATCCGCGGTGCAGGGCCGCAATCCCGAGACGCAGGCGATCCTCCCCCTCCGCGGGAAGATCCTCAACGTCGAGAAGGCGCGGCTCGACCGCGCTCTCGGCAACAACGAGGTCCAGGCGATGATCACGGCGTTCGGCGCCGGCATCGGCGAGGACTTCAACCCCGACAAGGCGCGGTACCACAAGATCATCCTGATGGCCGACGCCGACGTCGACGGCCAGCACATCACGACGCTGCTGCTGACGCTCCTCTTCCGCTACATGCGCCCGCTGATCGACCTCGGCTACGTGTACCTCGCGCAGCCGCCGCTGTACCGCCTCAAGTGGTCGAACTCCCCGCACGAGTACGTCTACAGCGACCGCGAGCGCGACGCCCTGATCGCGCACGGCTCGGCGACCAACAAGCGCATGCCCAAGGAGAACGGCATCCAGCGCTACAAGGGCCTCGGCGAGATGGACTACAAGGAGCTGTGGGAGACCACGATGGACCCCGCCACGCGGACCCTCCTCCAGGTCACGCTCGACGACGCGGCCGCGGCCGACGAGATCTTCTCCACTCTCATGGGCGAGGACGTCGAGTCCCGCCGTTCCTTCATCCAGAAGAATGCGAAGGACGTGCGCTTCCTCGACATCTAGTGGTCGAGGAAGCGGACGTCCTTCGAAAGACGGCGGCCGGGCGGTCCAGTGGACCGTCCTCGCGACCACCTCGAACACGTGACGGCGGCCCTCGATGGGCCGCATCCTCGACCAGAACACGACAGAGGCCCTCACCGGCCCGCACACCTGACACCCAGCGCGACCGCCGCCCCCGCTCCTCCGGGGCACGGACCCACCTGAGAGACCAGAGATCATGGCAGAAGAACCCACCACCCCCACCGGCCCGGACGAGAGCGACGACATCGTCACCGAGACCGGTGTGGTGATCCACGGTCACGACAAGATCGAGCCGGTCGACCTGCAGCTCGAGATGCAGCGCTCCTACCTCGACTACGCGATGAGCGTCATCGTCGGGCGAGCCCTGCCGGAGGTGCGCGACGGCCTGAAGCCCGTGCACCGCCGCGTGATCTACGCCATGTACGACGGCGGCTACCGGCCCGACAAGGCGTTCTCGAAGTGCTCGCGCGTCGTCGGCGACGTGATGGGCCAGTTCCACCCGCACGGCGACTCCGCGATCTACGACGCGCTGGTCCGCCTGGTGCAGCCGTGGAGCCTCCGCTACCCGCTCGCGCTCGGGCAGGGCAACTTCGGCTCCCCCGGCAACGACGGCGCCGCCGCCCCCCGGTACACCGAGACCAAGATGGCGCCGCTCGCGCTCGAGATGGTCCGCGACATCGACAAGAACACCGTCGACTTCCAGGACAACTACGACGGCCGCACGCGCGAGCCGGCGATCCTGCCGGCCCGGTTCCCGAACCTGCTCGTCAACGGCTCCGTCGGCATCGCGGTCGGCATGGCGACCAACATCCCGCCGCACAACCTGCGCGAGGTCGCCGCCGGCGCCAAGTGGGCGCTCGAGAACCCCGACGCGACGCGCGAGGAGCTCCTCGAGGCGCTGCTGCAGCGGATCAAGGGACCCGACTTCCCCACCGGTGCGCAGATCCTCGGCGTCCGCGGCATCCAGGACGCGTACCGCACCGGCCGCGGCTCGATCACGATGCGCGCCGTCGTCTCCATCGAGGAGATCCAGGGCCGCACCTGCCTCGTCGTCACCGAGCTGCCGTACCAGGTGAACCCGGACAACCTGGCGATCAAGATCGCCGAGCTGGTCAAGGACGGGCGCGTCTCGGGCATCGCCGACATCCGCGACGAGACCTCCGGTCGCACCGGCCAGCGCCTCGTCGTCGTCCTGAAGCGCGACGCCGTGGCGAAGGTGGTGTTGAACAACCTCTACAAGCACACGCCGCTGCAGGAGAACTTCGGCGCGAACATGCTCGCCATCGTCGACGGCATCCCGCGCACGCTCTCGCTCGACGGCTTCATCCGCGCCTGGGTCGACCACCAGGTCGAGGTCATCGTGCGCCGCACCCAGTACCTCCTCGACGAGGCGGAGGCGCGGATCCACATCCTGCGCGGCTACCTCAAGGCGCTCGACGCGCTCGACGAGGTCATCGCCCTCATCCGCCGCTCCCCCACCGTGGAGGAGGCGCGCGACGGCCTGATGGAGCTGCTCGACATCGACGAGGTGCAGTCCCGCGCCATCCTCGACATGCAGCTGCGCCGCCTCGCGGCCCTCGAGCGCCAGAAGATCATCGACGAGCACGACCGGATCCAGGCCGAGATCGAGGACTACAAGTCGATCCTCGCGAGCCCCGAGCGCCAGCGCACGATCATCTCGGACGAGCTCGACGAGATCGTCGACCGCTTCGGCGACGACCGCCGCACCGAGATCCTCTTCGGGTTCGACGGCGACATGAGCGTCGAGGACCTGATCCCCGAGGAGGAGATGGTCGTCACCGTCACCCGCGGCGGCTACCTCAAGCGCACCCGGAGCGACTCCTACCGGGCCCAGCACCGCGGCGGCCGCGGCGTGCGCGGCGCGCAGCTGAAGGCCGACGACATCGTCGAGCACTTCTTCGTCACCACCACGCACCACTGGCTGCTGTTCTTCACGAACACCGGCCGCGTGTACCGCGCCAAGACCTACGAGCTGCAGGAGGCCGGCCGCGACGCCAAGGGCCAGCACATCGCGAACCTGCTCGCGCTCGAGCCGGGGGAGCAGATCGCGCAGATCCTCGACATCCGCGACTACGAGGCGGCCCGCTACCTGGTGCTCGCCACGCGCGACGGCCTCGTGAAGAAGACGGCCCTCTCGGAGTACGACACGAACCGCTCCGGCGGCATCATCGCGATCAAGCTGCGCGACGGCGACGAGCTCGTCTCGGCGCTCCTGGTCGAGGAGGACAGCGACGTGCTGCTGGTCTCCCGCAAGGGCATGTCGATCCGCTTCACCGCGTCCGACGAGGCGCTTCGTCCGATGGGCCGCTCGACCTCCGGAGTCCGCGGCATGTCGTTCCGCGGGGAGGACCGCCTCCTCGACGCCAACGTCGTCAGCGACGAGGGCTTCGTGTTCGTGGTCACCGAGGGCGGCTACGCCAAGCGCACCGCGGTCGACCAGTACCGCCTCCAGGGACGCGGCGGGCTGGGCATCAAGGTGGCCAAGCTCGAGGAGAAGCGCGGCGACCTCGTGGGCGCCATCATCACCGGAGAGGACGACGAGGTGCTCGTCGTGCTCGCCAGCGGCAAGGTGGTACGCTCTGCGGTGGCCGAGGTACCGGCCAAGGGTCGCGACACCATGGGAGTCGTCTTCGCACGATTCGCTGAGGACGACCGCATCATCGCACTCGCCAAGAACACCGAACGCAATCTCGACGCCCAGGACGAGGATCCCGACGCCGCGGCGCCGGCCGAGTCCGCCCCGGTGTCGGAGGAGGATGGGTCCGTAGATGAGTAGCACCGTCGCCGAGAAGCTCGCCAGGAAGTCCGCGAAGAGCCCGGCGGCGAAGCAGGTCCGCCTGAAGCTCGTCTACGTCGACTTCTGGTCGGCCGTGAAGCTCTCGTTCCTGCTGGGCCTGACGCTCGCGATCATCACGATCGTCGTCGTCTACCTGGTCTACACGGTCCTGGCCCAGACGGGCGTGTTCGACGAGGTCAACGGCCTCGTGCAGGACATCGCCGGCGCCGAGGCGTTCGACCTCAACACGATCATCTCGCTGCCGCAGGTCATGGGCTTCGCGATCGTCGTCGCGGTGCTGAACACCATCGTCACCACCGCGCTCGGCGCGATCGTGGCGCTGCTGTACAACCTCAGCGTCAAGATCACCGGCGGCCTCCTGGTGGGCTTCACCAACCAGTAGGGCGCACGGTCCGGCCGATTGGGATTCCTGCTCGATGTCGGGTAGAGTCTCCTCTGGCCATTCCGGGGGTATAGCTCAGGCGGTTAGAGCGCTTCACTGATAATGAAGAGGTCCCAGGTTCAAGTCCTGGTACCCCCACCCGGTCCGAACGGCCCGTCACCTCGCGGTGGCGGGCCGTTCGACTCTCGGAGACGGATCGCCCCGTCTCCGGCCCGGGGCCTTAGCTCAGTTGGTAGAGCGCCTGCTTTGCAAGCAGGATGTCAGGAGTTCGAATCTCCTAGGCTCCACACTTCCTCCCCGCTCGCGGGTGCTCCCCTCACAGGCCCTTCTGGTCTCCCGGCCCACGGCACTCCGGGTCCTCCGCCGTCGCGGGGTCACCGTGTCGAGGTATTCGGCGGCCTCTCCTGTCGCCCGCCGCGCGGCCATGCGATCGAGGCCGCCGCTCGGACGGCCGAGCCGCCCGCTCAGCGGTCCACGCAGGCGAGGCCGAGGAACTGCTGGACCGAGAGGGTCTCGGACGTGCCGTCGCGGATGTCGCCGACGATGATCTCGCCGACGGAGAGCGTGTCGAACTGCTCGGCCGTGAAGACGACCGGGCGGGCGAGCACGGAGCGGTCGGTCGCGTAGGCGCCCAGCGCGAGGTCGACGCCGAGCGGGAACCGCTCGATCACCGTGTCGGCCGGCCAGACCGTGGATCCGGAGAGGTCGGTCGCGCCCAGCTGCGTGACCGGTGACGGGGAGACCCAGCGGGTGACCCTCCGCAGCCCGTCGCCGATGGTCAGGGGGGCGGAGTCGGAGGCGGCGAGGTCGAGGCCGTCGACGGATCCCGAGCACACGACGACGACGCCGAGGACCTCGCCGCGCTCGCCGCCCCGTCCGAGCCCGACCGCGGCCGTGGTCACCGGCTCCTCGGAGGCGCATCCCGAGAGCGCGAGGGCGCCGAGCAGAACGACGGTGCTCGCGAGCGCAGCGCGACGGTGCATGGGTCCTCCCGCGGCCACCCTACGCGGGCAGGGCGAGGGCCAGAGCGGCGAGAGCCTGCGGGAGGGAGGGGGCGCCCTCCGCCCGGAAGACCACCTCTCCGGCCGTGTCCCGCACGACGACCGTGGGCGTCGAGCGGATGCCGGCGGCCTCGGCCTCGACGGGGTGGAAGGCCACGTCGCGCTCGCGGATCTCGGCGGCGGGGACGAGCTCCGCGGCGCGCTCCAGCACCGAGCGCGCGGCATGGCAGGCGCCGCAGAAGGCGGAGGTGTAGAGCTCGACGATCACGACGAAGGGAACGCCGGGGCGCGGCCGGGGATTCCCGGGCACCGTCAGCGGAGGAGCCAGGCCTCGTTCATGGTGAGGGCCGCGTCGACGAGCTCGACGCGCTCCAGCTCCTCGACGTCGCTCAGGGGGAACCAGGCGGCGGCGTCCGTGGAGCCGTCCACCTCGTGCGTGAGCTCGCCGCCCACGATGCGGGCGCGGTAGACGACGCGGATGGCGTGCAGGGGACCGGCCTCGGGATCGCTGCGCCGGTGCGCGGGGATCACGTGCGAGTCCACGCCGATGAGGGCCTCGAGCTCGGCGCGGTAGCCCGTCTCCTCGAAGATCTCGCGGACCGCGGCGTCGGCGGGCGACTCGCCCTCGTCGATCCCGCCGCCCGGAAGCGTCCAGGCCGACCACGGTCCCTGGCTCCAGTGCGCGAGCAGCATCCGCTCACCGTCGATGATCACGCCGTACGCGGCGACCCGGATGTCCACCGCAGAAGCCTAACCCGGGCATGCGAAGGAGCCGGACCCCCTGAGGGGCCCGGCTCCAGCGACGAGAACGTCAGGAAGCGGTCGAGGCCGCGTTCTGCGCGGCGCTCTGCGGCTCGTCCTCGGCGACCCACAGCTCATCGTCGGCGCGGAACGTCTGCCAGACGGCGTAGCCGATGCCGCCGACGGCGACCAGCGCGGCGCCGATCGCGAAGACCGTGCCGACCTTGTTCTTCTTCTTCGGGGGAGTGGTGAGCTCCTCCCAGCGCGCCTTCGAGATCTCGGCGAGCTTCGCGCGGTTCTTCGAGTCCTTGGCAGCCTCGAAGGCGGCGGCGGCCGTACCGCCCACAGCGGCGAAGGTCGGGACGACCTTGTGCTTGTAGGCGTTGCGGGCCGAGGAGTACGTGCCCTCGACGGCCGAGACGCCGTTGTCGTAGACCGGCTTGACGCGCGAGTCGTACGTGTCCTTGACGAAGGGGACGAGCTCCTTCTTGGCGTACTTCGACGCGTGGCGGCGGCTCTTCTCGAGCACGGAGGCCGCGTGCGCCAGCACCTCCTGCTGCTCGCCCCAGACCGCCTCGGCGTTCTTGCGAAGACGCTTGAGGTCCTTCTTGTGCTTACGTGACAGACCCATGTTGGTCCTCCATCGGCTACGAGCAGCGAACGCCTCAATACTGCCACTCATCGATCGGCGTCCGCATCGCGCACCCAGCGCATTGACACCGGGCGTTGCAGGGGCCTACAGACGCGCTGTGCGAGAATCCGAGCATGCCTTTGCACACCGCAGTCGCGACGTTCCACACCAACAAGGGCGACATCGTCGTCAACCTCTACGGGAACCACGCTCCCAAGACGGTCCGCAACTTCGTCGGTCTCGCGACCGGTGACATCGAGTGGACCCACCCCGCCACGGGTGCGAAGACGAAGGAGCCGCTCTACAACGGCACCGTCTTCCACCGCATCATCCCCGACTTCATGCTCCAGGGCGGCGACCCGCTCGGTCAGGGCATCGGCGGCCCGGGGTACCAGTTCGACGACGAGATCAACTCGGAGCTCGACTTCACCCAGCCCTACATCCTCGCGATGGCGAACGCCGGCAAGCAGGCGGGCCGCGGCACCAACGGCTCGCAGTTCTTCATCACCGTGGCGCCGACGACCTGGCTCCAGGGCAAGCACACCATCTTCGGCGCCGTCGCCGACGAGGAGTCGAAGAAGCTCGTGCAGTCGCTCTCGGCGGTCCCCACCGACGGCCGTGACAAGCCGCTCGAGGACGTCGTGATCGAGAGCGTCGAGATCACCGAGGTCTGATCGCCTCATCCACCACTCATTCGAGGGCCGGGTCCGTCAGGGCCCGGCCCTCGTTCTCCCCGGAGGCACGTCCGTGACCCAGGTCCCGCCGAGCAGCACCTACTCCTGCTACCGACACCCCGACCGGCAGAGCTTCGTGCGCTGCCAGCGGTGCGGCCGCACCATCTGCGGCGAGTGCCAGACGCCGGCTCCGGTCGGCGTGATCTGCCCGGACGACATGGCGCAGCAGCGCGCCACCGCACCGCGCACCCGCGGTCCCCTCCTCTCCCGCGTGCGGGCCATGACCCGTGCCGACCAGCCGACGGTGACCTACGCGATCATCGCGCTCTGCATCGTGCTGTGGATCGTCGAGATCCTTCCCTTCGTCGGCGGGCCGGCGGTCAACGCGCTCCTGTACGCCCCCGCCTACACGCTCCCCGGCTTCGGCGCCGGCTTCGAGCCGTGGCGGATGCTCACCTCGGTGTTCCTCCACAGCACGTCGCTCTTCATCGTCATTCCGTTCCACCTGGTGCTGAACATGTACACGCTGTGGGTGTTCGGCATGGTGCTCGAGCGCATGCTGGGCCGCGGGCGCTACCTCACCCTCTTCCTCCTGAGCGGTTTCGCCGGATCGGTGGGCGTCCTGCTCCTCGCGAACCCGTTGACCCCGGTGATCGGCGCCTCCGGTGCGATCTTCGGGCTGATGGGCGCGTACCTGGTGATCCTCCGGCACCTGGGCGGTCAGGCGTCGCAGCTGCTGGTGCTGGTCGGACTGAACCTCGTCATCGGCTTCCTGCCCGGGATGAACGTGGCGTGGCAGGCGCACGTCGGCGGTCTGGTGGCCGGCGCGCTCATCGGGCTGGTCTTCACGAAGACCCGGCAGCGCGCCCAGCGGCGCACGCAGAACCTCCTCGTCGGGCTCATCGGAGTCGGACTGGTGGCGATCACCGCGGGCGCCTACGTCCTCGGCTGATCCCGTCCCCTCCCGCAGCGGCGGGTCCGGCAGTGCCTCGCGCACTCCCGGGCCCGCCGCTTCGTCGTTCCCGCGGTGACCGTCTCCACCGCTGTCCACAGGTGCTCTCCACAGGTGGGGAGGAAGTTATCCACAGAGTTGTTAACACTGGGGAGAACGTCCCGGGTGTCCTCCTCGGGAGGAGGATCCGGGGACGGCGGCGCGTCCGAGAACCGGCGGGCTGGTGCCGATCGGGGCCCTCCGCGCCTCGAGCAGGCCAGCGCGGCGGAGACCGCGGAGTTCTCCACAGGAGATTCCACAGCTGGGGATAATTACAGCGGTGTAGTTCTCCGGCGGACGGCCACCAGGGCCGTCGCCTCACGGTCGTCGTCGCGGTGCAGCGAGGTGGCGAACCCGGCCGCCTGGAACGCCGAGGCACTCGCAGCGGCCTGATCCGCGCCGACCTCGATCACGACGACGCCGTGGGGTGCGAGCCACGCTCCCGCCTCCTGAGCGATGCGGCGGTGCAGGGCGAGCCCGTCCGACCCGCCGTCGAGCGTGAGCATCGGCTCGTGCACCCGGGCCTCCGGCGGCATGAGCGCGATCGCGGCGGTGGGGACGTAGGGGGCGTTGACGACGACGACGTCGATCCGCCCGCGCTCGCTCCCGGGGAGCGCGTCGAAGAGGTCGCCCTCGTGGACGTCGGCGCGGCCTGCGAGCGTGCGGCGCGCGCAGGCGACGGCGGCGGGGGAGAGGTCGGCCGCGAGCAGGCGGACGTCCGGCCGCTCCTCGGAGATCGACCGGGCGAGGGCGCCGGATCCGCAGCAGAGGTCGAGCAACACCGCGCCGTCCGGGAGGACCTCCAGGGCGCAGTCGACCAGCCACTCGGTGCGCACGCGGGGCACGAAGACGCCGGGTGCGACGGGGACGCGCAGGCCGCGGAAGGCGACCCAGCCGAGGATCTGCTCGAGGGGCTCGCCCGTCTCGCGGCGACGGAGCAGCAGCTCGAGGTCGGAGGGGGAGTCGGCGGCCTCCTCGAGCAGGCCCGCCTCCTCCTCGGCGAAGACGCAGCCGGCGGTGCGCAGACGCTCCACCGACGACGAACGCCCCGTCGGCGGACCGGACGGGGCGTCGTTCACGACTGGGGGAGGCTCAGCGCCAGCGCGTCGTCATCAGGAAGCCGATGAACGCGATGCCGAAGCCGATCAGGATGTTGAGGTTGCCGAGATCGGGGATCGGCAGGGTGCCCTGGCTCACGTAGAAGACGATGATCCAGGCGAGTCCGAGCAGCATGAAGCCGAACATCACCGGCTTGAACCAGACCGGATTCGGTGCGTTCTCGCCGGTCCGGGCCTCGTCGCGCTCGGGCTTCGGGCTCTTCGTCGCTCGTGCCATGCCGACCACTGTACCTGGCGGAGGCTCCGGGCCGGGAGCACCGGGGCTGCGCGGGTGCTGTGCGGACTCGCGGAGCGGCCGGTGCAGGCGCTCGAGTGGTCCCATCGGCCCTCCTCAGGCGGCGACTCGGGAGGGCTCTCCACAGGTCCGGATCATGCGCCACAGCCGGTCACGGCTCGCGCCTAGACTCGTCGCATGACCGCCCAGAACCCCGACGGGGCGGCTCTGCGGCCGCGAGCGAAGCGACGGAGGGCCCGCCCGGTCCGACGACTCTCGTTCTTCGGAGTCGTCGGCGAGCTCCTGATGACCGCCGGCGTCCTGGTCCTGCTCTTCCTGGCCTGGCAGCTCTGGTGGAACGACGCGGTGATCGCGGGCCGGCAGACGACGCAGGCGGCGGAGCTCCGCGAGACCTGGGGCGACTCCTCTCCGGCACCGCAGCCGACCGAGGCCGCCCCGACGGAGCCGGTCGTCGCGTCGGTCGCCGCCCTCGACACCTCCTTCGGCAACCTCTACATCCCGCGCTACGGCGAGGGGTGGGTGCGCACGATCGCCGAGGGCATCGACGCCGAGAACGTGCTCGACGAGGGGAGCATCGGCCACTACCCCGGGACGCAGATGCCCGGCCAGGCCGGCAACTTCGCGCTCGCCGCGCACCGCAGCGCGTACGGCGGAGGCATGCACCTGATCGACGAGCTCCAGCTCGGCGACCCGATCTACATCGAGACGGCGGACGGCTGGTACACCTACCGCTTCCGCAACCTCGAGTACGTCCAGCCCTCCGACGTCCAGGTGATCGACCCGGTCCCGTGGACTCCGGACGCGGCTCCGACCGACCGCCTGATCACGCTGACGAGCTGCAACCCGCTCTACTCGACGGCCGAGCGGATCATCGCGTACGGCGTCTTCGACTCGTTCCAGCCGCGGTCCGCGGGGGCCCCCGCCGAGATCGCCGCCTCGCTGGCTGAGGAGGGCTGACCGTGTACGCAGCGCTGTGGCGGCTCCTTCCCGGGCCGTGGTGGGTCCGCCTCCTGATCGTCCTCGTCCTCGTCGCGGCGGTCCTGGTGGCGCTCGACGAGTGGGTGTTCCCCTGGGTGCAGTCGCTCGTGCTCGACCGGAACGTGACCGTCGGCTCGTGACCGCCGGCGCGGCCCCGCGGATCCTGGTCGTCGACCACCACGACAGCTTCGTCTTCACGCTCGTCTCGTATCTCCGCGAGCTCGGTGCCGAGGTCGACGTGGTCGAGGGCGACGACCTCGGGACCACGGCGCTCCTGGCTCGCGCGGAGGAGGCGGACGGGGTCCTGGTCTCTCCCGGGCCGGGCCGTCCTGAGGACGTCCCCGCGTCGACGGCGCTCGTGCAGCGGGCGGAGGCGACCGGGCGGCCGCTGCTCGGAGTCTGCCTCGGCCACCAGGTGCTCGCCCATGCTCTCGGCGCCCGCGTCACGGAGGCGCCGGAGCTGCTGCACGGCCGGACGTCCGCGGTCCTTCACGACGGAGATCCGCTCTTCGACGGCCTGCCCTCCGGATTCGCCGCGATGCGGTACCACTCGCTCGCGGTCGACGGCGAAAGCCTTCCCGAGGAGCTGCGGGTGACGGCGCGGACACCGGAGGGAGTGGTCATGGCCGTCCGGCACCGGAGTGCTCCGCTCGTGGGCGTGCAGTTCCATCCGGAGTCGGTCCTCACCGAGGGCGGGCGGCGCCTTCTCGAGAACTGGCTGCGCGAGGTGAGGCCGGGCGGAGCGTCCGTATCGGCCGACGACACGCCCGGACTCTCGATCCCGGCTCGATGAATTGGAATTCGCCGGGCTTATCGGGCTCGTTATCGAGTCGAGAGCATTGAGGATGATCAGCGACCACTGTCCCCCGAACGGGGATGCCGCCCTGAGTGCGTTCTCACGTAGAAATCCGCCATCTGACGGCTAAATGACGGCGGGCGGAGGAGAACGCCGCGACAGGGTATGAGCGTGACCTTGTCCACCCCCTTGCGCACCCCCCGATCAGGTGGCGGGATTTGACGGGCTCCCGGCGGAGGATGCGGCCCCTTTTCCCTGCATAATCAGAGGGCGTCGACAGGGGGTCGGCGCCACAAGAGAAGTCCGGGGGGACCAGATGGTCGCATCGATCTCCTGGGCTTTCTCGGGAATCCGAGAGCTCGAGAATCTCGGACCGCGCATCGTCGTCAAACCCGGCACCGTTCCGAGCATCACCGGTTCGGGATTCGGCACCGCCGATCTGAGCGTCGTGCTGATGACGGTCTCGCCGCTGCGCGTCCTCCGCGGGACGTGGCCGGCCGACGACACCTCCTTCCTCACTTTCAGCTTCCTCATCGACGGCTTCGTGCGCATGGTCGCCCCGGACCGAACGGTGCTGCTGCGTCCGGGCTCGATCTCGTACCAGCAGGGGACGACGACGTTCACGACCGAGTCGACGACTCCGGCCACGATCCTCCACCTCTCGCTGCGCGCCGACGAGATGCGCCGCTACGGCTTCGACACGTCGGCCCCGGTCTACGCGCTCGACCCCGACGCCCGGTCCACCCGCGCCGCATACGCCTTCACGACCGCCTTCGCCCTCGCGGCGGAGTCCGGGACGGGGCTGCCCGGCGAGGGCGAGGTCACCGGCTTCGCCCACGTTGTCAAGCAGCTCCTCACCAGCGCGTTCCTCGCGGCGGCGAGCTCGCAGCCCGGCACCACGAGCGTGCGCGCCGCCACGCTCGGGCGCGCGCGCACGGTCATCGACCGGACGCACCGCACGCCGCGCTGCACCCCGGAGGCGGTGGCCGACGCGGTCAACGTGTCCACCCGCTCCCTCCAGCGGCTCTTCGAGGACGCGGGCACCACGGTCGCGAGCGAGATCGAGCGCTCCCGGGTCGCCAGCGCCGTGGAGCTCCTGCGCCGCCGCCCGCGGGAGGTCCCGCTCGAGGCGATCGCCGCCGCGTCCGGATTCTCCTCGGCGGACCACCTCCGCCGTGCGCTCAAGCGCCGCGAGGGGCTCACCCCGAGCGACATCCGCGGCAGGATCGCGCGCCCCGCCGACGGATCGGCAGCCGGCGAGGTCGTGCGGCTCCAGCCCCCGCTCGCCGACGCGCGCCGGGCGTAGCCGTTCACCTCGGGGCCGTCGGCCTCGCGGAGCATCGACCCCGACGAGCGACGTCCGGACGAGCCCTTCTCGGCGCGCAGAGCAGCGGCCCGGCCTCCACCGGGCACCGTCGGCCGACGCCGCAGCCGCAGCGGGCTGCAGGCCGGGTCAGCCCGCGCAGTAGCCGAGCTGGACGGTCGATCCCTGCGGGACGTCGCCCGGAGCCAGGGACTGAGTCGTGATGGGCGGGTTCGCCCGGGTCGCGTCGCAGGTCTCGTCCGGGACCTCAACCCCCACGAGCTGCAGCTTCTCGGAGGCGAGGGTGGCCAGCGCGCTGCTGAGGGACGTCCCGACGAGGTCGGGGAGCGTGACCTGGCCGGAGGAGACCGTGAGGTCGACCGGCGTGCCCGGGGCGACCTGCTGTCCCGCTCCGGGGGAGGCGGAGAGCACGACGTCGCCCGGGACGGTCGGCGAGTTCTCGCGGGTCTGGGAGCCCTCGACGAAGCCGACGGCGGTGAGCGCGTCGATGGCCTCGGCGAGGCTCTGCCCGACGGTGTCCGGCACGGCGACGGGCTGCGGGCCCTGGGACACGACGATGCGGATGACCGTCTCGGGTGCGACGATCGTGCCCGAGCCCGGATCCGTGCGGATCACCTCGCCCTCGGGGACGGTCGAGCTGTACTCCGCGACCTGGCTCGGCACGAGATCGAGCTCGGTCAGGGTCGACTGCGCGCTGTCGTAGGTGGTCTCGGTGAGGGTGGGGACCTCGCGCGACTGCGACGGCAGCGTCGACGCGGGCTGGAGCGTCAGCACCCAGATCACGAGTGCGGCGACGATCACGGCCAGCACGACGATCGAGGACCAGATCCAGAGGACCGGCGGGCGGCGCTGGGTGCGGACGATCGAGTTGTCCTCGGCCAGCTGGCGGAGGGCGAGCTCGGAGTCGTTGACTCCGCCCTGGCTGCGGGCCGCGAAGAGCGAGGTGGTCAGCTCGTCGATCGGGCGGTGGTCGGGGAGGCGTCCGGCGGCGGCGTCGCGCAGGTCGTCGCGGAACTCCGCAGCTCCCTGGAAGCGCTCGTAGCGGTCCTTCGACAGTGCGCGGGCGACGACCGCGTCGAGTGCTGGGGTGACGGCCGGGTTGATGGAGCTCGGCGCCGGCGGCGTCTCGCTGACGTGCTGGTAGGCGACGGCCACCGGGGTGTCGCCGCGGAAGGGCGCACGGCCGGTGAGGAGCTCGAAGAGCACGATGCCGGCGGAGTAGAGGTCGCTGCGGGCGTCGACCTGCTCGCCCTTCGCCTGCTCGGGGGAGAAGTAGGCCGCGGTGCCGAGGATCGCCGTGGTCTGAGCGACCGTGGCGGCGGAGTCGGAGACGGCGCGGGCGATCCCGAAGTCCATCACCTTCACCTGGCCCGACGGGGTCAGCATGATGTTGCCGGGCTTGATGTCGCGGTGGACGACGCCTGCGCGGTGCGAGTACTCGAGGGCGGTGAGGATGCCCTCCGTGATGCGGACGGCCTCGTCCACGTCGAGGGGGCCCTCGGCGATCAGGTCCTTGAGGAGGCGGCCCTCGATGTGCTCCATGACGATGAAGGGCCGGCGCGACTCGGCGCCGTTGTCGTCGAGCGAGACCTCCTCGCCCGCATCGAAGACCCGGACGATCGTGGGGTGCGACATGCGCGATGCGGACTGCGCCTCCTGGCGGAACCGCAGGCGGAAGGCGGAGTCGGAGGAGAGGGAGAGCTTCAGCTCCTTGATGGCGACGGTGCGGCCGAGCCGGGTGTCGGTGCCGAGGTACACCTCGGACATCCCGCCGCGGCCGAGCCGGGGCCCGACCTGGTACCGTCCCGCGATCAGGCGACCCTCATCCGTCACGCGCACGCTCCCGCCCTGTACTTCCGTGTGGTGCGGCCCCGAGGAGCCACGGCAAGTGTACCTATGGGCCCCTGGTGTTCCGGGCGGGGGCGCGACGCGACGGCCGCGAGGCGCCGGGCCGGAGCGGTGCCCCGGCCCGGCGCGCCGCCGCTACTCGGAGGGGGTGGGCGTCGAGGTGGCCTTCGAGGTGGGGGTCGGCGCCGGGGTCGGAGCCGGTTCCTCGACGGTGACGGAGAGGGTGGGCGAGGCCGCCGACTCCGACTCGCCGCAGAGCACGGTGTACGTGACGTCGATCGTGCCCGCCGTGGTGCCGGCCTGGATCGTCGCGGTCGTCGAGTTCGACGGGTTGGTGCTCGTCACGCTCGCGCCCTCACCGGTCGCGGTCACCCGGTAACCGCTCACGGAGGTTCCGCTCGGGCACTGGTTGTAGTTGCTCCAGGTGACGTTGAACGTCGCGCCCGCCTCGACGCTGGAGGCGGCGGGGGTGACGGTCGGCACGGCGGTCGGTGCGTCCGGGGTCGCGACCTCGGTGAAGACGGAGACCTCGATGGTCGTGCCCTTCACCACGTTCGCGGTGGGGTTCACGTCCTCGACGAGTCCGACCTGCTCGGCGGTGGGGGCGCTCGGACCGTCCGCGCGGCGGACGCCCATGCCCAGGGCCTCGAGCTCGGTCTCGACGTCGTCGAAGGAGCGCCCGACGTAGTCGGCCTTGTCGATGACGACCGTGTTCGAGGTCGGCGTCGGCGTGGGACTCGGAGTCTCGGACGGCGTCGGCGACGGGGCCGTGCTGGTCGGCGCGGTGGGGGAGGCGGCCGGGTCGCTGCTCCCGCCGGTCGTCAGGGCGAAGATCGTGCCCGCGATGACGACGGCGAGGATCACGATGAGGGCGATCAGCGGCCAGGTCCAGGGGCTGCGGCGACGCGGCTCCTCGGCCGGCTCGAGCGGCTCCTCGATCGGCACGAACGGAGCGGCGGCCGCGGCCGCGGGCGCGCCGGAGGGCAGCACCGTGGTCGCCTGCGTCGCGCCCTGGTTGGAGGGGAGGACCGTGGTCGCCTGCGTCGTGGGGAGGTCGCTGAGGACCGCGGGGACGGCCAGCGCCGCTCCTCGCACGTCGCCCGAGCGCAGCGCCTGGGCCGCTCGCGCGAGGTGCGCGGCGGTGGCGGGGCGGTCGGCCGGCTTCTTGGCGATGCAGGAGTAGACGAGGTTGCGCACCGGCTCCGCGACCGTGACCGGCAGCTCCGGCGGGGTGTCGTTGATCTGCGCCATCGCGATGGCGACCTGCGACTCGCCCGTGAAGGGGCGGCGCCCGGCCAGGCACTCGTACGCGACGATGCCCAGCGAGTAGATGTCGGTGGCGGGGGAGGCGGGCTGGCCGCTCGCCTGCTCCGGGGACAGGTACTGGACCGTGCCCATGACCTGCCCGGTCGCCGTCAGCGGGACCTGGTCGGCGATGCGCGCGATGCCGAAGTCGGTGATCTTGACGCGGCCGTCCGGCGTGATGAGCAGGTTGCCCGGCTTCACATCGCGGTGCACGAGGCCCGCGGCGTGCGCGGCGTGCAGGGCGAGCGCGGTCTGCGCGACGATGTCGAGGACCTTGTCGGTCGAGAGGACGCGCTCGCGCTCGAGGACGGTCGAGAGCGCCTCGCCGGGGACGAGCTCCATGACCAGGTAGGCCGAGCCGTCCTCCTCGCCGTAGTCGTAGACGTTGGCGATGCCCTCGTGGTTGACCAGCGCCGCGTGGCGGGCCTCGGCGCGGAAGCGCTCGAGGAAGCCGGGGTCGCCGAGGTACTCGTCCTTCAGGATCTTGATCGCGATGGTGCGGCCGATGACCAGATCGGTCGCCTGCCACACCTCTCCCATGCCGCCGATGGCGATCCGGGACTGCAGCTCGTAGCGTCCTCCGAAGGTGAGGCCTGTCGTGGGTCTCATTTGTTCAGCACCGCCTCTAGTACCTGTTGTCCGATGGGTGCGGCGATCAGGTTGCCGTACCCGGTCTGGCCGAGCCCTCCACCGTTCTCCACGAGCACGGTGATGGCGTACTGCGGGTCGTCCGCAGGCGCGAAGCCGGTGAACCAGAGGGTGTACGGGTCGTCCCCGCCGTTCTCGGCGGTGCCGGTCTTACCGGCCACAGTGACGCCCCCTATTGTTGCATTCGTCGCCGCGCCGCCCTGGACGCTGGCGACCATCATCGCCTCGACGGCGTCCGCGGTCTGCGTGCTCACCGCCCGGCCGAGCGACTTCTCCTGGAACTGCTGCAGCACGCTGAGGTCCTGCGAGCGGATCGAGTCGACCAGGTTCGGCTGCATCACCTCGCCGCCGTTCGCGATCGCCGCGGAGACCATGGCGATCTGCAGCGGCGTCGCGCGCACCTCCCACTGCCCGAAGGCGGTGAGGGCCGTCTGGGCGTCGTCCGTCTTCGTCGGGTAGATGCTCGCCTCGACCGACATCGGGATCTCGAGCTCGGTGTCGAAGCCGAACTTCTCGGCCTGCGAGCGGATCGCGTCCGCTCCCAGCTGCACGCCCATCTCGGCCATCGGGACGTTGCAGGAGAGCGAGACGGCGGTGGCCAGCGTGACCGTCTCTCCGGAGCCGCAGAGACCGCCTCCGGAGTTGATCACCTGCGACGAGGAGCCGGGCAGCGTGTACGACTCGACGTTGGGGAAGCTCGAGTCGGCGGTGAAGCGGCCGGACTCGAGGGCGGCCGAGGCCACGACGAGCTTGAAGACGGAGCCGGGCGGGTTGAGCGAGCCGCCGATGGCCCGGTTCACGAGGGGCTCGGAGGAGTCGTCGTTCAGCGCCCGGTAGGCGGCGAGGACGTCGTCGGTGTCGTGGGAGGCCAGCGCGGTGGGGTCGAAGGTGGGCTTCGAGACCATCGCGAGGATGCGGCCGGTGGCCGGCTCGGTCACGACGACGGCCCCCGTGTAGTCGCCGAGCGCGTCGAAGGCGGCCTGCTGGGCGACCGGGTCGATCGAGAGCTCGACCGACGCGCCCTTCGGGTCCTGGCCCGTGACGAGGTTGTTGATCTCGTCGAAGAACTGCGAGTTCGAGGTGCCCGAGAGGTAGTCGTTGAGCGTGCGCTCGATGCCGGTGGTGCCCTGGTTCAGGGTGAAGTAGCCGGTCACGGCGGAGTAGAGCGGGCCGTTCGCGTACTGCCGCTGGAACTTGTAGAGGTCGTCCGACGGCGTCGAGGAGGCGATCGGCTGACCGCCGGCGAGGATCGCACCGCGCTCGGTCGAGAAGCTCTCGTAGAGGGTCCGCGTGTTGCGGCCGTCCTCGTCGAGGGAGTCGGCCTGGATCACCTGGATGGTGGTGGTGGAGAGGAAGAGGGCCACGAACATCGTCAGCACGACGAGGCTCACCCGTTTGAGTTCTCGGTTCATCGACGGATCACACCACCAGACGAGGCTGACTGCGGACTGTGTCGGACAGGCGCAGCAGCACCGCCACGATCATCCAGTTCGCCACGAGGGAGGAGCCGCCGGCGGCGAGGAACGGCGTGGTCAGGCCGGTCAGCGGGATGACGCGGGTGACGCCTCCGATGACGATGAAGCACTGCAGGGCGATCACGAACGAGAGGCCGACTCCCAGGAGGCGCCCGAAGTCGTCCTGCCCGGCGAAGCCGATGCGGAACCCGCGCGAGACCAGCAGGAGGTAGAGGCCGAAGATCGCGAAGAGCCCGGCGAGGCCCAGCTCCTCGCCGAGGCTGGCGATGATGTAGTCGGACTGCGGGACCGGCGTGAGATCCGGCATCCCCTGGCCGAGGCCCGTGCCGAGCAGCCCGCCGTGCGCGAGGCCGAAGAGGCCCTGCACGAGCTGGTAGCTGCCGCCCGGATCCGCCCCGTAGCGCTCGGCGCTGAAGGGCTCGAGCCAGTTGGCGAAGCGGTTGCCCACGTAGTCGAGCGTCTGGCTCGCCAGCAGCGCGCCGCCGAGGAACAGGCCGACGCCGATGAGGACCCAGCCGGTGCGGCCGGTCGCGACGTAGAGCATGACCAGGAACAGGCCGAAGTAGAGCAGCGCCGTCCCCAGGTCGCGCTGGAAGACGATGACGCCCATCGTGACCGCCCAGACCACCAGGATCGGGCCGAGGTCGCGCAGGCGCGGGAAGCGCATCCCGAGGACGGTGCGGCCCCCCATCGAGAGGGAGTCGCGGTTGCGCACGAGGTAGCCGGCGAAGAAGACCGCGAGGGCGATCTTGGCGATCTCGCCGGGCTGGAAGCTCGCCACGTCGCCGATCCCGATCCAGACGCGCGCGCCGCTGACCTCGCGGCCGATGAAGGGCAGGAGCGGCAGGAGGAGCAGCACGATCGCCGCGAACCCGGCGACGTAGGTGTAGCGGAACAGCACGCGGTGGTTGCGGATGACCAGCAGCACCACGATCGCCGCCACGACGGCCAGGGCGCTCCAGAAGATCTGCCGCACCGCCACCGACTCCCAGCCGGTCGCGCCGTCGGCGATGTCGATCCGGTAGATCTCGGCGACGCCCAGGCCGTTCAGCACGGTGGCGATCGGGAGGAGGAAGGGGTCGGCCGCCGGGGCCGCGAAGCGCAGCACGACGTGCACGGCGAGCACGAGCGCCGAGAGGCCGGCGCCCAGCGAGACCAGCGTGGTGTCGATCGAGCCGAGGGCGCCGAGCTGCACGAGCACGATCGCGCCGGCATCGATGAGGCACGCGCCGATCAGGAGCAGGAGCTCGAGATTGCGCAGCTTCTGGCGGAAGAAGCCCTGCCGCTCGGGGGCGGGGCGGGCGGTGGCCGTGGCGGCGTCCGTCATGGTGCTCCGTTCGCGTCCGTGAGGCGCTCGACGATGTCGACCGCGCCGGCGTAGGAGTCGGCGCTGATCGTCTGCTCCAGCTGCTCGACGTCGTAGGCGCGGAGGGAGTCGAGCGGGATGCCCGTGTCCTCCTTCACCTCCGAGAGCGAGAGCGGGCCGACCGACTGCTGGATGCCCTGGTAGATGATCACGGTGTCCCCGTCGGTGCCGACGTAGAAGCGCGACTGCGTCCAGTCGTAGGCGAAGAGGATCCCGAGGAATCCGATGATGAGCACGAGGGACAGGCCGACGAGCCAGGTGATGCGGCGGCGCAGGTGCCGGCGGCGGTCCTCCTCGATCAGCTCGTCGAGGTAGTCCTCGGACGCGGGCTCGAAGTGGGTGGGGCCCTGCGCGGCGGGAGCCCGGGTGTGCAGGCGGAGGCCGGGGATCCGGACGCGGTTCTGCGAGTCGTCGGTGCTGAAAGGCGTGGGCGCGGCGGCGGATCCGACGACCACCGGCTCCTCCACGGGGGCGAGGATGCGCGCGGTGTCGCCCGCCCCGGGGATGTCGAGGACGACGACGGTGACGTTGTCCGGGGCGCCGTGCGAGAGGCTGTCGCGGATCAGGCGGTCGGCCACCTCCTGCGCGGTCTCGTCGCGGCTGAGCTCCTTGAGGATCTCGTCGTGCGGGACGACGCCGGAGAGGCCGTCGGAGCAGATCAGCCAGCGGTCGTGCGGCTCGGTCTCGAGCGTGAGCGTGTCGATCTCGGGGTTGGTGTGCACGTCGCCGAGGACCCGCATCAGGACGGAGCGGCGCGGATGCGTCATCGCCTCCTCCTCCGTGATGCGGCCGGAGTCGACCAGGCGCTGCACGAAGGTGTGGTCGGTCGTGACCTGCTCGAGCCGGCCGTCGCGGAGGACGTAGATGCGGGAGTCGCCGATGTGCGCGATCGCCACCGACTCGCCGACGCGGGCGATGGCGCTGACGGTGGTGCCCATGCCGGTGAGCTCGGGGTGGTCGACCACGGCGTCGGCCAGCAGGGTGTTGGCCGCCAGCAGGGTGCGCTTGAGCTCGTCCTCGGCCTCGTAGGTGGAGGCGTAGACGCGGTCCGCCTCCGCGATGCGCTTGATCGCGATGGAGGAGGCGACGTCGCCGCCCGCGTGGCCGCCCATGCCGTCGGCGACGACGAAGAGCTGCCGGCCCGCGTAGCCGGAGTCCTGGTTGTTCGAGCGGATCCTGCCGACGTGCGAGACGGCGGCGCTCTCGCGCACCGCGCCGTGGCCGGAGCCGTTCTCCGGAGTGGGGGCCACGCGCTACGACCGCCGCAGTTCGAAGGTGGTGGTGCCGACCTTCACGGGCGTGTCCAGCGGCACCTTGGTGGGCGCGCCGACGCGGCGGCCGTCGAGGAAGGTGCCGTTGGTGGAGTCGAGGTCCTGGATCATCCACTCGTCGTTCCAGAGGAGCAGGCGCGCGTGGTGGGTCGAGGTGTAGTCGTCGCGGATGACCAGCGTCGACTCCGCGGAGCGGCCGATCGTCAGCGGGTCGCCGGTCAGCTCGAGCTCGGTGCCCCGCTTGGGGCCCGAGGTGATCACGAGGCGCTGCGCCGTGTGGACCGTGGCGGCGCCTCCCTGCTCGGCGCGCTCGGCGGCGGCCTCTCGGCTCCTCCGGGCCGAGGGGGCCGACGGAGAGGCGGGCTGCGCGGGCGTGGGAGCCGCGGCGGCCGCGGCGACCACGGGCTGGGCCGCCGTCACGAACGGGGCCTCGGGGGACGCGGCCTGCGCGCCGGGCGGCAGCTTGCGCACGCGCTGCCCGAACAGGTCGGAGCGCAGCGCGTAGACGATGCCGAACACGAAGAACCACAGCAGCGCGAGGAACGCGATGCGCAGGAGGAAGAGAGTGAGCTCGCTCATAGCCGGTCGTCCCAGAATCCCTCGGAGCCGCGTCCGGCTGCCCTGCCGGACGACGGGCGGTCGGTGCGTGCGGGCGCGGAGCCCTGCACGACGCGGTAGACGATCGAGGTGCGCCCGATCGTGATGGTCTGCTCGGGGGCCAGGGGCGCCTGCGTGACGGGCCGGCCGTCGAGCTTGGAGCCGTTCGTGGACCCGAGGTCGTGCACCTGGGCGCGGGAGCCGTCCCAGAGGATCTCGACGTGCTTGCGGGACGTGCCCGAGTCGTCGACGGTGATGTCGGCGTCACTGCCGCGGCCGATGACGGTGCGCGCCTTCGTGATCGGGTGGCGCCGGCCGTCGATGTCGAGGACGGGCGTGTAGGCGACGGTGCCCTTCACGCTGCGGGAGTCGACCTCGACCATGCCGTCGCTGAGCGCCGGATCGACGGCGAGGGAGATGTCGATCGGGCCGGGGAAGCGGAAGCCCTGCTTGGTGGCGTGCTCGGTGGCGACCGTGGTGAGCTCGTCGATCAGCGTGGCGCCGAGGCGCTGCATCCGGTCGAGGTCGGTCGCGGACATCCGCAGGACCAGGCTGTTGGGGACGAGGATGCGGTCGCGGCTGACCACGGCGGCGGTGGTGTCGAGCTCCCGGCGGAGGGCGGAGGCGAGCTCGACCGGCTGCAGACCCGACTTGAAGGTCCGCGCGAACGCGCCGTTGACGACGCGCTCGAGTCCCTTCTCGAAGTTGTCCAGTATGCCCACAGTCTTCCGATCTTCCGGTTCTTCGCCTTCTCGGCGGTCGCGCACGGATCGAGATGTCTGCGCGCCCGTCGCCGCTTCCTCTTCTTGGTCTGCGCCGCGCACGGCTACGGGCATGTTACTGGGATGGTCTGGATGCGCGATCCTCCGCAGTGGTTTCGCGGCAGGAGTGCCGTGTGCGCGCTCTCACCGGGGCGGCTCGGCGGCGGCTCCCGGGGGAGCGGCGGCCCGGGACGGTGAGCGCCGGTTCGGCTCGGGGGCCGGGGGATGCTACGATTTCTCGTCGGCGCTTCGGTGCCGCTGGTGAGCGCGAGTGGCGGAATAGGCAGACGCGCACGGTTCAGGTCCGTGTGCCCGAAAGGGCGTGGGGGTTCAACTCCCCCCTCGCGCACCAGAGTTCACGAGAACCGGAGTTCGAGAGAACCGGGTTCGAGAGAACCAGAGGAGAAGCCCCCGATCGGATGTCCGGTCGGGGGCTTCTCCCGTTCCCGTGTGCGGTGCGCCGCGGGGCGGGCTCCTGTCGTGTCGTTCTCGCGGACGGCGTCCCGCGGAGGCGCGGTGTTCACCGGGAGGTCGGCCGGAGGTCGTCCGGCGCGGGCACGCTCGCGGAGTGATCGCCCTCCGTGCCGACGTGTCCGCCCTCGATCCGCGGGCGCTGCCCGAGCTGCTCCGACGCCTCCGCCGGCACCGGAGCGTGCAGGTGGGGGAGCGCCAGTGGATCGCGGTGCTGCCCGGATCGGGCCCGGTGCTGCTGACCTCCGGCGACCGGCTGGTGCTCGAGCTGCTGATCGAGCGGCGCGCGCTGCTCCCCGTGGTGATCGACGCGCTCGAGGCGGAGCTGCGCAGCGGCGGCTTCCGCGAGCGGATCGCGCTGCGCTGGAGCACGCCGGACACGGTGCCCGTGCCGCTGCGCTGACGAGCCGCGGTCAGCGGCGGGTGAGCTCCACGACGGGGATGGTGCGGGTGGTGCGCTTCTCGTAGTCGAGGAAGCCGGCGGAGGCGGTGGTGAAGCGTGCCCAGCCGGCGTCGCGCTCCTCCCCGGCGAGGACGCGGGCCCGGACGTCGACGGTGCCGTCGTCGGGGGTCTCGATCGCCAGGTCCGGCTGGGCGATCATGTTGTGGAACCAGGCGGGGTGCTTCGGCGCACCGGCGGCGGACGCGGCGAGCAGCCAGACGTCGTCGGAGGGGTGCAGCGCCATCAGCGGAGTCACGCGCTCCTGACCGGAGCGGGCGCCGCGGTGGTGCACCAGCACGAGGCTCCTCCCGAAGCCGCCCGTGGTCACGGTCCCGCCGTTCGCGCGGAACTCCTCGATGATCGTGTCGTTCCAGTCGGCCATGCTCGTCCTCCTCGACGCGGTGCCGGCACTCGAGTGCCGGGGTCAGGCGCGGGCGCCCAGGGCGTCCTCGCGGCTGCTGCTCCCACCCGGCGGCTGCGCGCCCCCGGTGACGGCGGCGGGATCCGCCAGCGCCCGCCGCCAGGGTAGCTCCGCGGCGCCGACGAGTTCCAGCCTCGAGCGCAGGGCGGCCCGCTCGATCCGCACGCCGCGCGCGAGGTCGCTCAGGGCCCGGGCGGAGACGCGGGCGGCGAGGCGCTCGCGGTCGACGGTGAGCAGCGAGCCGAGGAAGCCGCCCAGCACGACCGCGGTGGGGTTGAAGAGGTTGATGTAGGTGGACAGGCCCTCCGAGAGCAGGTCGACCTGGCGGGCGACCTCGCCGAGGACGGCGGGGTCGCGGGAGGTGCCCAGGGCGATGTCGAGCTCGTCCTGGTCGAGGACGCGGGCGCCGAGGACGTCGAGGAGGGAGCGCATCCGGACCTCGGCCTCGAGGCAGCCGCGCCGGCCGCAGCCGCAGAGGCGGCCGTTCGTGGCGACGAGGGTGTGGCCCAGCTCGGCCGCGAACCCCGAGGAGCCCTGGAGCGGGACGCCGCCGATGATGACTCCTCCGCCGATGCCGCCCGCGCCGCCGGTGACGTAGACGACGTCGGCCACGCCGTGCGCGGCTCCGAAGAGGGACTCGCCGATGGCGCCGAGGGTCGCGTCGTTGCCGACGGCGACCGGGAGGTCGAGGGCGCGGCTCAGCTGGGTGGCGAGGTCGACGTCGCGCCAGCCCAGGTGCGGGGCGCGGTGGACGAAGCCGGAGTCGGCCTGGACGAGGCCGGGGACGGCGACGCCCGCGCCGACCAGCGTGCGGAGCGACTCCCGCTCGGAGCGGAAGCCCTCGACGATCCCGGTGACGACGCGGACCACCGTGGCCGGGCTCGCGGGCTTGGGGGTGTCGAAGCGGACGCGGCGCAGCAGCTCGCCGTGCAGCCCGACCAGGCCGACGATGATCGCATCGGTGTCGAGGTGGACGCCCACGGCCGCGAACCGGTCGCCGGGGACGACGGTGGCGCTGGGGCGGCCGATGCGGCCGTCCGGTGCGGTGGTCTCCTCCGCCACCCAGCCGAGCTCGCTCAGCTCGCCGACCAGGTTCGCGACGGCGGAGCGGTTCAGCCCGGTGAGGCGGCCGAGCTCGGCGCGGCTGGTGGGACCGGAGCGGTGCACCAGGGTCGCGAGGCTCGCGAGGTTCGTGCGGCGCAGCAGCGCGTTGCTGGAGGCTCCGACTGCTCCTGCCATGATCGCCTGCCTGTCGCTGGACCCCGACGGGTCTCGGATGCACTCGGGCGCGGCTCCCCCGAGGAGAAGCCGCGCCCGAGAACTGTAGAAGAGAAGGACGAGGAGCGCTGCTGGGCGGCGCCCGGCGTTCGCCTAGCGGCCGCCGGCGCGGCGCTTGTTGAAGATGTCGAACGCCACCGCGAGCAGGAGCACGAAGCCCTTGATCGCCATCTGCCAGGCCGCGTCGACCGAGAGGATGGACAGGCCCATGTTGAGCACGCCCATCACGAGTCCGCCGATGACGGCTCCGACGACGGTGCCCACGCCTCCCTGGACGGCGGCGCCGCCGATGAAGACCGCGGCGATCGCGTCCAGCTCGTAGTTCTGTCCGGCCGAGGCGACCGCACCGCCGGCGCGGGCGGTGCTGACGATGCCCGCGACTCCGGCCAGTGCGCCCATGTTGACGAAGATGAAGAAGTTGACCCACTTCGTCTTGACGCCGGACATCATCGCGGCGAACAGGTTGCCGCCCATCGCGTAGATGTGGCGGCCGAAGACCGTCCGGCCGAGCACGAAGCTGTAGGCGAGGATCAGCACGGCGAGCACGATCAGGATGATCGGGGTTCCGCTGTAGCCGGCGAGCAGCCAGGAGAGGGCCATGATCGCGATGACGGCGATGGCCGACTTCGCCACCAGCGAGCCGATGGGCTCGCGGGGCAGCTCGAGGCGGCGGAGGGTCGCACGGCTGCGGAGCTGCTGGGCCACGAGGACGACGCAGACGATCAGGCCGAGGACCAGGGTGAGCGCGTCGCGCCCGGCGATGCCGCCGAGGACGCCCGGGAGCCAGCCGGCGCCGATCGCGGTGAACTCGGTGGGGAGGCCGTTGATCGTTCCGCCGGTGAGGAGGACGAGGGTGAAGCCGCGGAAGATCAGCATGCCAGCGAGGGTCACGATGAATGCCGGTATGCCGACGAAGGCGACCCAGAAGCCCTGCCATGCTCCGACGGCGGCGCCGGTGACGAGGGCGACGACGACGGCCGCCCACCAGGGCAGGCCCCAGTTGTTCATCGCGATCGCCGAGATGGCGCCGACCATCGCCACGACCGAGCCGACCGAGAGGTCGATGTGGCCGGCGATGATGACCATCACCATGCCGATCGCGAGGATCAGCACGTAGGCGTTCTGCTGGATCAGGTTGTTGACGTTGCCGGGCAGGAGCAGGCGCCCGCCGGTCAGCACCTGGAAGAGCAGGATGATGATGGCCAGCGCGGCGAGGATGCCGTACTGCCGGAGGTTGATGTTCAGCCGGCGCGAGCGCTTGGGCGGGGTGGAGGGCGTGTTGGCGGGCGTGTCCGCCGGCGCTGTGGTGGTCGTGGCGCTCATCGGGCCTGTTCCTTTCCGGCGGTCATGTAGTGCATGAGGTGCTCCTGGGTGGCGTCGGCGCGATCGATCTCGCCCGTGATCCGTCCCTCGGAGATGGTGTAGATGCGGTCGGCGAGGCCGATCAGCTCGGGCAGCTCGGACGAGATGACGACGACCGCCTTGCCCTGGGCCGCGAGCTCGTTGATGATCCCGTAGATCTCGTACTTGGCTCCCACGTCGATGCCGCGGGTGGGCTCGTCGAGGATCAGCACGTCGGGACCGGAGAAGATCCACTTCGAGAGGACGACCTTCTGCTGGTTGCCGCCGGAGAGCTTCCCCGTGACGGCCGAGACGGTCGGCGCCTTGATGTTCATCTTCGATCGGTACGAGTCGGCGACCTTGTACTCGCGGTGCTTGTCGATCACGCCGAGCCGGGCCAGGCGCGAGAGCGCGGCGGCCGAGACGTTGACGGTGATGTCGCCGATGAGGTTGAGCCCGTAGCGCTTGCGGTCCTCGGTCGCGTAGGCGAGGCCGTTGCGGATCGCCTCGTCGACGGTGCGGGTCTGGATCTCCTCGCCGTCCTTGTAGACGCGGCCGGAGATGCCGGTGCCGTAGCTCCTCCCGAAGATGCTCATCGCGAGCTCGGTGCGTCCGGCGCCCATCAGGCCCGCGAAGCCGACGATCTCGCCGGCGCGGACGGTGAAGGAGGCGTCGTCGACGACCACGCGGTTGATGTCGACGGGGTGGTGGACCGTCCAGTTCTCGACGCGCAGCTTCTCCTCGCCGATCTGCGGGTCGCGCGGCGGGAACATGCTGTTGAGGTCGCGGCCGACCATCGCGCGGATGATCCGGCTCTCGGACGCCTCCTCGCCGGCCATCGGGAAGCTCTCGATGGTGCGGCCGTCGCGGATGATCGTGACGGTGTCCGCGATGGCGCGGATCTCCTTCAGCTTGTGGCTGATGATGATGCAGGTGATGCCCTGCTTGCGGAGCTGGTCGATCAGGCCGAGCAGGTGGTCGCTGTCCTCATCGTTGAGGGCGGCGGTGGGCTCGTCGAGGATGAGGAGCTTCACCTCCTTGGCGAGGGCCTTGGCGATCTCGACGAGCTGCTGCTTGCCGACGCCGAGCTCGAGGATCTTGGTCGCGGGGCTCTCGGCGAGGCCGACGCGGGCGAGCAGCTTGGCCGCCTCCGCGTTGGTCGCGTTCCAGTTGATGACGCCGCGGGTCGACTTCTCGTTGCCGAGGAAGATGTTCTCGGCGATGGAGAGGTAGGGGCTGAGGGCGAGCTCCTGGTGGATGATCACGATGCCGTCGGCCTCGCTGTCGTTGATCGACCGGTACTGCGCCTCCTCGCCCTCGAACTCGATGGTGCCCTCGAAGCTGCCGTACGGGTACACGCCGGAGAGGACTTTCATCAGGGTCGACTTGCCGGCGCCGTTCTCGCCGCAGATGGCGTGGACCTCGCCGGGCTGGACCGAGAGCGAGACGCCGTCGAGGGCGCGGACGCCGCCGCCGAACTCCTTGACGATGTCGCGCATGATGAGGATGGGACTGGCCAACAGGGCCTCACTTCGTTGGGGGGGAGTGGTGTGCGGACGGGGAGGCGGGGGCGGGGAGGATCGCTCCTCCCCGCCCCCGCCCGACGGATCAGAGTCCGACGTCGCCGGCCTTGAGGAAGCCGGAGTCGACGAGGACCGACTGGACGTCGTCCTTCGTGACGACCTGCGGCTCCAGCAGGTAGGACGGGACGACCTTCTCGCCGTTGTCGTAGGTCTCGGTGTCGTTGACCTCGGGCTCCTCGCCCGCGACGATCGACTGCACCATCTGGAAGACGCGGTCGCCGAGGGTGCGGGTGTCCTTCCAGACCGTCATGGACTGCTCGTCGGCGAGGATCGCCTTGACGTTGGCCTTGTCGGCGTCCTGGCCGGTGATGACCGGGTAGTCGGCGCCGGGGGTGTAGCCGGCCGACTTCAGCGAGGCCTCGATGCCGATGGCCAGGCTGTCGTTGGGGGAGAGCACGACGTCGACCTTCTGGCCTCCGGTGTAGAAGGACGAGAGGCGGTTGTCCATCTCGGACTGCGCCTTGTCGGAGGCCCAGCCCTGGATGCCGATCGAGGCCCAGTCGTCGTCCGATGCGGGCGACTTGCCCGAGGGGACGGTGAGCTTGCCGCTCTCGATGTAGGGCTGCAGGACGTCCCACGCGCCGGAGAAGAAGAACTTCGCGTTGTTGTCGTCGGGGCTGCCGGCGAAGGGCTCGAGGGTGAAGGGACCCGCGGCGTTCTTCAGGTCGAGGGTCGACTCGATGTACTGGCCCTGGAGCTGGCCGACCTTGTAGTTGTCGAAGGTCGCGTAGTAGTCGACGTCCGCGGTGCCGTTGATGAGACGGTCGTAGGCGATGACGGTGGCGTTCTGCTTCTTCGCCTCGGCGAGGACGGGCGCGAGCGCCTCGCCGTCGATCGCGGCGATGACCAGGATCTTGGAGCCGCCGGCGATCTGGTTCTGGATCTGCGAGATCTGCTGATCGGTCTTGTTGTCGGCGTACTGGAGGTCGACGGTGCAGCCGTCGCCCTCGAGCTGCGACTGGAGGCCTTCGCCGTCGTTGATCCAGCGCTCGAGACTGCGCGTGGGCATCGAGATGCCGACGGTGCAGTCGCCTTCCGCGCCGGCGCCGGCAGCGGCGCCTCCGGAGTTGGCGGGGCTCGCGGAACAGGCCGCGAGGCCGAGGGAGATGATGCCGGCGGCGGCCAGCGTGGTGATGCCGCGGGAGAACTTCATGGAGTGCATTCCTCTCTGAAAGCAGTGTCCGAGGGAGAGGACGACAAGAGGCGTGCACGTGTGGCGCACGTCGTCGTGTCGTCGCCCGGGAGGGCGGGAGAGCCCCGAGGGGCTTTGTCCACGGAGAGAACATATTCCCTTCGATCGGGGGGAGTAAAGCGCGGGCGGCGAATTTGTCCAGGCGATGCCGAAATGTGATCTTCGGGACGTCGACCCCCGCCGTTGCTGGGGGAGAACGCTCTCACCGCTCGGCTCCCGCCCGGCTCGCGCTCCTCCGCCGGGCGCCCGCCGCCGTCCGCGTGAGGGAAACGCGAGGACTCCGGGCCGGGCCGTAGGGGAACCGTGAGGACCGCTCCGAGGGGCCCCCGCGAGGTGTTGCATCGCTTCCTGTGCCGCTTCCCGGCAGGCGTCCGGTCCCGGGCGTCGTCCGCTCCCCGGATGGAGTCCTCCGTGCTCGACCTCGCCTACCTCCTCGGCGTGCTCGCCCTCTTCTCGCTCATCGCTCTCGCCGCGAAGGGGGTCGAGCGGCTGGGCGGACCGCCCCCCTCGGCGACCCGCGGGACCCGCGAGAAGGAGGCGGGCCGGTGATCGTCTTCGACGCCCTCGCGGCCGTGCTGGCGCTCGCCGCCGTCGTCTACCTCGTCGCGGCCCTGATCCGACCGGAGCGCTTCTGATGGATCCGCTCCTCGCCGTCCTCCAGGTCGCGACCGTCGGCCTGGCCGTCGCCCTCCTCCACCGCCCCCTCGGCGACCACATGTTCCGCGTCTACACCTCGACGCGCGACCTCGCCCTCGAGCGCGGCGTCTACCGCCTCATCGGCGTCGACTCCGCGGGCGAGCAGAGCTGGCGCGCCTACCTCCGGGCCGTGCTGGCCTTCTCTCTCGTCGGCGTGCTCCTGCTCTACGGGATGCAGCGCCTCCAGGCGGTCCTGCCCGGCTCCCTCGGCCTGCCCGCGGTGCCGGAGGGGCTGGCGTTCAACACCGCCGTCTCGTTCGTCACCAACACCAACTGGCAGTCCTACTCCCCGGAGGCGACCCTCGGCTTCGCGGTGCAGCTCGGCGGCCTCGCCGTGCAGAACTTCGTCTCGGCGGCCGTGGGCCTGGCCGTGGCGGTGGCGCTGATCCGCGGATTCGCGCGCCGCTCCTCCGGAACGCTCGGCAACTTCTGGGTCGACCTCGTGCGCGGCACGCTGCGCCTCCTGCTGCCCCTCGCGGTGGTGGCGGCGGTGGTGATGATCGCGGGCGGCGTGATCCAGAACCTGAACGGCCCGCTGACGGTGACCACGCTCACCGGCGGCGAGCAGAGCATCCCGGGCGGCGCGGTGGCCTCGCAGGAGGCGATCAAGCTGCTCGGCACCAACGGCGGCGGCTACTTCAACGCCAACTCCGCGCATCCGTTCGAGAACCCCTCGGCGTGGGTGTCGCTGCTGCAGATCGTGCTGATCCTCGCGATCCCGTTCTCGCTGCCGCGCACCTTCGGCCGGATGGTCGGCGACGTGCGGCAGGGCCGCGCGATCCTCGCGGCGATGGCGACGATCTTCGTCGTGTCGCTCGCGGCCCTCACCGCGCTGGAGGCGGCGGGCGGAGGATCCGCGGCACAGGCCGCCGGAGCCGCGATGGAGGGCAAGGAGACGCGCTTCGGCATCGCCGGCTCCGCCCTCTACGCGACCGCCTCGACGCTCACCTCGACCGGCGCCGTCAACGCGATGCACGACTCCTTCACCGCGCTCGGCGGCATGCTGCCGATGCTCAACATGATGCTCGGGGAGGTCGCCCCCGGCGGCGTCGGCTCGGGCCTCTACGGGATGCTCGTGCTCGCGGTGCTGGCCGTGTTCGTCGGCGGGCTGCTGGTCGGCCGGACGCCCGAGTACCTGGGCAAGAAGCTCGGCCCGCGCGAGATCAAGCTCGCGAGCCTCTACATCCTCGTGACGCCGACGCTCGTGCTGGCCGGCACGGCCCTGAGCTTCGCGATCCCGGCGGTGCGGGAGGACGTGGAGAGCACGTCGATCCTGAACCCCGGGCTGCACGGGCTCTCGGAGGTGCTCTACGCCTTCACCTCCGCGTCCAACAACAACGGCTCGGCGTTCGCGGGGCTGACGGCGAACACGCCCTGGCTCAACACGGCGCTCGGCGTCGCGATGCTCCTCGGCCGCTTCCTCCCGATCCTGCTGGTGCTCGCCCTGGCCGGCTCGCTCGCGGCGCAGTCGCCGGTGCCCTCCAGCGCCGGCACGCTGCCCACCCACCGGCCGCAGTTCGTCGGCCTCCTCGTGGGCGTCACGGTCGTCGTGACCGCGCTCACCTACTTCCCCGTACTCGCGCTGGGCCCCCTGGCGGAAGGACTGCGACTCCGATGACCACTGCACTCACCGAGGCCCCCGCGGAACCCGCGCGCCCCACCCGCGCCGCCCTCGGGCCGCGCCAGCTCGCCGCCGCCCTCCCCGGAGCGCTGCGCAAGCTCGATCCGCGCCTGATGTGGCGCAACCCCGTGATGTTCATCGTCGAGGTCGGCGCCGTGCTGACCACGGTGCTGGCGATCGCCGAGCCGTTCCTCGGGGGGCCGGAGGAGTCGGGCGGATCGACGGTGCCCGTCACCTTCACGGGCGGCATCGCGATCTGGCTCTGGCTCACCGTGGTGTTCGCGAACCTCGCGGAGTCGGTGGCCGAGGGCCGCGGCAAGGCGCAGGCCGAGAGCCTGCGCGCCACCCGGACCAGCACTCCGGCCCGGCGCGTGGCCGACTACGACCCCGCGGACCCCTCCGCCCTGTCGGCCCGCCTGGTCGAGGTCTCCTCGGCCGAGCTGCAGCTGGGCGACGTGGTCGTGGCGGAGGCGGGCGACCTCGTCCCCGGCGACGGCGACATCGTCTGGGGCATCGCCTCCATCGACGAGTCGGCGATCACGGGCGAGTCGGCGCCGGTCGTCCGCGAGAGCGGGGGCGACCGCAGCGCGGTGACGGGCGGCACGCGAGTGCTCTCGGACCGGATCGTGGTGCGCATCACCTCGCGGCCGGGCGAGACCTTCGTCGACCGGATGATCGGCCTGGTCGAGGGCGCGTCGCGGCAGAAGACGCCGAACGAGATCGCGCTCGACATCCTCCTGGCGAGCCTCTCGATCGTGTTCGTCGTGGTCGTGCTGACCCTGAACCCGATCGCGTCGTTCGCGGGAGCCTCCGTGAGCGTCCCGGTGCTGGTCGCCCTGCTCGTCTGCCTCATCCCGACCACCATCGGCGCCCTCCTCTCGGCCATCGGCATCGCCGGCATGGACCGGCTCGTGCAGCGCAACGTGCTCGCGATGTCCGGCCGGGCGGTGGAGGCGGCGGGCGACGTCACGACGCTCCTGCTCGACAAGACGGGGACCATCACCTACGGCAACCGCCGCGCGGTGGCGTTCCTCCCCCTCGACGGAGTGGCGCAGGCCGCCCTCGTCGACGCGGCCGCCTCCTCCTCGCTCAGCGACCCGACGCCCGAGGGGAAGTCGATCGTCGACCTCGCGGGCGACTCGGGCCGCCCCGCCGTCGAGCCCGCTCAGGCCGCCGTGGTGCCGTTCACCGCGCAGACCCGGATGAGCGGGCTCGACCTCCCCGACGGCTCCTCCATCCGCAAGGGCGCCGGCTCGGCCGTGCGCGCCTGGGTGGAGGAGGAGGGGCCGCTGCCGTCCGCGGTCGCGGCGCGCCTCACGGTGCTCGTCGACGGTGTCTCGGAGAGCGGCGGCACGCCCCTGGTCGTCGCGGTGAAGGACGCCCACGGCGCCCGCCTGCTCGGCGTCGTGCACCTGAAGGACGTGGTGAAGGACGGGCTCGTCGAGCGCTTCTCGGAGCTGCGCGCGATGGGCATCCGCACCGTGATGATCACGGGCGACAACCCGCTGACCGCGAAGGCGATCGCGGCGGAGGCGGGAGTCGACGACTACCTCGCCGAGGCGACCCCCGAGGACAAGCTCGCCCTGATCCGGCGCGAGCAGGAGGGCGGCGCGCTGGTCGCGATGACCGGCGACGGCACCAACGACGCCCCGGCCCTCGCGCAGGCCGACGTGGGCGTGGCGATGAACACCGGCACCTCGGCGGCGAAGGAGGCGGGCAACATGGTCGACCTCGACTCCGACCCCACCAAGCTCATCGACATCGTGCGGATCGGCAAGCAGCTGCTGATCACCCGCGGCGCGCTCACCACGTTCTCGATCGCGAACGACGTGGCGAAGTACTTCGCGATCATCCCGGCGATGTTCGCGGGGGTCTTCCCCGGGCTCGCGGTGCTGAACGTGATGCAGCTGCACTCGCCGGCCTCGGCGATCCTCTCGGCGATCGTGTTCAACGCGCTGGTGATCGTCGTGCTGATCCCGCTCGCGCTGCGCGGAGTGGCGTACCGCCCGGTCGCCGCCTCGCGCATCCTCAGCCGCAACCTCCTGGTCTACGGGCTGGGCGGAGTGATCGCTCCGTTCCTCGGGATCAAGCTCGTCGACCTGATCGTCGCCGCGATCCCCGGCTTCTGACCCACCCGTCCCGACCACTGAAGACAGAGAGAAGAGACCATGTTCCGTCCCTACGGTGTCGCGCTGCGCGCGATGATCGTGCTCACCGTGCTGCTGGGAGCGGCGTACCCGCTCGCGGTGCTCGGGATCGGGCAGCTCGCCCTGCCCGCCCAGGCGAACGGCTCGCTGCTGCGCCAGGACGGCGCGGTGATCGGCTCGTCGCTGATCGGCCAGTCGTTCACGGACGCCGACGGAGCGCCCCTGCCGGAGTGGTTCCAGTCGCGTCCCTCCGCCGCGGGCTACGACGCCGCGGCCTCGACCGGCAGCAACCTCGGCCCCGAGAACGCCGACCTGGTCGCGTCCGTCGAGGAGCGCCGGGCCGCGATCGCGGCCTTCGAGGGCGTCGACCCGGCCGCGGTTCCGGCCGATGCGCTGACCGCCTCCGCCTCGGGGCTCGACCCCGCGATCAGCCCCGCCTACGCGCAGCTGCAGGCGCCCCGCGTCGCCGCCGCCCGCGGGCTCGACGTGAGCGCCGTGCGCGCGCTGGTCGACGAGCACACCGCGGGCCGCGAGCTCGGGTACCTCGGCGAGCCGACGGTGGACGTGCTCGAGCTCAACGCCGCTCTCGCGCGGCTGTGACCGCTCCGGTGGCGCCTCCGGCTCGTAGAATCGCGATCGGCTCGTCGGGACCGTCCGATCGAGCGGATCGACGCCGGACCCGCGAGCCCGGGACGCCCCGGAGCCGCGAGCACGAGGGGAGGCCGGGAGCATGACGAAGGGCCGCCTGCGCGTGCTCCTCGGAGCCGCGCCCGGAGTGGGCAAGACCTACACGATGCTCGAGGAGGGCCGCCGGCTCGCCGCCGAGGGTCGCGACGTCGTGGTGGCCGTGGTCGAGACGCACGGCCGCTCCGCCACCGCCGCGATGGTCGAGGGGCTGGAGGTCGTGCCGAGGAGGGCCGTCGAGCACCGCGGCGTGCTGCTCGACGAGATGGACCTCGACGCGGTGCTGGCCCGCCGGCCCGACGTCGCGCTGGTCGACGAGCTCGCGCACACCAACGCCCCCGGCTCCCGGCACGAGAAGCGCTGGGAGGACGTGCGGACGCTCCTCGACGCCGGCATCACCGTCTTCTCGACCGTGAACATCCAGCACATCGAGTCGCTCAACGACGTCGTGCACGCGATCACCGGAGCGCCGCAGCGCGAGACGATCCCGGACGCGGTCCTCCGCGCCGCCGACCAGATCGAGGTCGTCGACCTGGCGCCCCAGGCGCTGCGCGACCGCCTCGCCGACGGCCGCGTCTACCCGCCCGAGCGCATCGACGCGGCGCTGTCCAACTACTTCCGGCTCGGCAACCTGACCGCCCTGCGCGAGCTCGCGCTGCTCTGGCTCGCCGACGAGGTCGACAGCGCGCTCCGCGACTACCGCGTCGAGCACGGCATCGACAGCACCTGGGAGGCGCGCGAGCGCGTGGTCGTGACCCTCACCGGCGGCCCGGAGGGGGAGACCCTGCTGCGGCGCGGCGCGCGGATCGCGGCCCGCGCCTCCGGGGGCGACCTGCTCGCCGTGCACGTGGTGACCCCCGACGGCCTCCGCACTCCCCGGCCGCACGTGCTCGAGGCGCAGCGGGTGCTGGTCGAGAAGCTCGGCGGCAGCTACCACCAGGTGGTCGGCGAGGACGTGCCGCGCACGCTGGTCGAGTTCGCACGCTCGGTGAACGCGACGCAGCTGGTGATCGGCGTGAGCAGGCGGAGCCGCCTCGCCTCGGCGCTGACGCCCGGCACCGCGTCGACGGTGATCCGCGAGTCCGGCAACATCGACGTGCACATCGTCAGCCACTCCGCCGCCGGGCGCACCGCGGTGCTGCCGAGGCTCGACGGGGCCCTGACGCTGCGGCGCCGCCTCCTGGGACTGGCCCTCGCCCTCGTGGGCGGCCCGCTGGTGACCTGGCTGCTCTCGACCCTCCGCAGCGACGAGTCGATCACGAGCGACGTGCTCTCGTACCAGCTGCTGGTGGTGGTGGTCGCGCTGGTCGGCGGGCTCTGGCCGGCCCTCTTCGCGGCCGTGCTCTCGGGGCTGACCCTCGACTTCTTCTTCGTCGATCCGCTCTACACGATCACCGTCGACGAGCCTCTGCACGCGCTGGCGCTGGTGCTCTACGTGCTCAACGCGGCGCTCGTCAGCGCCGTGGTCGACCGCGCGGCCCGGCGGGCGCGGGCCGCCAAGCGGTCGGGGGCGGAGTCGGAGCTGCTGGCGACGATCGCGGGCGGCGTGATCCGCGGGCAGGGGGCGCTGCAGGCGATCCTCGAGCGCTCTCGCGAGGCGTTCGGGCTGACCGGCGTGCGGCTGCTGCGCGGCGGCGAGCTCGTCGCGGCCGACGGCGAGCCGCAGCCGGAGGGCGATCCCGCGCGCATCGCGGTGGGCGAGGGCGCGGTGCTCGAGCTGCACGGCCGCGAGCTGGAGGGGAGCGAGCGGCGGCTGCTCCAGGTCGTCGCCGCCCAGCTGGACTCGGTGCTCGAGAACGCGGCTCTCAGCGAGACGGCCAGCTCCCTCGCTCCGCTGGCCGAGACCGACCGGGTGCGCAGCGCCCTGCTCTCGGCCGTCAGCCACGACCTGCGCCGGCCCCTCGCCGCGGCCACCGCGGCCGTCAGCGGACTGCGCTCGCCCGAGGTGGTCTGGAGCGAGCGCGACCGGGAGGAGCTGCTCGCCACCGCCGACGAGAGCCTCACCGTGCTCGCCGCGCTGGTCACCGACCTGCTCGACGTGACGCGGCTGGAGGCGGGGGCGCTCGCCGTGGCGCTCGCTCCGCTCGACGCCGCCGACGTGGTGCTCCCCGCGCTCGACGAGCTCGGGCTCGGTCCCGGCGAGGTCGACCTCGACCTCGATCCGGAGGGCCCGGCGCTGCTCGCCGACGCCGTGCTGCTGCAGCGCGTCGTGGTCAACCTGCTCGCGAACGCCGTCCGCTACGCGCCGTCCGGCACCCGGGTGCGCGTGGCCGCCAGCGCCTTCGGCGGGAGCGCGCAGCTGCGGATCGTCGACCACGGCCCCGGGGTGCCCGAGGAGCGCCGCGCCGAGATCTTCGTGCCGTTCCAGCGACTCGGCGACGACGACAACCTCACGGGCCTGGGCCTCGGCCTCGCGCTCTCGAAGGGGTTCACGGAGGGGATGGGCGGCACGCTCGAGACGGAGGACACTCCGGGGGGCGGGCTGACGATGGTGGTGACGCTGCCGCTGGCGAAGGAGACTGCTGCCGCTGCTCCTGCGGCTCACGTCGCTCCTGCCGCCCCGCACGACGGCGGGTCGGGCGCCGCCCCGCACGAGGACTCCGGAGGAGCCGCATGAAGATCCTGATCGCCGACGACGACCCGCAGATCCTGCGCGCCCTGCGCATCACGCTCACCGCCCGCGGATACGACGTGGTGACGGCCGGCGACGGCACCGAGGCGATCAACCGCGCGGTGGACGAGCATCCGGACCTCTACATGATCGACCTCGGCATGCCACGGCTCGACGGGGTCGAGGTCATCCACGGACTGCGCGGCTGGACGAGCGCGCCGATCCTGGTGGTGTCGGGACGGACGGGCGCGGCCGACAAGGTGGGCGCGCTCGACGCCGGCGCGGACGACTACGTCACCAAGCCGTTCTCGATGGACGAGGTGCTCGCGCGCATCCGGGCCCTCTCGCGGCGGGTGCAGCCGGCCGACGGCGAGCCGCTGGTCGTGATCGGCGAGGTGACCGTGGACCTGGTGGCCAAGAGCGCGACGCGGGACGGCGTCTCCGTGCGGCTGACTCCGACGGAGTGGCAGGTGCTCGAGATCCTCATCCGCAACGCGGGCAAGCTGGTCACCCGCCGCTCGCTGCTGGCCGAGATCTGGGGCCCCGCGCACGTCACCGACACCGGCTACCTGCGGCTCTACCTCGCGCAGCTGCGCAAGAAGCTCGAGCCCGACCCCGCGCATCCGCGGCACCTGCTGACCGAGGCGGGCATGGGCTACCGCTTCGTGCCCTGACCGGCCTGTGCTCGGCGGGGGGAACCCTGGACCGTCGAGGGGGCCCGCTGGCCGTGGCTCCGGCGACGGTCCGGGATCGCCTCGGCGGAGGGGGGCAGGTCACCAGTCGTGGACGGTGCCGTCGGCGAGTCGGTTGAAGGGCAGGTACGCGCGCACGTAGGGGTACTTCCCGGCGGCGTCGACGTCGAGCTCCACGCCCAGACCGGGGGCGTCGCCCGGGTGCAGCCGTCCCTCGCTCCAGGTGAACGACTGCTGGAAGACGCTGTCGGTCCGCTCGCCGTGCTTCATGTACTCCTGGATCCCGAAGTTGTGGATCGCCAGGCCGAGGTGCATCGCGGCCGCCATGCCCACCGGGGAGACGTCGGTGGGTCCGTGCATCCCGGACTTGATCTGGTACTGCGCGGCGTGGTCGAGGATCCTCCGGAGGTGGGAGACGCCTCCGGTGTGCGTGACCGCGCTCCGGATGTAGTCGATCAGCTGCTCGCGGATGAGGAGCTGGTAGTCCCAGACGGTGTTGAAGACCTCGCCGATCGCCAGGGGCGTGGTGGTGTGCTGCCGGACGAGGCGGAGGGCCTCCTGGTTCTCGGCGGGCGTGCAGTCCTCGAGCCAGAAGAGGTCGTACGGCTCGAGGGACTTGCCGAGGGCCGCGGCCTGGATCGGTGTCATCCGGTGGTGGCCGTCGTGGAGGAGGGGGAGCCCCGGCCCGAACTCGTTGCGGACGGCCTCGAAGACGCGGGGGACGTGGCGCAGGTAGGCGCGGGTGTCCCAGTCCTCCTCGGTCGGCAGGCCGCCGCGCTGCGCCGGTTCGTGGTCGTAGCGCACACCGGCGTTGCCCTCGAGGACGGCGTTGGAGGCGATGCCGTAGATCGAGGTCAGCCCCGGCACCGCGGTCTGCACGCGGATCGCGCGGTACCCCTGCTCCTGGTGCTCGCGGATGCTGTCGAACAGCTCCGCGTCCGTCCGCCCGGACGCGTGGCCGTAGGCGAGCAGGCCGGTACGGGACGCGCCTCCGAGCAGCTGGTAGAGCGGCATGCCGGCGGCCTTGCCCTTGATGTCCCAGAGGGCGGTGTCGACCGCCGCGATCGCCGCCATCGTGACCGGCCCGCGGCGCCAGTAGGACGACCGGTAGAGGAACTGCCAGGTGTCCTCGATGCGCGAGGCGTCGCGACCGAGGAGCAGCGGCACGACGTGGTCGGCGAGATAGGAGACCACGGCGAGCTCGCGGCCGTTGAGGGTCGCGTCGCCGAGGCCGGTCAGCCCGTCGTCGGTCGTGAGCTTGAGGGTGACGAAGTTGCGGTCGGGACTGGTGACGACGACCTCGGCCTTGTCGATCTTCATGGGATGCCTTTCGTGGTGGGGGATCGGGTCAGGGGTTCCGGCCGGGAGCGCGGTCCATCGAGAACGCGGCGGTCGAGAGGCCGGGCGCCACGGGCGCGGCCTGTCCCGTGCTCTCGCGGCGCTCGGCTATTTCGGCGACGATCTGCGCGTGCCGGCGGTCGGTCAGCGGGTAGAACGCCATGATCAGCACCGCGAGCAGGGCCGCGACGGCCGGGATGAGGCCGGCGGCGGCGCGGATGCCCCACTCGGCGTGCTCGCTCTGCTCCGCGGCCCCGGCCACGTAGCCGCCCCAGGCCAGCGCGTACGCGGCGAGGGCGCCTCCGACCGCCTGGCCGGTCTTGCGGGTGAAGGAGAACAGGGCGTAGATCGTGCCCTCGGAGCGGATGCCGGTCTTCCACTCCCCGTACTCGACGGTGTCCGCCTCGATCGCCCAGACGAGCATGTTGACGAGCTGAATGCCGACGTAGGCGAGGACCAGTCCGCCGAAGCCGACCGCCACCGCGTCGCCCGGGGCGAGGAAGACGACCGTTCCGCCGCTGATCAGGACCCCGACTCCGGCCATGTAGGCGTTGCGCTTGCCGAACCGCCGCACGATCGTCGGGACGAGGGCGGCCAGGCCGAAGGTCAGGGCGAGCTGGATCAGCGACATCGCGGCGTAGAGCTGGACCGATCCGAGCACGTCGCGCAGGTAGTAGAGCTGCACGGTCTGGAGCGCGAGCGTCCCGGTGAGGAACAGGAACGAGCTGAGGCAGAGGAAGAGCAGCGGCCGGTTGGAGCGGAGGGTCGTCATGCTCTGACGGAACGTGACGTGCGCGACGTCGCGCTGGACCCGCTCCTTCGCGGTCAGGATCGTGAAGAGGTAGAGCGCGGAGCCGACGACGACGAAGCTCAGCGTGACGATCGAGAAGAGCGACTGCAGATGGGCGCCGGGGACGACCAGCGGGGCCATGAAGGTGCCGAGCCCGGCCCCCACGATCGCGCCGCCGATGGCGCGGGCGCTGGCGAGCTTCGCGCGCTCGGTGCCGACCTGCGTCATCGCTCCGGCGAGCGAGCCGTAGGGGATGTTGACGAGGCTGTAGGCGAGGCCGAGCGCGGCATAGCTCAGGTAGGCGTAGAGCAGGGTTCCGCTCTCGCCGATCTGCGGGACGGAGAAGGTCGCGGCCGAGAGCAGCAGGAGCGGGACCGACCCGAACATCAGGAAGGGCCGGAACTTGCCGAAGCGCCTGCTGTAGGTGCGGTCCACGACCCGGCCGGCGAAGACGTCGGCGAACGCGTCGAAGATCCGCACGACGAGCAGCAGCGTGCCCGCCGCGGCCGCGGAGATCCCGGCGACGTCGGTGTAGTAGACGAGCAGGAACATCGTGGCGGTGGTGAAGGCGAGGTTGTTCGCCGTGTCGCCGGCGCCGTAGCCCACGATGCTCAGCTTCGAGAGCTTCTCAGCGGCGGGCGCTCCGGGCGCGGTGGTGCGGGGGGTCATGCGGGCTCCTTTACCCGGGCGCGGACCCGTCGGGGATCCGCGCCGCATCGAGACGGTGCGAGGGTGGCAATCGGTTGCCGACGGCGCCGGAAGGCGCCGCGCGGAGGGGCGGGGTGGAGGTCTAGGCCGCCTGAGCGGCGACCGCGGCGACGAGGGCCGGGTCGTCGGCGAGGCGCGTATCGACGAGCCGCAGCAGCGCCTCGACGGGTCGGGCGGAGCCGAGGGCGCGGTCGAGGGCGGGGCGCTGCGCGTCGGGCAGGCGGTCGCCCTGGAGCAGCAGTGCGATCCAGTCGGCGACGGCACGGAGGGAGGCGGCTCCGTCGTGTCCGCCCGCGCGCTCCGCGAGGAGCACGGGCGCGATCCGGATGCGGAGCTTGGCGGTCGCGTCGGCGCCGATCTGCTCGAGGCGGTGCTCGATCCGGGGGTTGCCGAAGCGCCCGAGGAGGGCGGCGCAGTAGGCGTCCGCGTCGAGACCGGCGGGGAGGCCGGCCGCCGCCTCCGCCCAGAACGCCTCGACGGCGCTCCGGCAGGCGGGGTCGGCGATCGCCTCCGCGACGGTGGCGAGACCCCGCCGGCGGCCGGTGGCGGCGAGGAGCGTGTGCGCGCCGTTGAGGAGTCGCAGCTTGCGCCGCTCGAAGGGCTCGATGTCGTCCACGAAGCGGGCTCCGGCGCGCTCCCAGGCGGGCCGACCGGCGGGGAAGCCGCCGCAGAGGACCCAGTCGCGGAACGGCTCGGTCACGACGGACGCGGCGTCGCTGATGCCGGTGAGCTCGGCTGCCGCCTCCCGGTCCGCCGCCGTGGTCGCCGGGGTGATCCGGTCGACGGAGGTCGACACGAACGAGACGGTGCGGTCGATCCAGTCGGCGAGCGACGGGTCGAGCCGCTCGGCGAGCAGGAGCAGTCCACGGCGCACGAGAGGGCCGTTGCCGGAGAGGTTGTCGCAGGGGACGACGGCGAGCGGGCCGGAGCCGGCGTCGCGCCGGGCCGCGAGGCCGAGGAGGAGGCGGCCGAGCGCGGTCGCCGGCGCTCCTCCCGATCGGAGGGCGGCGAGGTCGCTCCGGACGGCGGGGTCGTCCAGGTCGGGGCCGCCGTCCGCGGCGAGACGGTACCCGGCCTCCGTGATCGTCAGCGTGACGATCGCCGTCGCCGGAGCCGCGACGAGCTCGACGAGACGCGCGACCTCCGCGCCGTCGACCGCCTCGACGATGCTGCCCACGACCGTCGCCGAGTCGCCCTCCGGTCCGCGCTCGATCAGCGTGAACAGGCCGTCCTGCGCGGCGAGCTCCTCGGCCGCGCGGGGGCTCCGGCCGGTGAATGCGGCGATGCCCCACTCGTGGTCGTCGTCGACGGCGTGCGTGTACCAGGCCTGGTGCGCTCGGTGGAAGGCGCCGAGGCCGAGGTGGACGATGCGGACGGGAGCCGCCGGCAGGCCCGCGGACGCGCGATCGAGACCGCCTCCTCCGCCGTGCCCGCTCACAGCTTGAAGACCTTCCGCGGCTGGGCGTCGACGAGGTCCAGGATGACGGCGCTCGCCGTCTCGGAGTCGATGCGCCCCTCGGCGACCAGGCGCGCGAGGAACGCGGCGTCCAGCCTCCGCGCCATGTCGTGACGGGCCGGGATGGAGAGGAACGCGCGGGTGTCGTCGATGAAGCCGGAGCTCCGCGAGAAGCCGGCGGTCTCCGTCACGGCGGCGCGGAAGCGCAGCACCGCGTCGGGCGCGTCGAGGAACCACCACGGCGCTCCGAGGAACACCGACGGGTAGTAGCCGGCGAGGGGAGCGAGCTCGCGCGAGTGGGTGCTCTCGTCGATCCCGAAGAGGACGAGGTGGAAGCCCGGTGCGTTGCCGAGCTCCTGCAGCAGCGGGCGGAGGGGCTCGGCGAACCGGGTCGCGACGGGGATGTCGTGGCCGGTGTCGGGACCGAAGCGCTCGAAGGTCGGCCGATCGTGGTTGCGCAGCACGCCGGCGTGGACGGTCATCACCAGGCCGTCGTCGACGCTCATGCGGGCGGACTGCAGCAGCAGGTGGGCGGCGAGGACGCGGCTGCCCTCGGCGTCGATCGTGCCGGCGCGGGCGCGGGCGAAGAGGGACTGCGCCTCGGCGGGGTCGAGGTCGACGGTCAGCGGCTCCAGCACTCCGTGGTCGGCGGAGACGGCGCCGTGGTCGAGGAAGTGCCGGCGCCGGGCGCGGAGGGCCTCGAGGAATCCGGGGAAGCTGGACTCCTTCGTTCCGGTGGCGGCGGCCAGGGCGGCGACGCGCTCGGGCCAGCCGGGGGCGGAGGGATCGAGGTAGGCGTCGGGGCGGAAGGTCGGCAGCACGCGGCCCGGGAACGCCGGATCCTCCGCCAGAGCCCGGTGGACGGCCAGGTCGTCCAGCGGATCGTCGGTCGTCGCCAGCACCTCGATCCCGAACCGCTCGAAGAGCGCCCGCGGGCGGAAGGCGGCGGACGACAGCCGGGCCCCGATCGCCGCGAAGAGGGCGTCGGCGGTGGAGGCGTCGGGCTGCTCGGTGATGCCGAACTGCTCGGCGAGGATCGACTGGAGCCAGTAGCCCGAGGCGGTTCCCGCGAAGATCCGCCAGTGCGCGCAGAACGTGCGCCACACCTCCTCCGGGCCGGCGAGGCGCTCGCCTCCGGGGATGCCGAGATCGCCGAGGTCGATCCCGGCGGAGTGGAGCAGCCGGGTGACGTAGTGGTCGTGCCGGAGGAAGAGCTCGGATGCGTCGGCGAAGGGGCGGTCCTCGAGCAGGAGGCGCGGATCCACGTGCCCGTGCGGGGAGAGGATCGGCAGGTCGGCGACGCTCGCGTGGAGATCGCGGGCGATCGCCCGGGTCGTCGGGTCGATCGGCAGGAGTCGGTCGGGATCGTTCAGCAGCTTCGTCGGCACGGGGCCATCCAAGTATGGGTGCCGAGAAGTGTCAACCGATTGCCAGAGGTGTCGCACCGGATGGCGCGCCAGGCGCGGACCGGGGTCAGGAGTCGCGGCGGGGCCCCGTTGAGGCGCGCGGGACGAACTCCGTCGGCAGGTCGTCGGCCCGCTCCGGAGGCTCCTCGTCGCCGAGCACCCGGCGGACCGCCCGCTCGCCCATCCGGCCCAGCGGTGCGCTGATGGTCGACAGTGGCGGCGAGGTGAAGTCGCTCCCGAAGATGTCGTCGAAGCCGATGATGCTGAGCTGCTCCGGGATCGCGACGCCCGACTCCTGAGCCGCGCGCATCAGTCCGATGGCGACCAGGTCGTTGTAGGCGATCACCGCGCCGACGCCGGAGGCGGTCACCCTCGCGAGCGCGCTCCTCCCGCCCTCGAGGGTCGAGACGCCCGGCCCGATCTCGACGACCGTCATGCCCCGCTGCGGAGCGCGGTCGAGGAGGAGCTCCCATCGCGCGGCGCTCATCCACGAGTCGGGCGGACCGGCGATGAAGGCGAGGGAGCGGTGGCCGAGGGCCGCGAGGTGGTCGAGCGCGGCGTCGATCCCGGGGGCGAGATCGGGCACGATCCCCGCGACGCCGGGGACCACGCGGTTGAGGACGACGACCGGGATGCGCCCGGCCAGCGCGATGATCTCCTCGTCGCTGAGGCGGGTGCTGACGAGGACGAGCCCGTCGGTGGAGGCGGCGATGCGGTCGGCCGCCTCGGCCTCGCGCTCCCCGGACTCCTGCGACTCGGCGAGGATCATCGTGAAGCCGCGGAGCGACGCCGCCCGCTCCGCTCCGCGCACGGCGGGGAAGAAGGCCGGGTTGGTGATGTCGGCCACCAGCAGCCCGAGGGTCGAGGTGCGGCCCGTCGGCAGCGCGCGCGCCATCGGGTTGAGCCGGTAGCCCAGCTCCTTCGCGGCGGCGCGGATCCGCTGCTCGGTCGCGGCGTTCAGCCGTCCGGGCGTGCTCAGTCCGCGGGAGACGGTGGAGGGGGCGACGCCGGCGAGTCGGGCGACGTCGTAGATCGTCGTCGCGGAGCGGCCGCGGCGTCTCCCGGCGGAGGGGCCGGTGGGCGCGTCTTCGCTGGGCACGATCGCGGTCTTCTCTCGAGGGGCACGGCGGCGGACGGGGCGCCGTCCGCCGCCCATGCTGCCACAGGGCCGAGAAGCCCGCCCGGCCCGTCGCTCGCGTCCGGGTCGCGCCGGATCGGGGAGCCCGCGCTCCGGGAGGCCGCCGTCGCCGGCCGGCCGCCCACCGCTCCGGTCCCGTCCAGCGCGGCTCCGCGCGGCTCCGCCCCGTCAGCTCCGCTCCGGGAACGCCCCCTCCTCGCGGATGCGCTCGTTGAGCGCCGCCAGGAACACGCCCTCGTCGAGGTCGAGCGGTACCTCGCGTCCCGTCCAGCTCGAGTAGTGGATGGCGTTGGCGAGCCGGACCCCGAGGATCCCCTCCGCCCCGGGTGCGAGCAGCGGCGTGCCGTGCAGGATGCTGTCCGCGAAGTCCTGCAGGACGGCCGTGTGCTGCTCGCCCCAGACCGACGCCGACTCGATCCGCTCCGTCGTGGAGAGGCCCGCGGTGTCGTAGCGACCGCTGAGCAGGAGGCCCACGTCCTCGGCGCTGAGGGCGGCGCTGACCTCGCGCTCGGGGGCGTTCAGCCGGGTGATGGTTGCGACCCGGGAGTCGTCGACGACGATCCGGCCGCGGTCGCCGACGATCTCGAGGCGGTCGGTGCCGATCGGGTCGTGCGTCGTGGTGACCAGCACTCCGGTCGTGCCCCCGCCGAAGTCGGCGAGCACCGTCACCTCGTCCTCCACCGCGATGTCGCGGCACCGCCCGTAGCCGGCCTTGGCGACCACCGACTCCGGCACTCCGCACAGCCACTGCCACAGGTCGAGCTGGTGGGGCGCCTGGTTGACCAGGACGCCTCCGCCCTCGCCTCCCCAGGTCGCGCGCCACGCGCTCTGGTCGAAGTAGGCCTGCGGCCGCCACCAGGTCGTGATGATCCAGTTCGAGCGCAGGATCCGGCCGATCCCGCCCTCGTCGACGACCTCCTTGAGCCGGCGGTAGAGCGGGTTCGCCCGCTGGTTGAACATGATCGCGAAGCGCTGACCGGGACGGGCGGCGGCGGCCTCGTTCAGCTCCGCGACCTGCGCGGCGTAGACGCCCGCCGGCTTGTCGACCAGCACGTGCAGCCCGTGCTCGAGAGCGTCGATGCCGATCCCGGGGTGGAGGTAGTGCGGAGTGCAGACGACGACGGCGTCGACCTCCCCGCTCGCGAGGAGGGAGCGGTGGTCGGCGTGGAAGGACGCTCCGTGTGCGAGCGCGGCGGCCGCCGCCTCCCGGGCGGGGTCGACGTCGGCGACGGCGGTGACGACGAGGTCGCGCACTCTGCCGTCGGCGAGGAAGCGGGCGTAGGAGGAGCCCTGGGCGCCGAATCCGATGATGCCGAGGCGGACGGTGGTCATGGGAGGAGTCCTTCGTTCGGGGTGGAGTGGGGGATCCGCGCGGGCGCGCTCGGGGCGTAGGCGGCCTGGACGATCGCGAGCGACCTCGCCGCCTCGCGGGGCGAGATCCAGAAGGGCTCGTCCTCGCCGAGGCGGGCGTAGAAGTCGTGCACGAGCAGCTCGTGCGAGGCGCCCCAGTACGACCGCCCGCCGGATCGGCGCTCCGTGTCCGGGACGACCTCGACGGATCCGTCGTCGCGCCGCACGGTGAGGGCACCGCGCAGCGAGACGGTGGCGCGCTCGGTGCGCAGGCGGAGCTCGACCGGCTCGTCCCACGCGTTCGCCACGGTCGCGTAGAGGACGCTGCGCGCGCCGGAGGCGTGGGTGAGCACCAGGTCGGCGGTGTCCTCGACCTCGATCGGAAGCAGGCGCGTGGAGGCGGAGCCGCTCACCGCGACCACCTCGCCGAGGAGCCACTGCAGGAGGTCGACGGTGTGGATCGCCTGGTTCATCAGCATCCCGCCGCCGCCCTCGGCCCGCATCCCGCGCCAGGGGCGGTCGAGGTAGTAGCCGGGAGTGCGGTGCCAGAGCACGGTCGCGGCCGCACCTGTCACGGCGCCCAGGGAGCCGGACACCAGCAGCTCGCGGAGGCGCTGCACGGGCGGGTTGTAGCGGTTCTGGAAGCAGACGCCGATGCGCGCCCCGCCCCGCTCGGCCGCGGCGATCACCTGCTCGCCCTCGGCGACGGAGGAGGCGAGCGGCTTCTCGAGGAGCACCGCGACGCCGCGGTCCAGGGCCGCGACCGCCAGCGCGGCGTGCGTGCTGTGCGGAGTGCAGACGTGCACGACGTCAGGGCGGACGGAGTCGAGCATCCGGACCGCCTCGGGGAAGCCCGGCACCGCGTGCCTCTCGGCGGCCGCGGCGAGCCGGCCCGGGTCGGTGTCGCAGACCGCCACCAGCTCCGCGCCGGGTGCGGTGCCGATCGCCGCGAGGTGGACGGAGGAGATGTCGCCGCAGCCGATCACCGCCGCGCGGACGGTCATCGCAGGTCGATCCCGAGCGAGGAGGCGAGCCCCCGGAAGGCCCGAGCGGCCACTCCGAACGACTCGGGGCCGGAGAATCCGCCGAGGGCGTCCGTGATCGCGAGGTGCGGCTCCAGCGAGGCGACGCCCGTCCAGCCGTCGTCGCGCAGGGCGGTGAGCGTCTCGCGCAGCTGGCCGTCGCCCTCGCCGGCGGGCACCACGGTGCCGGTCGCGGCCACCGCGTCCTTCACCTGCAGGTAGTCGACGTAGGGCCGCAGCGCCGTCCAGCCGTCGTCGAAGGGCCGCACCCCGCACTGCACGAAGTTCGCGTTGTCCCAGGCGAGGCGCAGGGCGGGCGAGCCGACGGACTCGACCAGGTCGAGGATCCGCTCGGGGACGTCGCCGTAGATGTCCTTCTCGTTCTCGTGCAGCAGCACCACGCCCTCGCGCTCGGCGCGGTCGGCGAGCATGCGCAAGCGCAGCAGGACGTCGTCGCGGATGCTCTCGACCCGCACTCCCTCGCCCCGGTAGAACGAGAAGACGCGGATGCTCGGCGTGCCGAGGGCGTGCGCGGCGCGGATGACGCGGTCGAGGCGCGCGACCTCGAGCTCGGGATCGAGGGCGACGTCGACCTTGCCGATGGGCGAGGCGACGGCCGAGACGGACTGGCCGCCGCGCTCGAGCACGGCGGCGAGGCGGGCGAGGCGCTCGTCGTCGAGGTCGACGACGTTCCGGCCCCAGGCGCTTCGCACCTCGATGCTGTGCGCGCCGAGCGCTCGGAGGACGGCGACCTGGACGACCGGGTCGGGGTCTATCTCGTCGCCGAAGCCGGAGAGGGTCCAGGGCGCGGGGTTCTCGGATGCGGTCGTCGCGGGTGCGGTCGTCGCGGGTGCGGTGGTCACGGTGGTGCCTCGTTCTCGTCGTCGGGAACCGGCGGGCAGGAGCGCCGCCGTGCCACGACCATACGCGTATTGGCAACCGATTGACAAGATCGGAGGCGCGCCTCTACCGTCGGGGGCGTTCCGGGCCGCGGAGACGCCGGCCCCCACCGCGACCGGGAGGACTGCCGTGACCAGGATCGGCGTGCAGGCGATGATGCTGAAGGACGCGTTCGCCTCGGCGGGCGCCTTCGCGACGCTCCGGGAGGTCCGAGCGATCGGCTACCGGTCGGTGGAGATCTCGCAGATCCCGCTGACGGCGGCCACCGTGACCGAGCTGCAGCGGGCGCGGGACGAGCTCGGCGTGGAGATCGCGGCGATCTCGGCGGGCCTGGCACCGGGGGACTCCCCGGGCGCCGCGCTCGAGGGCGGGCTCGCCGGGATCGTCGCCGACGCCCGTGCGCTCGGCACGCGCACGGTCCGGATCGGCATGCTGCCCGCCTCCGCGGCGGCCTCGCCGGCCGCTCTGCTCGACTTCGCCGACCGCTGCCAGGCCGCCGCGGCGAGGCTCCGCGACGACGGGCTGCGGCTGCTGCTCCACAACCACCACCACGAGTTCGCGCGGCACGGCGGCCGCCTCCTGCTCGACGTCGTCGCCGACCGGGCTCCGCTGCTGGGGCTCGAGCTCGACGTGCACTGGGTGCAGCGGGGCGGGCTCGATCCCGTGACGACGCTGCGCCGGTACGGGGAGCGCGTCGCCCTGGTGCACCTGAAGGACTACCGGGTCGGGCCGCCCGCCGATGTGTCCGGCGGGTGGTCCGTGCACGCCTTCACCTCGAACGTGCAGTTCGCCGAGGTGGGGGAGGGCAACCTCGACTTCCCGGGGATCATCGGGACGAGCCTCGCGCTCGGCGTCGAGCACCTCCTCGTCGAGCAGGACGAGCGCTACGGGCGGAGCGCGCTCGACTGCCTGCGGACCTCGCACGCGAACCTCGTCGCGATGGGCTTCTCGGACCTGTTCTGAGGAGCGGCCGAGGCTCCTCCCCAGGGACCGGAGCGGCCCGTTCTCCACCGCTCAGGGGCCCGGGTCCCCGCCGCGTCGGGCGCAACGGCACGCTGGCTCTCCGTGCCCGACCAGTCCGTGGTCGAGTGGACCGAGGACGCCGCCCCGCACGCCGAGGAGGAGGAACGACGACCGGGAAGACGACTGCGAACGACGGCTCGATGGCCCTCGGCTACCCGCCCGCGTACGGCCGCCCCGCTCCGGCCACCCTCCGCCCGGTCGATCGGGGATCTCCGTTCCGTCCTCGCATCCGGGCGCAGCCCCGGAGAAGAAGCAGCCGGATCCGCCGGGGTCCGCCTCCGCTCCGCGGAGCGGAGGACAATGGAGGGACCCCCAGCGAAGGAGACCACCGTGGATCAGCCGCGCATGAACGTCGAGTCGTTCAACCTCGACCACCGCACCGTCGCAGCGCCGTACGTGCGCCTCGCCGACGCGAAGACGCTGCCCGGAGGCGACCACCTCGTCAAGTACGACGTGCGCTTCACCCAGCCCAACCGCGGGCACCTCGAGATGCCCACCGTGCACTCGCTCGAGCACCTGTTCGCCGAGAAGTCCCGCAACCACTCCGACCGCGTGATCGACTTCTCGCCGATGGGCTGCCAGACCGGCTTCTACCTGCTCCTCTCGGGCGAGCCCGAGCTCTCCGAGGTGCTCGGCCTGGTCGAGGCGACGCTCCAGGACATCACCGAGGCCGACGAGGTCCCGGCCGCCAACGAGACCCAGTGCGGCTGGGGCGCCAACCACTCCCTCGAGGGGGCGCAGGAGGCGGCGCGCACGTTCCTCGCGCACCGCTCGGAGTGGGAGACGGTCACCGCGTGAGCACGGCGATCGTCCTGGTCGCGATGGACGAGGAGGCCTCGCCGTTCCTCGCCGCCGCGTCCAGAGCCTCCGAGCCGCGCGCTGTCGGCAACGCGCTGCAGTGGGAGCTCGAGCTCGACTCCCGCGCAGTGCTGCTCGTCCGGACCGGCATCGGCCTCGTCAACGCGGCCGGCGGTCTCACCGCAGCGATCCTGCGGGAGGCCGGCGAGCGGCCGCTCGTGGTGAGCGCGGGGACCGCCGGAGGCCTGGGCGCCGACGTCCGCGTGGGCGAGGTCGTGATCGGCGCCGAGTACGTGCAGACCGACGCCGATGCGCGGGCGTTCGGCTACGCGCTCGGGCAGGTCCCGGGGATGCCCGCCCGCTACTCCGGGGACGACGCGGCGCTCGCCGCGGAGCTCGAGCTGCTGGAAGGGCCGCCGGTGCGCCGCGGCCTGATCGTCTCGAGCGACGTCTTCGTCTCGAGCGCCCACGTGGACCGCGTGCGGAACGACTTCCCCGGCGCGCTCGCCACCGACATGGAGTCCGTCGCCCTCGCGCAGACGGCGCACGTGCACGGGCTGCCGTTCGTCTCGGTCCGCGGGATCTCGGACCTCTGCGCCCCCGGCGAGTTCGAGGCGCACGTCGACGACGCGGCCGATCGCTCCGTCGCCGTGGTGCGGGCGCTGCTGCGCGGGCTCGGCGACCGGGACTGATGGACGGGCGGCCCTCCGCGACAGCGCGGAAGGGCCGCCCGGCGGTCAGTCGTTGCCGACGTGCTGGTCGCCGGCCTCCTGGGCCTTGTCGACCACGCCGGCGAACTTCCCGCCGGTCGCGGAGTCGGCGGCGTCGCCCGCCTTGTCGAGTCCCTTGTCGGTCAGCTCCTCGCCCTTGTCGCTGTTCACGGCGTTCTTCGCCTTGTCCGCGAGTCCTCCGAGATCCACCATGGGGTCGTTCCTTCCGTCGATGAGCGCCCGTCGAGCAACGGGCCGCCGCCAGTCTCCGCCGCTCGGCGAGGATCTGCGCGGGGTTGCGTCTCACGGCCGCGCCGAGGACGATGCGCCTCCGGCCCGGCCCGTCAGCCCGCTGCGCCGAGCCCCGTCACCGCACCGGCGATCGCCGTCGTCTCCTCGCCGTCCGGCCAGCGCAGCCGCACGCCCGGCTCCGTGACGACGCTCCCCACCGCGGCCGTCGCGGTCCAGGGTGTGCCCATCCTCGACTCCCCCCGCCGGTCGGCGGTGATCATCGCGAAGCCGGGGAAGCAGCCGAGCCAGTCGGCGGTGCCGGCCGCCTCGGGGACGGGGACCGCCGCGAGGTCGATCACCGCTCCTCCTCCGCTGGCCTCGGCGAGCATGCCGACCGTCCCCACCAGCCCGGCCATGCTCACGTCCTTCGCCGCCCTCGGCCGCGCGAGTCCGACGGAGGCGGCCATCGCCCGGAGCTCCTCCGCGCGCCGGGACGACGTCGAGTCCCACTGGGCGCCCGCGAAGCCGGGCCGCCAGCCGCCGCCGAGGTCGGCCGTCAGCGAGAGCTCGTCGCCCGGAGCGGCGGCGCCCGGCACCGGCGCCGCGGTACGGCCGAGACCGGTGACGCTCAGGGCCGCCGGCACTCCGAGCTGGGTGTGCCCGCCGAGCACGGGGACGCCCCAGGCGGCGGAGGCGGCCCGCAGACCGCTCACGATGCGCGCGGCGGCGGCCGCGTCGCGAGCGCCGATCGCGTCCATCAGCCCGATGCCGGTCGCGCCCATCGCGGTGAGGTCGTTGACGTTGACCAGCACCGAGCACCACCCCGCCCACTCCGGGTGGCGCTCCACCATGGACGGGACGATCGCGTCGCAGACGGCGATCAGGTCGCTGCCCGGGACCGGTGCTCCGTCGTCGCCGACGAAGCCCGCCCCACCGAGGCCCCCCTCGGCCGCCAGCGGAGCCAGCAGGGCGCCGAGGGCCGCCTTGGCCGCGGTCGCCGCCCGGTCGAGCCGGTCGATCGGCCAGCGCATCCGGGCGTGCTCGACTCCGGCGACGGTGCTCGTGCCGATCCTCCGCCAGCCGAGCCGCCGGAACAGCACCTCGTTGCGCAGCTGCACCGAGGCCTCGAAGCGGAGCACCCCGCGCGCCTCCGCCTCGGCGCAGGCCGCGCGCACGAGGGCGGCGCCGATCCCGGAGCCGCCCCGCGCCTCGCGCGCCACCACCAGGCGGCTGCCGGTCCACCAGCCCAGATCGCGTCCGCCGCCGACAGGCGCGATCCGGACCCCGCCGAGCACCGCGCCGTCCGGAGCCACCGCGACGAGCACCACCGAGCGCGGATCGTCGTCGGCGTCGTCGTGGTCGTCGCCCGCGAACAGCCCCTGCTCGGCGACGAAGACCTCGCGCCGCAGGGCCCGGTGCGCGGCGAGCTCGCGCTCCTCCGCCCGCACCACCGTGAACGCAGGCGCGACCCGAACACCCTCGAGGATCGAGAGCTCCACCATCAGGCGCCGGCCGTCTTCAGGACGCCGCAGGCCCCGCACGCCGCGCAGCCCGCACTCTGGCCGCTGCTCAGCATCCCGGCCTCGATCAGGAGCGCGGCGACCTCGGCGCTGACCCGCTCCAGCAGTGACCCGGCCGGCGGGAGCACGTGGTCGACCTCGGTCGCCAGGGTCCCGCGCAGCGGACGGAAGGGCACCACGAAGGGGTAGACCCCCATCCCGATCAGCTCGCGGGCGCTCGTGACCAGCTCGTCCGGGTCCTCGCCGAGGCCCACCAGGAGGTAGGTCGAGACCTGGTTGCGGCCGAAGATCCGCACTGCCTCGCGCCACGCCCAGCGGTACTCGTCCAGGCTGACCCGCGCCTTGCCCGGGGTCCAGCGCTGCCGCACCGCGTCGTCCATCGACTCCACGTGGATGCCGATCGAGACGGCGCCCGCGTCCTTCAGCGCCTGCAGCGCCGAGACGTCGGAGGGCGGCTCGCACTGCACCTGGATCGGCAGCCCGGGGACCGCCGCGAGCACCGCGCGGACGCAGCGCGCGAGGTGGGCCGCTCCGCGGTCGCGGCCCTTGGAGGTGCCGGTGGTCATCACCATCTGGCGCACGCCGTCGAGGCGGACCGCCGCCTCCGCGACCTCGGCGAGCTGGGCCGGGGTCTTGACCGCGATGGTCGCACCGGCTTCGAGCGAGGCCTCGATCGCGCAGAAGCGGCAGCGCTCCGCCTCGTCGTAGCGCATGCAGGTCTGGACGACGGTGGTCGCGAGGATGTCACGGCCGTGCAGCCGGGCGATCTTCTCGTAGGAGACGCCGTCGGCGGTGTCGAGATCGTAGAAGCGCGGGCGGCGGACGGGAGTCACGTCCAGGCCGATGTCGGCGCCCTCGAGCAGGAGGCGGTTCCCGCTCACCACGTAGGGGCTGTCGGGGTTCACCGGGATCGCGGCGCCCAGGCCGCCGAGCATCACGTGCCCGTCGTCGCTCGGGCCGGCGCCGGCCTCGCGGTGCACCGGTGCCTCGACGCGGATGCCCTGCAGGGCGATGTCGACGCGAGTGCGGAGGGCGGAGGGGCCGGTGCGGCGGATCCCGGTCGAGTGCGCCCCGCCCGGGGAGTGCGCCCCGCCGACCGGGTGCGGGCCGGCGGCCGGGTGCGCCGCACTGGTTGCCGGCGGCGAGGACGCGGGGGAGGGACTGCGGAGATCGGTCACGAGGACTCCTTCGTGGCACCGCGGAGCGGGCCGGACGGGCCGCGCACAGCGGCGGCCGGGATGTCGGTGCGGTCGTCTCACCCCCCAGTCAAGGCGCCTCGTGTTTCGCCCTCGTGACGGGAGGAACGCGGTCTCGTTACGGATCCGCCGTCACGGGAGCTTCTTCCGGTGGAAACCACTCCGAAACATCCCGGCCGTTGACTGGACGCGTTCCACTCCGCACCACTGCTCCACCCCGGCGGACGTCGTCCCGCGTCGTCTCAGCGCATCCCGCCGGAGCCATGCACTCGCACGCCGCTTCGGCGGACCGACACCAGGAGGAACCATGTCCGTCTCCCAGGAGATCGAAGACCAGGTCAGCGCCAACATCGAGATGTCGCGCTCCGAGATCGCCCACCCGGCGCTCCCGAAGGGCAGCAACCTCTACGGCTCCACCAAGGTCTTCCCCGACTACCAGGCCGAGCCCGGGGAGTCGTACCTGACCCTCGTGCACGGCATCGCCCACGAGTCCTCGGTCAGCTTCGTCGCAGTGCTCCAGGCCACCCGCGCGGCGCGGAAGGGCTACGAGTCCGCGCTCTACTTCTACGGGCCCGGCACCATCAACGCGATGGCCACCCGCGGCTTCCCGACGGTCGGCGACTCCGGATTCCCCGGCGAGCAGAACCTCAACAACGCCATCGAGACCTTCATCCAGGAGGGGAACCGCGTCTTCGTCTGCCGGTTCGGCATGGCGCTGCACGGCCTCCGCGAGGAGGACCTGATCGAGGGCTGCATCCCCTGCCACCCGCTCGACGTGCAGGACGCGCTCATCCACTACGCCCGCAAGGGCGCGATCATCAACTCCACCTACAACCTGTAGGCGATCGCGATGACCCTCGTCGGATCGGTCGCGGCGAACTTCACCCGCGACCTGGATCAGAACTACGCGCTCATCGCCTCCCTGGCCGAGGAGGCCCGCGAGAGGGGAGTGCGCTTCCTGGTGCTCCCCGAGGCCGCGATCGGCGGCTACCTCTCCTCGCTCGGCAACCACGGCGACACGGTCGCCACCACCCGCCGCTCCCTCCCGCCGGCGGTGCGCCTGGACGGGCCGGAGCTGCGGCGGGTGCAGGAGATCGTCGGCGACCTGGTGGTGGCGATCGGCTTCTGCGAGCTCGACGACGACGGCGAGACCCGCTACAACGCGGCCGCGCTCCTGGACGGCGGGCAGGTCTACGGCAGCTACCGGAAGGTGCACCAGCCGCTGGGCGAGCACCTCTCGTACTCGCCGGGCCCGGGCTACGGCACCTTCGAGACGCCGGTCGGCCGGGTGGGCCTGCAGATCTGCTACGACAAGGCGTTCCCCGAGGCGGCGCGGTCGATGGCGCTGGACGGCGCCGAGATCATCGCCTCGCTCTCGGCGTGGCCGGCCGCTCGGACGGCGACGGCCGAGAACCTGCAGGAGGACCGCTGGACGTACCGGTTCAATCAGTTCGACATCGCCCGCGCCCTCGACAACCAGGTGTTCTGGCTCGCCTCGAACCAGTCGGGGACCTTCGGCTCGCTCCGCTACGTCGGGAACGCGAAGGTCGTCGATCCCGGCGGCAACGTGCTCGCGACGACGCTGCTCGGAGCAGGCATGGCCGTCGCCGACATCGACGTGCGCGGCGCCTTCGAGGCGATGCGCGGCGGGATGTTCCACCTGCGCGACCGGCGGCCCGGCGCCTACGACATCGACCGGGTCTGGAACGGAGGACTCGTCCATGCCTGAGATGACCTTCCACGTCCGCTGGCCGGACGGCTCGGAGGAGCGCTGCTACTCGCCGAGCCTGGTCGTGCACGAGTTCCTCGGGACCGGGACCGCCTATTCGCTCGAGGACTTCGTCGCCCGTTCGAGTGAGGCGCTGCGCATCGCGTCGGACCGGGTGCGGGAGCGGTTCGGGTTCGCCTGCACCTCCGCGATGCAGCAGGAGTCCGACATCCTCCGCACGGCGCAGCGCTTCGAGGGCGGCACGGTCAGGGTGCTCGCGATGGAGCCGCCCGCTCCGGCCGGGCAGCGGGTGCGGCCGTGAGCGCCGCTATCGAGCCCGGGCGCCACGTCGAGGTCGCGGTGGTCGGAGGCGGGCAGGCCGGGCTCTCGATCAGCCGGCACCTGGTCGACGACGGCATCGAGCACGTCGTGCTCGAGCGCGCGACCATCGGCCACGACTGGATCGACCGCCGCTGGGACGCCTTCACCCTCGTCACGCCGAACTGGCAGTGCCGCCTCCCCGGGTACCCCTACGACGGGCCGGACCCGGACGGATTCATGACGCGCGACGAGGTGCACGCGTGGGTGCGCCGCTACGCGCAGAGCTTCGACGCCCCCGTGGTCGAGGGCGTGGAGGTGAGCCGGCTCCGCGAGCGCGCCGGGGGAGGGTTCGAGCTGATCACGAGCGCGGGCGCGATCACGGCCGACCAGGTCGTCGTGGCGACCGGCGGCTACCACCGCCCGGTCCTCCCCGCCGTCGCCGCGCGGCTGCCGTCGGACGTGCTGCAGCTCCACTCCGCCGACTACCGCTCGCCGGAGGCGCTCCCGCCCGGCGGCGTGCTCGTCGTCGGATCCGGGCAGTCGGGCGCGCAGATCGCCGAGGACCTCTTCCTCGCCGGGCGCGACGTCCACCTCGCCCTCGGCAGCGCACCGCGGGTGGCGCGCTTCTACCGGGGCCGCGACTGCGTCGCCTGGCTCCAGGACATGGGCGTGTACGACGTGCCCGTCCACGCGCAGGTCGGCGGGCTCACCAAGCGGGAGTCGACCAACCACTACGTGACGGGGCGCGGGGGCGGGCGGGACATCGACCTGCGCGCCTTCGCCCGCGACGGGATGCACCTCTACGGCCGGCTGGCCGAGGTGGAGGGGTCGCGGCTGCGCTTCGCCCCCACGGCGGAGGCCTCGCTCGACTACGCGGACTCGGTCGCGGAGTCGATCAAGGACGACATCGACCGCTACATCGCGGCGCACGGCATCGACGCTCCCGAGGAGGCCCGCTGCCGTCCGGTCTGGCGGCCGGAGTCCGAGGCGACCGAGCTCGACCTCGCGGGCATCGGCAGCGTCGTCTGGGCGGTCGGGTTCCGCTCCGACTACCGCTGGGTCGAGATCGGCGTGTTCGACGGCTCCGGCCATCCCACCCACCGGCGCGGAGTGACGAGCGTGCCGGGCCTGTCGTTCCTCGGGCTGCCGTGGCTGCACACCTGGGGGTCCGGTCGCTTCGAGGCCATCGCCCGCGACGCGGGGCACCTGGCGGAGGAGGTCCGTCGCGTGCGCGAGGCGGGGCGCTTCACGCGCGAGCACGAGCCGGATCTCGCCGGATAGCCTCCTCGCATGACGGAGACGGTGATGGGTGCGGTCGCAGCGCACTTCGGCCGCGACATCGACCGCACCCTCGCCAAGCTCGCCGGCATCATCGCCCACGCGCGCGAGCGCTCGGTCGACCTGCTGGTGCTCCCGGACGCGACCCTCGGCGGCTACCTGCTCGACCTCCAGCACCCCGGGCCGGACCTGCCGCCGAGCCTCGAGCTCGACGGGCCGGAGGTCGCCCGCGTGGCCGAGCTGGCAGGCGATCTCACCGTGTGCTTCGGGATCGCGGAGCGGGCGCTCGAGGGCGGGCGCGAGCTCCGCTACGACACCGCGGTGTGCGTGCACGGCGGGCGCGTGATCGGCACGCACCGCAAGGTCCACCTGCCGCTGGGCGAGTCCGAGGCGTACCTGCCGGGCAGCGGCTTCGCCGCCTTCGACTCGCCGATCGGGAGGATGGGGATGCTGATCGACTTCGACAAGACCTTCCCGGAGTCCTCGCGCTCGCTGGCCCTCGACGGCGCGGAGGTGCTGGCCTGCCTCAGCGCGTGGCCCGCGAGCGTGACCGACCGCTCCGATCGGATCCGCAACGACCGCCAGGCCCACCTGTTCGATCTCTACGACTGCGCCCGCGCCGCCGAGAACCAGGTCTACCTCGTCTCCTCGAACCAGACCGGCGTGCTCGGCGGCCTGCGGTTCCTCGGGCAGGCGAAGGTCGTGGATCCGGCGGGAGAGATCATCGCGAAGACCTGGGCGAAGGGCGGGCTCGCGCTCGCCTCCGCTGACGTCGCCGGCTCCGTCGCCCGCGCCCGCCGCACGATGCACCACCTCCGCGACCGCGCGGAGCACGCCTACCGGAGCTGAGATGCGGATCTGCCTGCTGACCTACTCCACCCGGCCGCGCGGCGGGGTGGTGCACACCCTCGCCCTCGCCGAGGCGCTCGCGCGCGCCGGACACGACGTCACGGTGCGCACGCTCGCCCGGGGCGGCGACGACTCCTTCTTCCGCCCCGTCGATCCGTGCGTGACCGTGCGGGTGGTGCCCTTTCCGCACCGCGAGGGCGAGCCGGTCGGCGCCCGCATCGTCCGGTCCATCGCCGCGATGGCCGAGGCCCTGCGGGGCGAGGACGCCCCGGTCGTCCACGCGCAGGACTGCATCTCGGCCAACGCGGCGCTCGCCGCCGGACTCGCGCCGATCCGCACGATCCACCACCTGGACGACTTCACCACCCCGGAGCTGCGCGCCTGCCACGACCGCGCCGTCCGGCTCCCCCTGACCCGGCTGTGCGTGTCCGCTGCGGTCGCCGAGGAGGTGCGCGCCGGCTGGGGGCTGCTGCCCGACGTGATCCCGAACGGTGTCGACGCGGCGCGGTTCGCGGCCGCCGTCGACGATCCGCTGACCGGGGGGTGGCGGGCCGAGCTCGGCCCGTACCTCCTCGCCCTCGGCGGCATCGAGCCGCGGAAGGGCAGCATCGAGCTGCTCGAGGCGTGGGCTCTGCTGCGCGAGCGCGGCCACGACGTCGCGCTGGTGTTCGGCGGCGGCGAGACCCTGTTCGACTACCGCGAGTACCGGGCTGCCTTCGACCGGAGGGCGGCCGAGCTCGGGATCGCTCCGGTGATCCTCGGCACCGTTCCGGAGGAGAGGCTCGCTCCGCTCGTCGCCGGCGCCTCCGCGCTGGGCTTCGTCTCGGTGAAGGAGGGGTTCGGGCTGGCGGCGATGGAGGCGCTCGCCGCGGGGGTGCCGGTCGTGGCGCGGGAGCTGCCGGTGATCCACGAGGTGTTCGGGGACGCGGTCCGCTACGGGCGGGACCCCGCCTCCTTCGCCGACGCGCTGGAGGAGGCCCTGACGCTGCCCTCGCCGGACGGCCGGGCCCTGGCCGCCTCGCACTCCTGGGACGACGTCGCGGCCGCGCATCTGCGGTTCTACGAGCGGGTGCTCGACGGCTCGGTTCAGAGCTCAGGAGGAACTCCTCCGGACGGGCCGGGATCCGCGCGAGCAGGCGTGCCCGGATGACTCCGTCCTGCCGCCTGGACACGATCGGGCGCCGCCGGTGACCCGCCGGTCGATCTCGCGCATCGTCACCGGTCTCGCCGACGCCGATCCCGACCGGATCGTCGCCGTGGCCGACGAGGGCGCGCTGACGGCGGGGGAGCTCGACCGCGAGAGCACCCGCCTCGCCCGCGCCTACCGCGATCTCGGCGTCCGGACCGACGACCTCGTCACCGTCTCGCTCTCGAACTCGCTGGACGCGCTCGTCGTCTGCGCGGCGGTCTGGAAGGCGGGCGCCGTGCCGCAGCCGGTCTCGACCGGGCTGTCGGCGGCGGAGCGCGCCGAGGTGGAGCGGATCGCGCGGCCGGCGCTCGTCATCGGCGCGCCCTCCTCCTCCGCTGTCCCGTGGCGCGCGGGCGACTGGCGGCCCGGGCCGGAGGTGCCGGCCGGCTCGCTCGAGGACCGGTGGGCCTCGTCCTGGAAGGCGCCCACCTCCTCCGGCAGCACGGGGCGGCCGAAGGTGGTGCTGGCCGCGGGCCCGGCGCTGCTGGATCCGGACGCGCCGGTCGCGCCGTTCCTGCCGCGCGAGGGCGTGCAGCTGGTGAGCGGCCCGCTGATGCACTCGGCGACCTTCACCTACGCCTTCCGCGGGCTGATGACCGGGCAGCGCCTGGTGCTGCTGCCGCGGTTCGACGCCGCCCGGGTCCTCGCGGCGATCGAGGAGCACCGCGTCACCTGGACCCTGCTCGTCCCGACCACGATCCGCCGCCTGCTGGTTGCGCCCGAGCGGTCGGGGGCGGACGTGTCCTCGCTCGCGACGGTGCTGCACCTCGGAGCGCCCTGCGCGCCCGCCGACAAGCGGGCGCTGATCGGCTGGCTCGGCCCGGAGCGGGTGGTCGAGGTCTATGCGGGCAGCGAGTCGAACGGACTGACGATGATCACGGGCCGGGAGTGGCTGGAGCACCCGGGCAGTGTCGGACGGCCGATCAGCGGGACGACCCTGCGCATCCTGCGGGAGGACGGCACGGAGGCTCCGACCGGCGAGCTCGGCCGCATCTGGCTGCACCGCGGCGAGGCCCCCGCCTACCGCTACCTCGGCGCGGGCTCGCGGCGGACGGAGGAGGGCTGGGACACGCTCGGCGACGTCGGCCGCGTCGACGGGGACGGGTGGCTCTGGGTGGTCGACCGCGCCGACGATCTGATCCTCCGGGGCGGAGTGAGCGTCTGGCCGGCCGAGGTCGAGCGGGTGCTGGAGGCCCTGCCCGGAGTCCGCGGGGCGGTCGCCTTCGGCGTGCCGGACACGGAGCTGGGGCAGGCGGTGGAGGCGGTCGTCGACGTGGGCGACGCGGGCGTGGACCCGGCCGGTCTGCTCGCTCGGGCGAACGCCGAGCTGGGCGCTGAGCGGCGCCTCCGGGCCCTCCGGATCGTGCACGAGCCCGTTCGGAGCGACGCGGGCAAGGTCCGTCGCTCCGCGCTCGCCCCCGTGGCGCAGACGCTCGGGACCCACCGTTCCGCCGGCACCCCGGATGGGCCAGAGTAGGCCCTGCGCCCCCGCGCACCGACCCCAGGGAGACCCGATGAAGTACATGCTGATCATGCGCGCGACCGATGCGGCGAAGGAGGCCTACGCCTCCATCCCGTTCGACGAGATCATCACCCGGATGGGGCAGTACAACGAGGCGATGATCGAGGCGGGCGTGCTGCTCTCGGGCGACGGCCTGGCCGACGACGTCGCCTCCTCCGGCTTCGTGGTCGACTTCTCCTCCGAGCCGCCGACCGTCGTCGACGGCGCCTACGGCCCGACCGAGTCGCTCTTCAACGGCTTCTGGATCATCGGGGTCGACTCGAAGGAGCAGGCCCGCGAGTGGGCGCTGCGCTGCCCGCTGGTGCCCGGCAACCGCCTCGAGGTGCGCCGGATCACCGACGAGAGCGACTTCGCGGAGTTCGCCGACAACGAGTACGTGCAGAAGGAGGCCGGCTGGCGCGAGGACGAGGCGGCGCGCGCCTCCGGGGACTGACGCGGCGGCGGGCGTCACGCCTCCGTGACGACGCCCGCCTCGACGTGCCAGTGCCGCGTCAGCTGCACCGTCTCGAGCATCCGCCGGTCGTGGGTGACCAGCAGCAGGGTGCCCTCGTACGCCTCGAGCGCCTCCTCCAGCTGCTCGATGGCGACGAGGTCGAGGTGGTTGGTCGGCTCGTCGAGCACCAGGAGGTTCGTGCCGCGGGCCTGGAGGAGCGCCAGGGCGGCCCGCGTCCGCTCGCCCGGCGAGAGCTCGCCGACGCGGCGGCCGACGTGGTCGGCCTTCAGCCCGAACTTCGCCAGCAGGGTGCGGACCTCGGCGGTCGGCCACTCGGGCACCAGCGCCTCGAACGCGTCCGCGAGCGGCACCTCGGCGGCGAGCATCCCGCGGGCCTGATCGATCTCGCCGATCGCCACGCTCGCTCCGAGGGAGGCGCCGCCCTCCTCCGGCTCGGCGCGGCCGAGGAGGAGCGACAGCAGCGTCGACTTGCCGGCGCCGTTGGGCCCGGTGATGCCGATCCGGTCGCCCGCGTCGACCTGGAGCGACACCGGCCCGAGCGTGAAGGCGCCGCGGCGGGCGACCGCGCCGTTCAGCGTCGAGACGACCGAGCTCGAGCGCGGGGCGCTGCCGATCGTGAAGGCGAGCTGCCACTCCTTGCGCGGCTCCTCGACCTCCTCGAGCCGCGCGATCCGGCTCTCCATCTGGCGCACCTTCTGCGCCTGCTTCTCGCTCGACTCCGCCGAGGCCTTGCGGCGGATCTTGTCGTTGTCGGGGGCCTTCTTCATCGCGTTGCGCACGCCCTGGCTCGACCACTCCCGCTGGGTGCGGGCGCGGGAGACCAGGTCGGCCTTCTGCTCGGCGAAGTCCTCGTACTTCTCGCGGCGCTGGCGGCGCGCGGTCTCGCGCTCCTCCAGGAACGCGTCGTAGCCGCCTCCGTAGACCCGGTTGGTGCCCTGCGCGAGATCGAGCTCGAGCACGCGGGTGACGCTGCGGGCGAGGAACTCGCGATCGTGGCTCACGAGGACCGCGCCGCCGCGGAGCCCGCGGACGAAGGCCTCCAGGCGCTCCAGGCCGTCGAGGTCGAGGTCGTTGGTCGGCTCGTCGAGCAGCACCACGTCGAAGCGCGAGAGCAGCAGTGCCGCGAGGCCGACCCGCGCCGCCTGCCCGCCGGAGAGGGAGGTCATCGTCGAGGAGGCGGCCGCGGCGCCGAGCGACAGGCCCAGGTCGGCCAGGACGACCGGGGTGCGCTCGTCGAGGTCGGCCGCGCCGCTCGCGAGCCAGCGGTCGAGAGCGAGGGCGTACCGGTCCGCGATCGAGCCGTCGGGATCGGGGTCGGCCAGGGCGGCGGCGGCGGCGTCGAGCTCGGCGGAGGCCTCGGCGCAGCCGGTGCGGCGCGCGATGTAGCCGGCGACGGTCTCGCCCTCGCGGCGCTCGTGCTCCTGCGGCAGCCAGCCGACGAAGGCGTCGCCCGGCGAGAGCACGACGGAGCCCTCGAGCGGAGCCGTCTCGCCCGCGAGGATGCGCAGGAGCGTCGACTTGCCGGCTCCGTTCGCCCCGACGACGCCCACCACGTCCCCGGGGGCGACCGTCAGGTCGAGTCCGTCGAACAGGGTGCGGTGCGCATAGCCTCCGGAGAGGCCCTTGGCGACGAGGGTGGCGGTCACCGGTCCAGCGTAGGCGCGGGCGACTCGCTAGACGGCCTGGTGATCAGCCGGTCTAGGATGTGCGGATGAGCGACACGAGCCTGCGGAGCGGCGCCGGGTACTGGTACCCGGACGAGTCGTCCACCCGCCGCGCTGTCGAGGTGCTGAGCGCGATGCGCACGTACCGCGTCTCCGAGGTCTCGATGCGCCGCCGCACGCGTGAGCGGATGGCGATGGGCGAGACGGACCTGATCGCCATCCAGTACCTGCTCCGCCAGCAGCGCAAGGGCGAGCTGGTGACCGGCAAGGACCTGGCCTCGCACCTCTCCATCTCGTCCGCGTCGACCACGGTCCTCATCGACCGCCTGGTCCGCAGCGGCCACCTCGTGCGCAAGCCCAACCCGACCGACCGGCGCGGGATCGTCGTGGAGGCGACCGTCGACAGCGACGACGAGGTGCGCGCCACGCTCCAGGAGATGCACCGCCGGATGCTCGAGATCGCCGAGGACCTGGACGCCCCCGAGGCCGAGGTCGTCGTCAACTTCCTCCGCCGGATGAGCGCGGCCGTCGACGAGATCGACGCGGAGCACGGCGACGGGCACGATACGGACGAAGCCGACCCGGCGGAACCCTCCGCGGCGAAATAGCTAGACTGACTAGTAATAAGCCGAGGGGCCTATAGTCTGGCGGCATGGGTCAATTCCTCTACGGCACTCCTCCCGCCGTCATCGAGATCGAGGACCGGACCCTGGCCCACCTCCAGATCGTGATCTACGCGAAGTTCCGCCGCGACGAGCGCTTCAGCCTCACCCTCGACTCGATGCCCGAGGGCGCGCGCGGCCGCCACTCCTTCTGGATGAACCCGAACATCGCCCTGCAGTTCCATTTCGCGGGGAGCCGGCAGCCGACGATCAACCCGACCTGGGTCGAGCTCCTGATGGACGCGGCGAACAGCGGCGGCGGGCTGCGCCTGCTCCCCGAGCCCCCGTCGTGACCCGGTCCCGGTGAGGCCGACCCGGCCCGGACGACCGCGGAGCTCCCTCCACGACGGTGGATCCGCACACCGGCCTCCTGCGACAGCGCACGTGCCCCCGGCCGCCCCGTCTCCTAGGGTGGAGCGGGCGCCGCGGGGCGCGCGGAGGGCGGGGGACATGCGCAGGACGGTCATCGGAGCGACGGCACTGGCCGGTGTGCTCGCGCTCGCGGGGTGCTCGGCGCCCGCTCCGGCTCCGACGGTCACGGTCACCGTGTTCGCCACGGCGACGCCGACTCCGGTGCCGGACCCGACCGTCACGGCGGCGCTCCCGCAAGCGACGGCCACGGTCTTCGCGCCGGTCCCCGAGGCGACGGTCACCTTCACGCCGAACGCGACACCGGACATCCCCGAGACCGCCTTCGCGGTCGACAACGGCGCGGTTCCCGGGGCGAACGGCGAGCCGACCCGCGATGGGGAGGGGGACATCGTGAGCTACACCGTGGTGCAGGGCGACACGTTCTTCGACATCGCGCAGCGCTTCGGGATCCCGGTGCAGCAGCTGCTCCGGATGAACCCGACGATCGCCGGAGCCGGCGAGGCGGTCTACATCAATGCAGTCATCAACCTCGACGCGAGCACGCTGGGCTGAGCGGAGCGGCGAGCCGCGGAGGCGGCCGCTCAGAGCGACCCGGCTACTGCGACTTCGGCAGGACGTGGAACGCGACGGCGAGCGATCCCGAGATCATCAGGATGCCGCCGACGAAGAGGAATCCGGCGATGTCGGGCAGCAGGAACGAGTTGCCGAGAACGAGGATCCCGCCGAGGAACAGCACGAACGAGAGGACGACGCCCAGACCAGTCATGCCCTCATCGTACGCAGGTCACGGGAGCAGGAGGTCCGCGAGCTCCTCGGCGCCGGACACCAGCGCGATCGTCCCGACCGCCTCGAGCGGCGATCCGTAGCCCCACTCGACCATGATCGTCGGCACGCCGTGGGCGGCGGCGCCCTGCACGTCGTGCTCGCGGTCGCCCACCATCACCGGCGCCGAGAGGTCGACGCCGAGCTCGCGGAGCCGGCGCAGCGCCTCCTCCACGACGTCGGCCTTGGCGCTGCGGACCTCGTCCTCGGAGGCGCCGCAGATCACCGTGAAGTACTGCGCCAGTCCGTAGTGCTCGAGGATGCGCGTGGCCGCCGACTCCGGCTTGGAGGTCGCGAGCGAGAGCGGCACGCCGGCCTCGGCGATGCGCGCCAGCACCTCGGGCAGCCCCGGGTAGACCGAGGAGTCGAACAGCCCGCCCGCGTTGTAGCGGCGGCGGTAGACCACGAGCGCGGCCTGCGCCTCCTCGACGGTCATCCCGCCGAGCTCGCGGAACGCCTCGAGCAGCGGAGGGCCGACGTAGGCCAGCAGCTCGGCCGGAGCGGGCACGGGGCGGCCCAGCTCGACGAAGGTCTCGACGAGGGTGCCGGTGATGCCGGGGGCCGAGTCGGTGATCGTGCCGTCGAGGTCGAACAGGATGCAGGACCAGGTGCCGGCGCGCGCGTCGAGGCCGGTGGCGGCGAGGGTCGTGTCGGACATGGCGGGCTCCTGACCTCGGAGGACGGGGTGACGCCGGCGCTGCCCCGCCGGGGGCCACACTCTACGGCCGTTCGGCGTCCAGAGCCCGTTCGACGAACGAACGGGTGACGACCTGGGCGATCGAGCCGGGGTCGAGCTGCACGGCGACGAAGTCGGCGGTGCGGATCAGCGCGAAGGCCTCGCGTCCGGGGAGGACCAGCATCTGCACCTGCGGATGCTGCTGCCGGGGGACCGCGGTGCGCACCTCGTCCGTGGAGGTGAACAGCGGCAGGACCTGCTCCCCGGTGGTCGTCGCGACGGTGCGGACGTGCGGCACGCCTCCGGGCTGGGAGCCCGTGACGTCGACCACGAGGGAGCCGTCGAGGCAGGCCTCGAGCAGCCGGTCGACGGCCTCGGCGGTGGGAGCGGCGACGAGCGCCTCCAGTGCTTCCCGAGCCTCCGCATTGCGGTACGGACCGGGTCGCGCCGGGCGTGCAGGGGGTCCGCCTCGTCGTGCCATGACTCCACGCTAACGAAGACCGGGGCGTGATCGGAATCGCCGGGTCCGGTTCCCGGGAATGCGCGCGATCGGTGTCCGGAATCGTTACGGCCGTCTGCGGACACCGTGTCCTCTATTCGACGGCTGGTGGCGAACAGCTCGATTCCGCCCTGATTGCCTCCGCTTATCCTGAACATTCCCCTCGACATGGCGCGAGAAAGGGACGAATGGCGCCATTCATGGCGCACTCGATTGTGAAAGGGGGTAATGTCTCTTCCGGTCCGGGTCGAGACAGTCCGGTCCCGCGAACTCCAGGAGGAAAAGTGGCCCAGAAGATCACGCTTGTCGACGATATCGACGGAACCCTTATCGATTCCGGTGACGGCGGTACCGTCCGCTTCAGCATCGAGGGCGCCAACTACGAGATCGATCTCGGCCCCGACAACATCGCCGAGCTCCACTCGGCGCTCGAGAAGTTCGTCTCGAGCGCCCGCCGCGTCGGCTCGCGCCCCGCGGCCGCCACGAGCGTCGCGACCGCCTCCAAGAGCGACCCCAAGCAGCTCAAGGCCATCCGCGAGTGGGCGAACGCCAACGGCCACCCCGTCTCCGACCGCGGACGCATCCCCTCCGAGGTCCAGGCCGCCTACCAGGCCGCCCACAAGTAGCGGCCGCCGGGCTCTCGGCCCGGTGAGACGCCGCATTCCCGGGCCTCGCGCCCGGTGAGCGGAAGGCCCCCGTGATCCGATCGCGGGGGCCTTCGCCGTGCCTGTCGCCGTGTCTGTCAGAACAGGCGCGTGTGGGAGTCGTCGGTGCCGCGCATGGCCTCGTAGTCGAGCACCACGCAGCGGATTCCTCGGTCCTCGGCGAGAGTCCGCGCCTGCGGCTTGATCTCCTGAGCGGCGAAGACTCCCGTCACCGGGAAGAGGTGCGGATCGCGATTCATCAGCTCGAGATAGCGGGTGAGCTGCTCCACTCCGTCGATCTCGCCGCGGCGCTTGATCTCGACGGCGACGGCGGCTCCCGAGGAATCGCGGGCGAGGATGTCGACCGGGCCGATCGCGGTCATGTACTCGCGCCGGACGAGAGTGTGCCCCTCTCCGAGGAGGCCGATCTGCTCAGCGAGAAGGCGCTGGAGATGCGACTCCACTCCGTCCTTGACGAGTCCCGGATCGACGCCGAGCTCGTGCGCCGAATCGTGCAGCACCTCGTGGATCGAGACGACGAGAGCGTCGCCGGTCTTGCGGTGCGCGACGGTCCACTGCTGCGTCACTCCCGCGGCGCGCGCCTCCTCGTCGGGCTCGCCCGTGATCAGCGTGCAGGGCGGGCTCATCCAGTTCAGCGGCTTGTAGGAGCCGCCGTCGGAGTGGATGAGGACGCTCCCGTCGGCCTTGACGAGCAGGAGGCGGGTGGCGAGCGGGAGGTGGGCGCTGAGACGGCCGGTGTAGTCGACGGAGCAGCGCGCGATGACGAGACGCACCCGTCGAGGATAGACGGCGCGGCTCCGGCGGGCTCCCGGCTCAGCGCGCGGCGACGGGAGGCCGGCGGCCGAGCGGAGGAGCGGGCGGCGGCACCGAGAGCGAGGCGCGCAGCGCGACCGCGAACTCGGCCGGCGCCTCCGCCCACGGGTGGTGGCCGCTCGACTCGATGACGGCCAGGCTCGCCTGCGGCAGGAGCGCGGTGAGCGCCTCCAGAGCGGCGACGCCCGTCACCGGATCGTCCTCGCCGCCGAGGACGACCGCGGGGCAGTCGAGGCGCTGCAGAGCGTCGCGGATCGCCGCGGTGTCGTCGGAGCCGGCGGGAGTCGTGTGACCGGCAGCCCGGTCGTCGATCCCGAGCCAGGCGGTGCCGGGGGCGATCAGGAGCAGGTGGGCGACGCGCTCGGGCGCGTCCACGGCGGCGAGCAGGACGGCGCGGCAGCCGGAGTCGTGCGCGGCGAGATCGAGCTCGTCGACGCCGAGGTGGCGGCGCAGGTCCTCCACGTCGGCGGCCGTCGTGGCCGGGGGAGCGGGAGGCAGCTCCGCGGAGCCGCCCACGCCGCGCGGGTGCAGCACGAGTACGCGGCGCGTGCAGGCGATCGAGGCGAACGAGCCGAGATAGGAGGGGTGGCGCTCCGGCTCGCCGGGGACGACCACCAGGGGCCGCCCCTGACCGGCTCCGTGCTCGTCGACGTGGAGCAGGGCGCCGTCGCGCGCTCGGTACCGCATCCGCTCCCCCTCCGCCGCCGTCCTGGGAAGCCTAGGGGGAGGCGCGTCGGGGCGCCCGGGCCGCACGGGGGCTTGCGGCGGCGTCGAGGGCGCGGCGGTCAGCTCCGTCGGCTGCGGGCGGCGGGGGAGGCGAGCCCGGCCACGACCACCAGGGCCAGAACCAGGAAGAGGGCGTTCAGCAGGCCGTAGTGCTCGCCGAGGAAGCCGATCGCCGGCGGTCCGACCAGGAACGCGACGTAGCCGAGCATCGCCACCGCGCTGACACGGGCGGCCGAGTGCGGCCCCTCCGCCGCGGCCGACATGCCCACCGGGAAGCCGAGCGAGCAGCCCAGACCCCAGGCGACCGCGCCGACGACGACGAGCGCGTCGACCGGGGCGAGGATGAACAGCAGGATGCCGACGATCGCGAGCCCGGCGGAGGCGCGCAGCACCGGGACGCGGCCGAAGCGGTCGAGCACGGGCCCGCCGATCACGCGTCCGACGGTCATGGCGGCGACGAACACGCCGAACACGACGGCGGCGGTCGTCTTGTCGGTGCCGTGGCCGTCGACCATCGCCAGGGTCAGCCAGTCGTTCGCGGAGCCCTCGGCGAAGGCCATGCCCAGCATGATCAGGCCGATGAGGACGAGGCGGCCGTCGCGCCAGACGCCGAGGGAGGCGGCGACGCGCTCGCGGACCGGCGGCTTCACCGTGGTCGCCGCGCCGGAGGTGTCGAGCTCCTCGCGGACCGGGACGAAGCGGATCGCGATCACCGCGGTCACGGCGATCACCACGGCGATCGCGCCGAGGTGGACGGCGACGGGCACGGCCAGGGCGGAGGCGCCCGCGCCGATCAGCGCGCCGGCCACGGTGCCGAGGCTGAAGAAGGCGTGGAACAGCGGCAGGAGCGTCTTGCCGAAGGCCTTCTCGTTGGCTGCTCCCTCGACGTTCATCATCACGTCGACCGCTCCGTTGCCGAAGCCGAGCATCGCCATGCCGGCGAAGGCCGCTGGGAGGACGCCGATGACGTCGGCCGAGACGCCCAGCACCGCGAGCCCCGCCGCCGAGACGGTGAGGCCGAGCGCCATGCCGCGCCGGGCGCCGATCGCGCCCATGACCGGCGTCGAGAACGCGAGTCCGACGATCGCGCCGATCGACATCGAGAGGATCAGCAGGCCCACTCCGGCGGTCGAGAGCTGGAGCTCGTCGCGGATGGCGGGGGTGCGCGAGACCCAGGTGGCGATGGAGATCCCGCTGAGGACGAAGATCGTGAAGACGGCGTTGCGCCAGGCGACCAGCTGCGGGCGCGTGAGCGCGGACGTCGAGGTCATGGCGGTTCTCCTGGTGCGGGCGGGATCCGGACACCGGATCGAGAGGCACGGTCGAATCGATTCGAAGCGAGCCGGTCTAAGCTATCCGGAACCCCGGGGACGGTCAACCGACGACGAGCGCGCCGCCCCCACGAGGAGGAACGTGGAACCCCGCAAGAGCCCCCGGCCGACGCTCGCCCGCGTCGCGAGCCGGGCCGGAGTGTCCCCCTCCACCGCCTCGCTGGTCTTCAGCGGCTCCGGCCCCGTCTCGGAGGCCACGAAGGAGCGGGTGCTGCGCGCGGCGTCCGAGCTCGACTACGCCGGCCCCGACCCGCGGGCGCGCTCGCTCCGCCGCGGCCGCTCGGGGATCGTGGGGGTCGTCGTGGACGAGCGGATGCTGCACGCGTTCCGCGACCCGATCAAGATCGCCATGCTCGACGGGATCGCCGACGTGCTCGGCGGGGTCGACGCCGGGATCCTGCTGCTCACCGAGACCGGCGACGGCGCGGGCCTGCTGGCGACGGCCCCGGTCGACGCGATGATCCTGGTCGGCTGCAGCCCGTCGGTCGACGACTCCGTCGCCGTGCTGCGCCGCCGGGGGGTGCCGGTCGTCGTGGTCGAGGGCCTCTCGGAGCTGGGCGGCGCCGTGATCTCGCTCGACAACCGCGAGGCCAGCCGGACCCTCGCGGAGCACCTGCGCGAGCTCGGCCACGAGCGGGTCGCGGTGGTCGCGCTCCCGTTCGCGAAGGACCGCCGCCGCGGCGCGATCCCGGCCGGCTGGCGCTCGAGCCCCAGCATCACTCCGGTCGACCGCCTCCTCGGCGTGCAGGACGTCTTCCCGGAGGCGTCGGTCGTCGCCGCCGCGGCGAGCTCCGTCGACGAGGGCGTCGCCGCGGGCCGCACGCTGCTCGAGGGGGCGGAGCCGCCGACCGCGGTCGTCGCGCAGAGCGATCTGCTGGCCGCGGGCGTGATCCTCGCGGCGGAGGAGCGCGGGCTGCGCGTGCCCGAGGACCTCTCGGTGGTCGGCTTCGACGGCGTGCAGGTGCCCGGTCTCGCGGCCGAGTACGACCTCACGACGATGGCCCAGCCCGCGGTCGAGAAGGGCCGTGCGGCGGGACGGGCCGCGGTCGCGCTCCTGGCCGACGAGGAGGCGGAGGCGGTCTGCTTCCACGCCGTCTTCCACCGCGGGAACACCAGCGCACCGCCGCGCTGACCGGAGTTGTCCACAGGCTTCTCCACAGGGGAGGAGCGCGATCAGCGGAGCCAGACGTCGCTGCGGACCCGGAGCCCGAGGGTGACCGCGCGGGCGCCGAGGAAGCCGACGGCGAAGGCGAGCCAGAGCGCGAGGAGGCGCCATTCGGCGGGCGCGGCGGGGGCGAGCAGGGCGAGCGGGACGAAGACGGCGAGGTTCGCGAGGCCGCTGAGCGCCAGGTAGCGGCCGTCGCCGGCGCCGATCAGCACGCCGTCGAGCACGAAGACGTAGCCGCCGAGCGGAGCGGTGAGGCCCACGACGGCGATCGCCGCGGGCAGCAGCCGCAGCACCTCCGGGTCGCTCGAGAAGACGTACGGCAGGACACCGCTCAGGCCGGTGACCAGCGCTCCGAGCACTACTCCTGCACCGATTCCCCAGGTCACGCAGCGTTTCGTGACGGCTCGGGCCTGCTCGGCGTCGCCCGCGCCGAGGAGGCGGCCCAGCATCGCCTGCGCGGCGATCGCCACCGCGTCGAGGGCGAAGGCGACCGTCGAGAACAGCGTCATCGCCACCTGGAAGGCGCCCAGCTCCTCCGCCCCGAGCGAGGTGGCGGTCGCGACCGCGAGCAGGATCGCCGCGCGGAGGCTCGCTGTGCGCAGCAGCATCCAGCCGCCGGATCCCGCGGAGGAGGCCAGGCCCGCGAGGTGCGGCCGCAGCGGCGCGCCGACCCTCCGGGCGAGCCGCAGCGCGACTCCCGCGTAGGCCGCGAGCATGGCCCACTGCGCGATCACCGTCCCCAGTGCGGAGCCGGTTATCCCCAGGCCGGCCGGGTAGATCAGCACGGCGTTGAGAGCGGCGTTGAGGGCGAATCCGCCGGCGGCGATCACCAGCGGAGTGCGGGTGTCCTGGAAGCCGCGGAGGAGCCCGGTGAGCGCGAAGACGCCGAGCATGGCGGGGATCCCGGCCATGCTCACCGCCAGGTACCGCACGCCCGCCTCGGCCACCGCCGGCTCCGCGCCGAAGAGCGCCACGACGGCCGGAGCGGTCAGCGCGCCCATCACGGCGATGCCGGCGCCGAGGAGCAGGGCCAGCCAGCCGCCGTCGATCCCGGCCGCCACGGCCCTCCGCTCGTCGCCCTCGCCGAGGGCCCGGCCGACCCGCGGAGTCGTGCTGTACGCGAGGAAGACCATCAGGCCGACGATCGTCTGCAGCACCGTGCCGCCCAGCGCGAGCCCGGCGAGCGGGACGGCGCCGAGATGGCCGACCAGGGCGGAGTCGGTGAGCAGGAACAGCGGCTCGGCGACCAGCGAGCCCAGCGCCGGGACGGCGAGCCGGAGGATGCTGCGGTCGAGGGCGGAGGTCACCGCTCGACGCTAGCGGCTGCCGCAGCTCCGGGACGGGCGTACCGTGGGCGGGATGCAGCGCTTCGGGATCGGGCTGGCGGCCGTGGGCCGGCCGGCGTACATCACGGCAGGGCGCGACGACGACCTCGGCCCCGCGGCCGAGCGGAGCGTCGACGCGCTGCGCGAGCGCACGCACCTGCTGCTCGACGCGGCGTGGGACGCCGGCGTCCGCTTCCTCGACGCCGCGCGCTCCTACGGGCGCGCGGAGGAGTTCCTCGGCGGCTGGCTCGCCCGGCATCCGGAGCGGCGGGCGGCGCTCACGATCGAGTCGAAGTGGGGCTACGAGTACGTCGGCGGGTGGGCGATGGATGCGCCGGTGCACGAGCGCAAGGAGCACTCGGTCGCGATGCTCGACCGCCAGTGGCCGCTCACGCTCGACGCGCTCGGCTCGGCGCCTGACTCCTACCTCGTCCACTCGATCACTCCCGAGAGCCCGGCCCTCACCGACCGCCCGCTGCTGGACCGACTGCGCGGCCTCGCCGGCTCCGGAGTGCGCGTCGGCCTCTCCACCAGCGGACCCGAGCAGGCGCGCGTGATCGAGCTCGCCCGCGCGATCCCGGAGTCGCCGTTCAGCGCGGTCCAGAGCACCTGGAACCCGCTCGAGCAGTCCGCGGGCCGGGCGCTCGCCGCCGCGCACGACGACGGCTGGCTGGTGGTGGTCAAGGAGGCCCTCGCCAACGGGAGGCTCGTGGCGCACCCGATCGAGCACGCCGGCGCCGCGCCGGACGCCGTCGCCCTGGGGGCCGTCCTCGCGCAGCCCTGGGCCGACGTCGTGCTGAGCGGCGCGGCGACTCCGGAGCAGCTGCGGGCCAACCTGCGCGCGCAGCCCCGGGAGCTCCCGGACCTCCCGGCGCTCGCCGTGGATCCGGCCCGCTACTGGGCCGAGCGCTCCGCTCTCGACTGGACCTGAGAGCACTCGAACGAAGTGAGGCGTGCGCTCCGGCGCCGCACGGGATAGCGTTCCTCTCAGCGCCCCGTCTGCCCTCTCTGCGAGGGCTGGCGCGCGGATCGGCCCTCGTGATATCGCCCGAGGGGATCCGCCCCGGCCCGCCACCCCTCTTCGAGTGCGGGCGAATCGAGCTTCCGATTCTCAGGCGATCCGCAGGTTACGGGCGGGGCGACGGCAGCGCCAGAGGAAGCGGGGCGCGCGGGCTTAACGGGGGGTGACGCATCGGCGGGCTATTGCCGGGGAGGCCGGACGGCCGTGGTCCGAGGGGTCGATCCGGATGGCGCACTCGAGGAGCTCGGCGCTCCTCCACAGGGCCTGGATCGGCGCGGGCATCCCCGAGAGCGATCGTCACGATCCCGAGCCCTCAGGACTCGGAGCCCCGCCGGACCCGCAGCCGCGTCTCCTCGAGGTCGAGCAGCGACTGGGCGTCGCGGAGGATGCGCTGCGGGTAGGCCCGGCGCGAGCGCGCGTCCAGCAGCGCCTCCCGCTCGGCGGCGACCACGGCGAGCCGCAGGGCCCGGTAGAGGCGGTGCGGAGTGTCCGCGACCGACCGCTCCGTGCCGCGCGAGCGCTCCCAGGCGGCCTCGGAGCGGAGGAACGACGTCTGGCGCACCCGCTCCAGGACGTCCGGAGCGACGTCGTCGGCGCCCTCGACGGCGTCGCCCGGGTGCTCCAGCACCGAGAGGCCCTTCTCGGTGATCTCGTCGAGCAGACCCGCGAGTGCGCGCTGGTCCTCGGGCACGTCGATCCCGCGGATGCCCAGCGCCCGGATCAGCAGCGGCAGCGTGCTGCCCTGGATCAGCAGGGTCGCGACAGCCACGGTGAAGGCGATCAGCACGAGCTGCGGGCGGTACGGGATGTCCTCGGGCAGCGACTGCGCGGCCGCGAGGGTCACCACTCCGCGCATCCCGGACCAGCCGAGCACCAGACCGCCGCGCCAGCCGATGCCGTTGCGGCTGAAGTGCCGGTAGTCGCTGCGCCGCAGCAGGTAGCGCCGCTTCGCCCGGCCGCGCTCCTCCTTCGGCAGCTCCTGCGCCTCGGGCGACTCGAGCAGCTCCTTCTGCTCGCGAGCCCGGCGCTCGGCCCGGCGGGTCTGCCAGCGCTCGCCGAGGAGGACCGGGCCGACCCAGAGGAAGCGCACGACGATCAGCCCGACCACCGCGATCAGCCCGATCCCGACCGCTCCGGGCACCGAGAGGCGCGCGCTGTCGGCGTCGTGGATCAGCGAGCGGATCTCGAGCCCGATCAGCAGGAACACGCCGTTCTCGAGCAGGAACTGCACGGTCCGCCAGTTGATCCGGTCGTTCACCCGCGACTGCGCGGTGAAGGCGCGGGAGGAGGCGTGTCCGGTGTGCAGGCCGGCGACGACCACGGCGAGCACGCCCGAGGCGCCCAGGCCCTCGGCGGGGATGAACGCGACGAAGGGGACGATGAAGGAGAGGACGGTGTTGAGCACCGGGTCCTCGAGCCGCGAGCGGACGAAGACGGTGACGACGCTGGCCACGAACCCGACCACGACGGCCACGACGACCGCGTAGAGGAAGTCGCCGATCGCGGCCCACGGCGTCGCGAGCGTCCCCGCGGCGGCGGCGAGGGCCGAGCGGAGGAGGACCAGCGCGGTCGCGTCGTTGATCAGCCCCTCGCCCTCGAGCAGGGTGAGCAGCCGCGGCGGGAGGCCGAGCCGCCGGCCGACCGAGGTCGCGGCGACCGCATCGGGCGGGCTGATGATCGCGCCCACGGCGATCGCCAGGCCCAGCCCGAGCTCGGGGAGGAGGAGGAAGAGGAGCGCGCCGACGCCGGCCGCCGAGATCAGCACCAGAACGACCGACAGGCCGGTGATGGTGGTGAGGTTCCGGCGGAAGTCGATGAACGGGACGCTGAGCGCCGCCGCGTAGAGCAGCGGCGGCAGCACGCCGTCGAGCACCCACTCGTGCGGGACGACCACCTCCGGCACCCCGGGGATGTACGAGAGGCCGACGCCGGCGAGCACGAGGACGATCGGGGCGGCGACGCCGAGGCGCCGCGAGAAGACGGCGACCGCGACGAGGACCGAGACGCCGACGATCGCGGCGATGCCCAGCTCCATCAGCGGAGGCTCTCGAGGGCGCAGAAGGGCATGGTCTCGTCTCCAGGGGGTAGCGGGCGATCGCCCGGGACGAGTCTGCGCCTCTCGGCGGACGCGGGGCAGGGGGTTGCGAGCACCCGGCGTCCCGCGCCGGGGTCAGCCGTCGTCGCGAGCGGCGCGGCGGTCGAGCAGGCGGGCGAGCGCGAGGAGGAGCGCCATGGCGCCGAGCGCCGCGACGGCCAGGGCGAGCGCGGCGCCGGGCTCGAGCGTGATCCCGCGCTCGACGACCTGCGCGCGCAGCACCGGGTCGGCCGAGACGACGAGCAGGCCGATCGAGGCGGCGGCGAGGACGAGTCCGTAGAGGACGGCGCCGACGCAGATCCGCGGGCGGGCGGTGGCGGGGGTGGGCGTGGT
>NZ_PSUV01000006.1:0-154315 GCF_002931985.1 Rathayibacter sp. AY1H2 | reverse complement strand
CGGTCCGGTGGGCGGGGGGGGGAGCCCCGTCCGGTCTTCGGGACGCACGCGCGGCGAGCGCCGGCGCACCCTCTGTCCGGGGGGCGCTCGCCGCTGTTGTCTACCGATGACGGGACGGGGCTCGGCGCCCCGCCCACCGGACAGCTCGAAGGAGCCAGAGGCAGATGGCAGGAACAGGGATGAACAAGGGTCGAGGGGCGCGCGGCAGTGACGACGAGATCGTCTACCGCCGCCACGCGAACGGACGCGGCATGGTCGCTCCCGGATCGCGCGTCTCGGCGACCGCGTACGTGGAGACCGGCGCCTACGTGGAGCCCGGCGCGACCGTGGGCGAGCGCGCCTGGATCGGCGCGGGCAGCTGGGTCGACCGCGACGCCATGATCGGGCACAGCGCCTTCATCGGCGCGAACGTGCACGTCGGGCCCGAGGCGATCATCGGGCCGGGGGCGCGGATCGGGAGCTACTCCCGCATCGGACGCTCGGCCGTGATCGCGACCGGCGCCCGCATCGACCGCGACACCGTGGTGCCCGACGGCGCCCGGAAGGGCATCGACGAGGCGAGCGAGAGCGGCCGCCGCGCGGCCTGACCCCCACGACCCTGTTCCGCCGGCTCCCCGGAGCGGCGGAATAGGGTCGTTCCATGTTCGAACTCCACCACCTCAGCGCCCAGGAGCAGTGGGACTGGCTGCAGCGCGGAGAGGTCACGCCTCTCGAGCTCGCCGATCACTACCTCGCCCGGATCGAGCGGTGGAACGGGGAGCTGGGCGCCTTCGCCACGGTGACCGCCGATCGGGCGCGGGAGCGGGCGTCATCGCTCGGCACCGGGCCCGGCACCGCTCCGCTCTGGGGCCTGCCGAGCGGCGACAAGGACCTCTGGCGGCGCGCGGGCGTGCGGACCGCATCCGGATCGCGGCTGCGCGAGCACCACGTGCCCACCGCCTCCGACGAGATCGTCGAGGTGCTCGATGCGGCGGGAGCGGTCAGCCTCGGCAAGACCGCGGCGCCCGAGTTCGGGATGCCCTCCTACACCGAGACGCTGATCGGCCCGCCCGCCGTCACGCCCTGGGACACCCGCCTCGGGGCCGGCGGATCCAGCGGAGGAGCGGCGGTCGCCGTCGCCGCGGGACTGCTGCCGTTCGCCCCCGCCTCGGACGGCGGCGGGTCCATCCGCATCCCCGCCGCGGCCTGCGGCCTCGTAGGACTGAAGCCCTCCCGCGGACGCGTCGCCGCGCTCTCCGGCATCGGCGGGGTCGGCGGCCTGACGGTCGCCGGGCCGATCACCCGCTCGGTCGCCGACGCGGGCCTCCTGCTCGAGGGCATGCTGGAGCGGACGAACGGCCGCCTCCCGCAGCGCTGGTCGCTCGGCGCGCCCGGTGACGGCGACGGCTCGTTCCTCGGCGCCGCGGTGCGCGGAGAGGGGCGCTTCCAGATCGGCGTGCTCACGGACTCGCCCTGGGACGAGGAGTACGAGATCGCTCTCGCTCCGGAGGCGCGCGCCGCGCTGGACGAGGGGATCGCCGCGCTGGCCGCGCTCGGCCACGGGCTCGAGGAGGCGTTGCTGCCCCCGAGCGCCGCGTACCCCGCCGCGTTCCGGACGCTGTGGCAGAGCGGCGCGGCGACCCTGCCCGTCGAGGGCGCGGACCTCGATCTGCTGGAGCCGCTGACCCGCTGGCTGGTGGAGGAGGGACGCCGGCGCTCCGCCCGCGAGATCGTCGAGGCGGCGTCCTGGCTCTCGGGCTACGAGCGCGCGGTGATCGCGGCGTTCTCCGGCGTCGACGCGGTCCTGACGCCGTCGCTGGCGATGACGCCGCGCCCCGTCGGCTGGTACGACCTCGAGGATCCCGAGCGCAATTTCGAGCAGCAGTGCCTCTACACGCCGTACACGTCCTTCGTGAACGTGAGCGGCCTCCCCGCGATCACCCTTCCGCTGAGCACCACGGAGGAGGGCCTGCCGATGGGAGTCCAGCTGATCGGGCGACCCGGCGGCGAGGCGACACTGCTGGCGATCGGCGCGCAGCTCGAGCGGCGGGCGCGCTGGCAGAGGCGGCACCCGCCGCAGTGGTGACGGGGCAGGCCGCAGTCGTGACGGGGCCGGGCGCGGCCGCACGGCGGATGGTCAGGGTCCGGCTCTGGTCACTGAGGTAAGCCTTGCCTATACTCGAACACGATGTGCATGTTCGAGGACCGCGACGGCTCCGCGCCAGTCGACGTGAAGCAGTTCCTGATCGCGGGCGACGAGACCGTCGTGCCGTGGATCCAGAGCATCCTCGACGCCCTCCCCGCGAACGCCCGCGGCCAGGTCTTCGTCGAGGTCGACGACGCGCGCGGACTGCCGCCGCTCGCCGCCCCCGGACGGGTCTGCGTCACCTGGCTCGGCCGCTCCGAGCGCTCGGGCGCCCCCGGCACCGGTGAGCGCTGCTCCCGCGGAGTCGCGCTCGACCGCGCGGTCCGGGCCTGGGTCGGCGAGATGTCGGTCGTCGACGGCGACTACCCGTGGGCCGACGGCCGCCACGACTTCTGCGCCTGGATCGGCGGGGCCGGCCCCGTCGTCGCCGAGCTCGCCGCCGACGTGGAGGCGCGCCTGCGCACCTCCGCCGAGCACGCCGCGCGCTGACCGTCCGCCGGGCGTCCCGGCTGAGTGTTAGGCAAGGCTTACCTTCTGTGCGAGACTGAGGCGATGCCCCCGACGACCGCCGCCCCCGCCCGACCGGCCTACCGGCCGTACCTCGCGACCGTCGCCGCAGCGACCCGGATCGCCCCGCACTTCATCCGCGTGACCCTCACCGGCACCGGCCTCGACCACGTCGGCTGCACCGGCCCCGACCAGCGCATCAAGCTCGTCGTCCCCACCGCCGCCTCCGACGCCCCCGCCTTCCTCGCCTCCGTCTCGGACCCCGACGGACCCGACGGACTCGACCCCGACTGGTACGGCCGCTGGCGACAGCTCCCCGACGAGCTCCGGAACCCGCTCCGCACCTACACCATCCGCGCCGTCCGCCCCGAGGACGCCGAGGTCGACATCGACTTCGCCGCCCACGGCGACACCGGACCGGCCTCCGCCTGGGTCGAGAGCGCCCGCGCCGGCGACCAGATCGTCATCATCGCGCCCGACACGCGCTCCGACCTCCCCGGCGGCGGAGTCGAGTTCCACCCCGGCGCCGCCACCTCCCTCCTCCTCGCCGGCGACGAGACGGCCGTCCCCGCCATCGCCGCGATCCTCGAGAGCCTCGACGACGACGCCACCGGAGCCGCGTTCCTCGAGGTCCCCACCGCCCACGACCGCCTCCCGCTCCGCCACCCCGCCGGCGTCCACGTCACCTGGATCGTCCGCGCCGACGCGGCAGCCTCCGGAGCGGCCCTCGGCGACGCGGTCCGCGCCTGGGCCACCCGCTTCCTCACCGCCCACCACCGCGGCGTCGACGTCAGCGACATCGACGTCGACCACGAGATGCTCTGGGAGGTCCCCGACGAGAGCACCGACCCCGGCCTCTACGCCTGGATCGCCGGAGAAGCCGGCGCCGTGAAGCTGATCCGCCGCTGCCTCGTCACCGAGCTCGGACTCGACCGGAAGCGCGTGGCGTTCATGGGGTACTGGCGCCTCGGCCGCCAAGAGTCCAACTGACCCGGAGCGCCGCAGGGCGACGTTCTGCGGCGTTGTCGTCGGGCGCGATACCGCCGGTATCGCTTCCTCCTCCGCCTTGCAGAACGTCGCCCTGCGACGCTCCGGGCGCTGCTCGTAGGGGTGCGGCGCGCCGGGGGCGCGACCGCGGGGGACGGCGCGCCGAGGGGGCGACCGCGGGGGACGGCGCGCCAGGGGCGCGGCCGCGGAGGACGATGCTGATCGAGTGGACCTCGCAGAGGGCGCCTCGAGAGTCATTGCCGACGGATTTCGCGCGTGATCGAGCGGTCCTCGGGTGCCCGGCGAGTCGGGCGATCGCGCCCGGACATGCTGATCGAGCAGCCCTCGGAGAGGGAGTATCGAGATCCACCCCGACCGATCTCGCGGCTGATCGAGCAGCTCGCGGGCACAGACCGAGTCGGGCGACCGCGCGCAGACCTGCTGATCGGGCAGCCCTCGGAGAGGGCGTGTCGAGATCCTCCCGGCGAGCGGGTCGGGTACTCCGCACCGCCCCGGCGTCGAGTCGGCGGCGGCGGGGAGCGGCAGCGGGCTACAGGGTGGGCGAGACGCCCACGAGGCGGCTGGAGAGGGTCCAGAGGTCGTGGGCGAGAGCGCGGTCTCGGGCCTGGGGGTTCAGGGAGCCGTGCGGCGTCAGCTGGTCGAAGTAGGTGCCGCTGGCGGCGCCGACGTCGGGCTCGGAGGCGAGGGTGATCAGCGGCACCGCACCCGCCTCGGCGGAGATGCCGAAGGAGCCGACCGAGAGGCTCGTCATCAGCTTCATCATCGTGCTGTCGGCGCCGAAGCTCGTCGAGACGACGCCCGGGTGGAACGAGTACGCGTCGACCGACGTCGTCAGCAGCCGCTCCGCCAGCTCGCGGATGAAGAGGATCGTCACCAGCTTCGACGTGCCGTACGCCCGCCAGCCGCCGAGCCACGGACCGCGGCGGTTGTCGAGGTCGTCGAGCCTCAGGCGACCGAAGCGGTTCGCGAGGCTCGCCGTGGAGACGACGCGGACGCCGGCCCGCTCCCTCGAGGTCTCGATCATCCGCGGGAGCAGGAGCCGCGTGAGCAGGAACGGCGCGAGATGGTTGCTCTGGATCGTCCGCTCGTGGCCGTCGACCGTCTCGGCGCGGTGGGAGACGAGCCCGCCCGCGTTGTTCGCCAGCACGTCGATCCGCTCGTAGCGCTCGAGGAGGCCGTCGGCCAGGGCGCGGACGTCGTCGAGCCGGTCGAAGTCGGCCAGGAACGCGTCCCCTCCCACGTCGGCGGCGACCGCGCGGGTGCGCTCGGGGTTCCGCCCGACCACGGCCACGCGGGCACCGGCGGACGCCAGCGCTCCCGCCGCGACCCGGCCGATGCCGGAGCTCGCTCCGGTGAGGACGACGACGCGCCCCGTCATGTCAGTGACCACGGAGATATCCGCCCTTCTCGAGACCGGCTTCGATCTCGAATCGATTGCGCAGCGGATCGCGACCCGCCACCGTGTACGCGAACGGGAACCACATCCCGTAGAGCCGCCACTGCTCCTTGTGCACGGCCTCGTGCTCGAGGACGCTGTCGGAGACGTTGGTGCCCGTGAGGTAGCTCGTGCCGACGCAGGACCCTCCGCGGCCGAACGCCCAGGAGGGCAGACCGGTGAAGACGACGAGGCCGTGGCTGCGCCGGATCGGGCCCGTGCTCCACAGCGCGCCCCAGGCGAGTCCGACCGCGCACGCGAAGAGGTAGCCCGGCCGGGTGATCGCCGGATCCAGGGCCACCGTCGCGACGGCTCGACGGAGCGCGCTCACGCGCTGTCGCGTCCGTAGGTCTCGAGCAGCCGCAGCCAGACCTCGCTGATCGTCGGATAGGAGGGGACCGCGTGCCAGAGGCGCGAGAGAGGCACCTCGCCGACGACGGCGATCGTCGCGGAGTGGATCAGCTCGCCGACCTCCTTGCCGACGAAGGTGACGCCGAGGACGACCTTCCGGTCCTCGTCCACGACCATCCTCGCGGTGCCCGTGTAGCCGTCGGCGGCGAGGGCGGCGCCGGCGACCGAGCCGATCTCGTAGTCGACGACGCGGGTTCGGTAGCCGGCCTTCTCGGCGGCCGCGGCGGTGAGGCCGACCGACGCGACCTCGGGGTCGGTGAAGACGACCTGCGGCACGGCCTCGTGGTCCGCGGTCGCGACGTGCGCTCCCCAGGGGGCGTCGTGGACCTCGGCACCGGTGGCGCGCGCGACGATCACGTCGCCGGCCGCACGGGCCTGGTACTTGCCCTGGTGCGTGAGCAGTGCGCGGTGGTTCACGTCGCCGACCCCGTAGAGCCACGGACGCCCGCCGCCGAGGGGAGCACCGTCGCCGCCCAGCACGAGCATCGTGTCGTCGACCGTCAGCGAGGAGCCGGGCTCGAGGCCCACCGTCTCGAGGCCGACGTCGCGGGTGTGCGGGGCGCGGCCGGTCGCGGCGAGCACCTGGTCGGCCTCGATGACGTCGCCGCCCTCGAGCGTCACGGCCACGGTGCCGTCGGACCGGCGCTCGACCGAGACGGGCGAGTCGCCGAGGCGCAGGTCGACGCCGAGCTCCTGGAGCGCCGAGCCGACGAGCTCGCCGGCGAAGGGCTCGAACGGCGCGAGGAGTCCGCTGCGGGCGACGAGCGTGACGGAGGAGCCCATGCCGGCGTAGGCGGTCGCCATCTCGGTCGCGACGACTCCGCCGCCGATGACGACGAGGCGCGGCGGCACCTCCTCGGCCGAGGTGGCCTCGCGGCTCGTCCAGGGGGATGCCGCGCGCAGGCCAGGGATGTCGGGGACGACGGCGGTGGTGCCGGTCGCGACGGCGACGGCGGAGCGGGCGCGGAGCACGCGCACCTCGCCGTCGGGTCCGGTCACGGTCACCTCGCGCTCGCCGCTCAGGCGGCCGTGCCCGCGGACGAGCTCGATGCCGGCGCCCTCGAGCCACTGCACCTGGCCGTGGTCGTCGAAGTGGCTGGTGAAGGAGTCGCGGCGAGCCAGGAGCGCGGGCACGTCGACTCCTCCGCTCACCGCCTGCGCCGCGCCGGGGAGATCACGGGCGGCGCGGAGCGCCATCGGCGGCCGCAGCAGCGCCTTCGAGGGCATGCACGCCCAGTAGGAGCACTCGCCCCCGACGAGCTCGCTCTCGACGACGGCCGCGGTGAGGCCGCCCTGGACCGCGCGGTCCGCGAGATTCTCGCCCACCGGTCCTGCTCCGATGACGATGACGTCGAACTCGTCCGTCGTGCTGCTCATGCTGTCTCCCTGGGGTTCTCGGAGGCGTCGAGCCCCGTCGTCGGTGGGTGCCCGGCGCTCAATGCGCCGGCACGATCTCGGCCCGCCAGCCGTCGTAGCGGCCGCCGTGGCTCTCGACCGCCTCGATCACCTGGCGGAGGAACGCGGTGGTCGACTCCTCGTCGACCGCGGCGTGGTGGCTCGCCACGAGGACCTGCCTCAGCCTCAGCCGCGAGATCGCGATCTGGAAGCCGGAGGCCACGAGGACGCGCCCGGCCCGTCGTGCGGTGCTGCGGCGGGAGAAGACGGCGAAGTGGTCGACCTCGCGCAGCTCCCACACCTGGTCGCCGTAGCGGAGCCGGATCTCGAGCTGCTGCGCGGCCCGCTCCTGCTGCGCCTCGAGGGAGGAGCCGCCGGGCGCCGTGACGGTGGTGCTCTCGTCGCTCATCGTCCGGTGAACTCCGCCGTCGTGCGCTGGAGGAAGGCCTCGGTGCCGATGCGCGCGTCCTCGGACACCGCGAGACGCGCGAGCGCCCCGGGGAGCGCGGCCGCGGCCTCGGCGTCGGACGCGGCGACCGCGAGCCGGGCACTGGCCAGGGCGGCCTGCACGGCGAGCGGCGCCTGCGCGGCGATCCGGGCGGCCAGAGCCCAGGCCGCCTCGGCGACCGTCCCGTCGGGGACGACCTGCTGCACGAGGCCGATGCGGTGGGCCTCCTCGGCGTCGAAGAGGTCGCCGGTGAGGATCCAGCGCATCGCGTCGCCCCAGCCGACGGCGCGGGGGAAGCGCAGCGTCGCTCCGCCGAAGGGCAGGATGCCGCGGGCGACCTCGATCTGGCCGAAGCGGGTGGACCGCTCGGCGAGGACGACGTCGCTCGCGAGCGCGAGCTCGATGCCGAGCGTGAGGCAGGTGCCCTGGAGGCCGATGACCACCGGCTTGCTCACGGGGCGGGTGCGCAGGCCCCACGGGTCGAGACCGCCCTCGGGCACGAAGTCGAGTCCGCCGGAGCCCAGGCGGGGCCCGATGTCGGCGAGGTCGAGCCCGGCCGTGAAGTGCCCGCCCTCGGCGAGGACGACGCCGGCGCGCAGCTCCGGGTCGCGGTCGAGCTCGCCGTACGCGGACGCCAGCTCCGCGAGCAGCCGCAGATCGGCGGCGTTGCGCTTCTCGGGCCGGTCCAGCACGATCGCGAGCACGGTTCCGCGCCGCTCGGTGCGCACGCGCGGTCTCTCGTCGCTCATCGTTCCTCCGCTCGGTCGCGTCCGACCATCTTGCCGGGTGCCGCCGACACGCGCTCGGGCTTGCGCGCCGATGGCAGGGCTCTCTCAGGCCCCGCGGGACAGAGCGCCGAGGAGGCGGAGGATCGTGGGCAGGTCGTCCTCGGCCGCGGTCGGCGACGACGGGGCGAACGAGGTGACGCCGGCGCCCGCGAGCGGGAAGCGGGACCGGAGGGCGTCGAGGCTCGCGACGAGGCGCGACGCGGGCACGCCGAAGGGCACCGGGTCGAACAGCCCGGCGAGATCGGCGGGGTCGAGCACGTCCAGGTCGAGGTGCACGTAGACGGAGGCGGCACCGGTCGCCTCGACCGCCGCGACGAGCGACTCCGGGTCGAGGGCTTCCGCGGTCAGCACCGCGGCCCCCCGCTCGACCAGCGGCTCGAGCTCGCCGTCGTCGGCGGAGCGGACACCGGCGAGGACGACGCGCTCGTCGGCCACCCGCTCCTCGGCGCCCGCGCTCAGGAGGCCGACGCCGCGGCCCAGCGCGGCCGAGAGGACCATGCCGCAGAAGGCGCCGCTGGGGGAGGACTCGGGAGTGTGCGCGTCCGGGTGGGCGTCGAGCCAGACCAGCGCGACCGGGCCCGGTGCCGAGCGCACGGCGTGCCCGATCGCCGCGAACTCGACGCCGCAGTCGCCGCCGATCGTGATCACGGGACCGGTGCGGCCCGAGAGGGCCTCGCGCACCCGCTCGGCGACGGTGGCGACCGAGGCGTAGCGGCGGATGCCGGTGTCCTGGGCGTCGCCCGCCTCGGCGGGGATGTCGAGGGTCGTGGTGGCGGAGGAGGGCAGATCGCCCCGGATCGCCTCGGCTCCGTCGACGAGGCGCATCGCGCGCGTCGACGCCGAGCCCTGCCACTGGGGGACGACGAGGAAGGAGGCCATGTCCCTCACTATGGCACGCGCGCCGCTGCCGGGTGCCTGCGTCCTCAGGCCGCGGGCAGGCCTCCGGGGACGGCCGCGGGGCGGAGCGACGGGGGTGCGCCGTCGAGGTCGACCAGGGCCTCGTCGAGTGCGGAGCGGGCGCGGTCGGCGGCAGCGCGGGCCTCGTCCAGAGCGCCGGCCGGATCGCCTGCCGCACGGCGCACCGCGGTGTCCAGCTGCCCGAGCGTCTCCTCGGCGAGGATCCGGGGTGCCGCGGTGATGCGCTCGCCGTGCACGGCGGCCAGGAGCAGCACCGACTCGGCACCGAGCCGGGCCGCGGTGCGCGCCGCCTCGAACAGCAGGAGCTGGCGCTCGGCCTGGGCGCGCGGCTCGCGGTATCCGGAGACGACGGCGTCCAGAGCGGAGTCGGCGTCGAGCAGCAGGACCAGCAGCGCGGCAGGATCGTGGCGGGCGCCGGCCGACCGGGCGTCGTCGGCGTCGAGGAGGAGCGACCGTGCCGCGGCGCACGCGACGGCCACGTCGGCGGCGGAGGCGAGCTGCGCCGAGGTGCGCAGGTCCGAGAGGGTGGCGGCCCGCTCCAGGTCGTCCCGCACGGAGCGCTCGACGCCGCTCAGCTGCACCTCGGCGCGGGTCACGAGCCCGACCAGCGAGTCGACCGCGTCGAGCAGGGCGTCGGGATCGGGGGAGCCGCCGGCGGCGACGTGCTCGACGGCCTCGCGCAGCGGTCGGACCCGGCGCTCGGGAGTGGTCCCGGCGAGGACGGAGACCTCGGAGCGCGCCTGCTGCACGCGCTCCGGGAGGGACGGGCTCGGCGAGGTCACTCCGTGATCGTACGGCCGGAGTGTGACACCGCGTGACACGGCGGTTCGACCGGCGGCGGCGGCGTGCCCAGGATGGAGTCATGACCCGCTCGCTCGCCATCGTCGAGGTCGCCCGCGTGCGACCGGGCCGCGAGGAGTACCACGCCTACGTGCAGATCCTGAACGGCCGCATCCTCGCCCTCGCGCACGAGCGCGGCTGGCGGGCGGAGCGCTTCGCCGCCGAGGAGCTGGGCGCGGAGGAGCTGCTGGCGCGCACGGCGGGGGCGGACGCCCTCGTCCTCGCGGGCGGCGAGGACATCGCTCCCGAGCAGTACGGCGCCGACCGCGGCTACCCGGCCGAGGGCCCCCACGCGGAGCGCGCGGATGCCGCCCAGATCGCGCTGGTGCACCGGGCACTGGCCCGCCGGACCCCGCTGCTGGGCATCTGCCGCGGCCTGCAGATCGTCAACGTCGCGCTCGGCGGCACGCTGGTGCAGGACCTGGGTCCGGAGGCGGAGCACGTCAACGCGGCGGCCCCCGCTCACCAGCGCATGCACCGGCACGAGGTCGGGCTCGCGGCGGGCTCCGTGCTCGGCGGGCTCTTCGGGTCCGAGGCGCTCGCGGTGCAGAGCGCGCACCACCAGGCGGTCGACCTGCTCGCTCCGGGGCTGCGGGTCGTCGCCCGGGCGGAGGACGGCGTGATCGAGGCCGTCGAGCACGTCGCGGCCCCCCTCGTGGGCGTGCAGTGGCACCCCGAGGACCCGGACGCTCCCGCCGGTCAGCTGGCGACGCTGCTCGACGGGCTGGCGCTCGCCGCCGCTCGCGGGGAGTTCGCGCTGCCCCTCGCCGCCTGAGCGGCCGGGGCTCCCCGCGGGCGACCGGGCTCAGCGTGCCAGTCGGGCCATCCACGCCTCGATGTCGTCGGCCGAGCGCGGGATGCCGGCCGAGAGGTTCTCGGCGCCGTCGGCGGTGACGAGCACGTCGTCCTCGATCCGGACGCCGATGCCGCGCAGCTCCTCCGGGACCGTGAGGTCGTCGGGCTGGAAGTAGAGGCCGGGCTCGATCGTGAAGACCATGCCCTCCTCGACCAGTCCGTCGAGGTACATCTCGCGCCGTGCCCGGGCGCAGTCGTGCACGTCGAGCCCGAGGTGGTGGCTGGTGCCGTGGACCATGTAGCGGCGGTGCTGCTGGTTGTCGGCCTCGAGCGCCTCCTCGGCGCTGACCGGCAGCAGGCCCCACTCGGCGGTGCGCCGCGCGATGACGGCCATCGCCGCGGCGTGAACCTCGCGGAAGCGGATGCCGGGTCGGACGATCGCGAACGCGGCGTCGGCCGCCTCCCGCACCGTCTCGTGAACCTGGCGCTGGGCGTCCGTGTAGCGGCCGTCCACCGGGAAGGTGCGCGTGATGTCGGCGGTGTAGTAGCTGTCCTGTTCGACGCCGGCGTCCAGCAGCACCAGCTGGCCGGGGCGCACCGGCCCGTCGTTGCGCGTCCAGTGCAGGATGCAGGCGTGGGGGCCCGCCGCGGCGATGGTGTCGTAGCCGACCGCGTTGCCGTCGGCGCGCGCGCGTCCGTTGAAGACGCCCTCGATCAGGCGCTCGCCCTTCTCGTGGGCGATGATGCGCGGCAGGTCGGACAGGACGTCCTCGAAGCCGCGGCCCGTCGCGTCGACGGCGGCGCGCAGCTCGGCGATCTCGTAGGCGTCCTTGACCAGGCGGAGCTCGGCGATGTCGCGCTCGAGCGCCGCGTCGCGGTCCGCCCGCTCGTCGGCCTCGACCGCGTCGAGACGGCCGGTCACCGCCGGGTCGGCCTCGCGCAGCACGGCGAGGGGGACGCCGTCGTGCGCGTCGAGGACCGCGTCGAGCTCGGCGATCCCGCGGGTGGCGAGGCCGAGATCGCTCGCGACCTGCGCGAGCGACGGACGCGGCCCGATCCAGAACTCGCCGATCTCGGGGTTGGCGTAGAACTCGTCGGAGTCGCGGCCCGCGCGCTCGCGGAAGTAGAGCGTCGCGCTGTGGCCGGACCCGGCGGGCTCGAGGACGAGGACCGCGCCGGGCTCGGAGTCGGAGCCCCAGCCGGTGAGCCAGGTGAAGGCCGAGTGCGCACGGAACGGGTAGTCGGTGTCGTTCGCGCGCTGCTTGAGGCGGCCCGCCGGGACGACGATGCGCACGCCGGTGTGCAGCGCGGAGAGGCGCTCGCGGCGGGAGGCGGCGAAGGACGCCTGCTCGCGCGGAGCAGGCAGCGGCTCCTCCCGCTCGGCCCAGCCGGACGCGATGAAGTCGCGGAAGCGGTCGGAGGCAGGGGTCGTCGAGCGGTTCGCGGTGGCGCGGGGGCGCGGGGCGGCGGCGGGGTCGGGCGTCTGAGCGGCGGTCCGCTCCTCCGTGTTCGTCATGACTCCCATTGTCCTCCTCCGCACGGCCGCGGGGGCCGCACGGGCCGGGCGGGGGAGGAGGACGGGGAGTCGGCGCCGGGGAGGAGCGTCAGGACGCGTCCTTCACCATCCCGCGGACCGAGAGCTGGACGACCAGCGGCCGGTGGTCGCTCCCGGCGTCGTCGCGGTCGTCGACGACCTGGTAGCCCGAGACCTCCCAGCGTCCGGAGAAGAGGACGTGGTCGATCGGGGCGCCGAGCGCGGGCGGGACCGAGGACGGCCAGGTGCCCAGGGCGGCGCCGCCCGCGACGGTCCCCGCGTCGCGGCAGCCGCCCAGCGCGGCCGAGCCCGGCAGCCCGGTCCAGTGGTCGACCGTGGAGTTCAGATCGCCGAGGACCACGACGTCCTCCTCCGCGGAGCAGAGCGCGGAGACCGAGAGCAGATCGCTCCGCCACTCCGCGAGGCGCGAGGGGATCGGCGCCATGGTGTGCACCGCGGCGAGGACGGGGCGCTCGGGAGTGTCGGGGCGTGCGACGAGGGACGGTGTCGATCCGGTGACGACCGCGGCGGTGTCGACGCTGTAGCCGCCGAGCGAGGGGGAGAGCAGCAGGGCCGCCCCGTCGTCGGCGCCCGACCCGGCGTAGTGGAGGGTCATCGACATCCCCTGGGCGCTGAGCGCGTTCACGACGTCCTGCGCGTGCGCCTGCGAGACCTCGAGGAGGGCGATGCCGTCGACCGCGCTCTCCCGGGCGAGCGAGGCGATCGTGTCAACGGGCACGCCGTCGTGCAGCACGTTCCAGGTCGCGAGGCGCACGTCGGCGAGGCGGTGGGCGCGCGGAGCGGCGGAGTCGTAGCCCCGCGCTCCCTGCACTCCCGCGAGCACGAGCGCGAAGACGACGCCGAGCGCCGCGAGGGCCAGCGCGAGGCGCCTGACCGGAGCGACGAGGACCGCGATCACGACCAGGACAGCGGCGAGCCCGACGGCCGCCGCGCCCGTCGCGAGCCGGAACGGCACCAGCTGGGCGAAGGGGGCCTCCCGGGCGATCCCGAAGAAGCCGGGCGCCGCGACCACCAGTAGAGCGATCGCCACGATCACCGCCACCGCGGTCTTCACCAGTCTCGTCCCCATCGCCGCCCAGGCTACTAGGGCATCGGAGGGCTCGCAGGCGGCGCGTCTACGATGAGCGCATGCATGTCGACGGGGGCCGTTACGACCTCCACACCCACTCCGTCGTCTCCGACGGCACCGAGGCTCCGGCCGTCCTGGTGCGGGCCGCGGCCGCGGCCGGGCTCGCCGGAGTGGCGCTCACCGACCACGACACGACCGGCGGCTGGGCCGAGGCGCTCGCCGCGGCCGAGGAGGCGGGCATCGACCTGCTGCCCGGCATGGAGCTCTCCTCCCGCGTCGGCTGGGCCAGCGTCCACGTCCTCGCGTACCTCGTCGATCCGGCGGATCCGGGGCTCGTGGCCGAGACCGCGCGCATCCGCTCGGCCCGCACGCACCGCGCGGAGGCGATCGTCACCGCGATCGCGGCCGACTACGACCTCACCTGGGACGACGTCCTCGCCCAGACCAGCCCGGGCACGACCATCGGGCGTCCGCACATCGCCGACGCGCTCGTCGCCCGCGGCCTGGCCACCGACCGCTCCGCGGCCTTCGCGGGGATCCTCGACTGGCGCGGCGGCTACTACCGCCCGCACTACGCGCCCGACCCGGTCGACGCCGTGCGCCTGGTCCGCGCGGCGGGCGGGGTCCCGGTCATCGCGCACCCGGCCGCGAGCGCCCGCGGGATCGCGGTCGAGTCGATCCTCCCGCAGCTCGTCGACGCCGGCCTGTTCGGCCTCGAGGTCGAGCACCGCGAGAACACGGCCGACGGCAAGCGCCGCCTGCGCGAGCTCGCCGAGCAGTACTCGCTCGTCACCACGGGCTCGAGCGACTACCACGGCACGGGCAAGCCCAACCGCCTGGGCGAGAACACGACCGCGCGCGCGACCGTCGACGCGATCCGCTCCTCCGCCCGCTGAGTCGCGGAGAGCCGCTGACAGGCGGAGAGCCGCCGGATCACCGTGACCGCTGAGGGGCGGAGAGCCGCTGAGTCGCGTGGGGACACCGCTGAGTCGCGGGAGAGCCGCTGAGACGCCGGGAGCCCGCCCTCCCGCGACGGATCGCGGGGGGACGGGCTCGGGGCGCGGAGGCTCAGGCCTGCGCGTCGGGGCGCGGCGAGCGGCGGCGCGACCGGGTGCGGCGGCGCGGCTCGCTGTTGCCGTCGTGGTGCTCCTTGCTCTCGCTCGAGGGAGCGGGGCCGGTCTGCTGCGGAGCGGTCGAGTCGGCGGAGTCGGAGCGGGTGCGGCGACGCGGCGGCCGGTCGCCCCGCTCGGAGCGCTCGCCGCGGTCGGAGCGCTCGCCCCGGTCCGGGCGCGCGTCGGCCTTCGCCTCGGCGGGGATCGGGGTCGGCTTCAGCCGTCCCTTTGTCCCCGCGGGGATGTCGAGGTCGGTGTAGAGGTGCGGCGACGACGAGTAGGTCTCGACCGGGTCGGGCTGGCCGAACTCCAGCGCCCGGTTGATGAGGGCCCATTTGTGCAGGTCCTCCCAGTCGACGAAGGTCACCGCGATGCCGGTCTTGCCCGCGCGCCCGGTGCGGCCGACGCGGTGCAGGTAGGTCTGGTCGTCGTCCGGGATCGTGTGGTTGATCACGTGGGTGACGTCGTTCACGTCGATGCCGCGCGCGGCGACGTCGGTGGCGATCAGGATGTCCTTCTTGCCGGCCTTGAACGCCGCCATCGCGCGCTCGCGCTGCTCCTGGTTGAGGTCTCCGTGCACAGCCGCCGCGTTGAAGCCGCGGTCGTTGAGCTCCTCGACGATGCGGGCGGCGGCGCGCTTCGTGCGGGTGAAGATGACGGTCTTGCCGCGGCCCTCGGACTGCAGGATGCGCGCGATGACCTCGTCCTTGTCGAGCGAGTGCGCCCGGTAGACGATGTGCTTGATGTTCGCCTGCGTGATGCCCTCGTCGGGGTCGGTCGCGCGGATGTGGATGGGCTTGTTCATGAAGCGGCGCGCGAGCGCGACGATCGCGCCCGGCATCGTCGCCGAGAAGAGCATGGTGTGGCGGGTGGGCGGCGTCTGCGCGAACAGCTTCTCGATGTCCGAGAGGAAGCCCAGGTCGAGCATCTTGTCGGCCTCGTCGAGGACCATCACCTGCACGTTGGCGAGCGAGAGCAGGCGCTGCCCGGCGAGGTCGAGGAGCCGGCCGGGCGTGCCGACGACGATCTGCGCGCCGGCCTTCAGCTGCTCGATCTGGCCCTCGTAGGCCTTGCCGCCGTAGATCGAGACGATCTTGGTCGGCCGGTTGGAGGCGGCCAGCTCGATGTCCTCGGTGACCTGCACGGCGAGCTCGCGGGTCGGGACGACGATGAGCGCCTTGACGCCCGGCTCCGGGTCGGTGCCGAGGGCCTGGATGAGGGGGAGGCCGAAGCCGAAGGTCTTGCCGGTGCCGGTCTTGGCCTGGCCGATGATGTCCTGCTTCTGCAGGGCCAGGGGGATCGTCTGCTCCTGGATGGGGAACGGCTCGAGGATGCCCTTGGCGGCGAGTGCGGCGACGATGTCGTCGTCGATGTTCAGATCGGAGAAAGTCACGGAGTGAAGCGCCTGTCGTGTCGAACGGTCTACGCCCCTGTACGACTCCGGGCGCAGGGTCACCGATCCAGCGCCGGTGACATCCCGGCGAGTCTACTGCTCCCGGCCCCGCCGGCCCCGGAACCCCGCTCCTCCGGCGCCCTATGCTGAGGAAATGGCTGCCTGGTTCCGACGTCGACGTCCCCTGCTCGAGGTGCCCCGCCTGACGCCCCGCGGGGAGTCGAGCCAGAAGCGCGACCGCGTCGACCTCGCCGACCTCACCCCCGAGGTGCTGCCCTACCTCGGCCAGGTCGCCTACCTCCAGCTCGCGGTGTTCGAGGTGCTGGCGCGCGCCGTCGCCGAGACCGACGACCTCGCGGACAAGGAGGCCATCTCCTCCGCCGCCGGCACGGCGCTCGCGAAGCACCACGCCGTCGTCGCCGAGCTGCGCCGCCGCGACGTGGAGCCCGGCGAGGCCATGGCGCCGTTCCGCCCAGCGATCGACACCTTCGAGCGGCTCACCCGCGGCGCGGACCTCCACGAGACGCTGCTCTCGGCGTACATCACGGCGGGCCTGCTCGACGACTTCTTCATCCGCCTCACCGGCGGGCTGCCCACCGACGTGGGGCCGCGCATCGCGCAGACGCTCGGCGCGGACACGGGCGTCGACGGCGTGATCGCGATCCTCCGCCGCGAGATCGCCGCGGACGGGCGCCTGGGCTCGCGCCTGGCCGTCTGGGGCCGCCGCCTGGTGGGCGACACCCTCCTCGTGGCGCGCTCCGCGCTGATGGGCTCGGGCAACCACGACTCCGACGAGTCGCGGATCGAGCCGGTGTTCACCGAGCTCATCGCCTCGCACACGCGCCGGATGGACGCGCTGGGGCTCACGGCCTGACGGTTCCCGGCGTCGCACTGCCCCGGAATCCGGAACGACGGAGGCGCGGAAGTCCGAGGACTCCCGCGCCTCCGGCTCGGATCAGGGGGCGACGCGTCCCGAGAGCATCGCCTGCAGGGAGGCCTCGTCGCGGCGGGCGCGGCTGCGCCCGAGCGAGAGGCCGACCGGGACGACGACCACGGCGGTCGCGACGAGGGACAGGACCCAGATCAGGCCGCCGTCCCACGGCAGGCCCGCCCAGGTCAGTGCGACCCAGACGACTGCGGCGACGAGGCCGCCGATCGCCGGGACCAGCACGGAGCCGTGCAGGTGCCGGTGCGGCAGCCCGTAGCGCGCGGCGAGACCGATCAGGACCCCGAACAGGGTGATGAAGAGGAGCTCCACGACGTGTCCGCCCGGGACGCTCTAGGCGACGAAGCCGACGCGGCGCGACTCCTCGGAGCCGACCTCGACGAAGGCGATGGTGGCGGTCGGGACGATGTAGATCTTGCCCTTCTCGTCGCGGAGGCGGAGGACGGCGGTGCCGGCCTCGAGAGCGGTGGTCACCGTCTTCTCGACCTCGGTCACGGACATCGACGACTCGAAGTTGAGCTCGCGCGGGGTGTTGACCATTCCAATACGGATTTCCACCAGCAGTGCCTTTCGGGAGGGGACGAGGGTGTCAGGATACGGGACCGCGCTCGGACGACCGCGCCGGTTTCGCGGTGAGCGGAGCGGGCGGCCGGGGCTCCCGGCGGGGACGGGCGGGAGTGTCGGACCCGGTGGCTACCGTGGTCGTGTGACCGCTCCCGCGACCCCCGCTCCCTCCACCGCAGCCTCCGTCGGCGAGGCGCTCCCGGGCGAGCCCGCGGTCGTGCTGGACGACTCCCAGCGCGCGGTGCTCGCGCTGCCCGAGGGCCGCAGCGCCGCCGTGCTCGGGGCGCCGGGGACGGGCAAGACCACGACGGTCGTCGAGCTGGTCGCCGAGCGCGTCCTCGAGCGGGGGTACCCGCCCGAGTCGGTCGTGGTGCTCGCGGCCAGCCGCACCGCCGCCACCGCCCTGCGCGACGTGCTCGCCCTGCGGCTGGGAGTGCCGACCCGGGGCCCGCTCGCCCGGACCGCGACCTCGCTCGCGTTCGAGGCGGTCACCTCCTCCGCTAAGGAGCGCGGCCTCGAGCGGCCGACCCTCCTGACCGGCGGCGAGCAGGACGCCCTCCTCTCGGAGCTCGTCGAGGGCCACCTCGAGGAGGGGACCGGCCCGCGGTGGCCGGAGGAGTTCAGCCCCGAGGTGCTGCGGCTGCGGACCTTCCGGACCGAGCTCCGCGAGTTCGGGATGCGTGCGACCGAGCACGGGCTCGACTCGGACGCGATCCGCGCCCTCGGGGTCGACGCCGAGCGAGGGGAGTGGAGCGCGGCGGCCGACGTGCTCGACGAGCTGCGCGAGGTGGTCGAGTGGATGGCGCCCCAGGCGGGCACCCGTCTGGACGCGGCGGAGTTCGCGGCCTACGCGGCCGAGGCGATCCGCGCCGGCGAGGGCGGCGAGCGGATCGACGCGCTGCGCCTCGTCGTCGTCGACGACCTCCAGGAGGCGAGCGAGTCGACGCTCGTGCTGCTGCGGGCGCTGACGGAGCGCGGGGTGACCGTGATCGCGCTGGGCGACCCGGACGTGGCGACCAGCGCCTACCGCGGCGCGGCCTCCGACACGCTCGGCCGGTTCGCCACGAGCATCGGCGCGTCCGACGTCGAGACGCTGGTGCTCGCGCGCGTGCACCGCCACTCGGCCGCGCTGCGGGCGGTCGTGTCGGCGGCCACCGAGCGGATCGGCACCGCGGCGGCCGGCCGGCAGCGGGCGGCGGTCGCGGCTCCGGCCCCCGAGGCGGGCCCGGCACCCGTCCTGGTGCTGCACGCCCCGACGGCGGCGCGCGAGGCGGCGACGGTGGCGCGGCTGCTGCGCGAGCGGCGGCTGCGCGACGGAGTGGCGTGGCGGCGGATGGCGGTCGTCGTCCGCTCCGGAGCCGCGGTCCAGCCGCTGGTGAAGGCGCTCGCGGTGGCGGAGGTGCCGACCCGCTCCGTGCTCGCCGGACGGGCGCTGCGCGACGATCACGCGGCCCGGGCGCTGCTCGTGCTGGTCGGCGTCGCGATCGGCGAGCGGCCCCTCGACGCGGAGCTCGCGGCGGAGCTGCTGCTCGGCCCGTTCGGCGGGGTCGACCGGCTGGGGCTGCGCAGGCTCCGGCTCGCGCTCCGGGCGGAGGAGCTGGCCGGCGGCGGCATCCGCGCGAGCGACCCGCTGCTGGTCGAGGCCCTCGCCGCGCCCGGCCGATTCGCGACCATCGACTCCGCTCCCGCCCGGCAGGCCGAGCGGCTGGCCGTGACGATCGACCGGGTCCGCCGCCTGCACGAGGAGGGGGGCTCGATCGAGGAGCTCCTGTGGTCGGCGTGGGAGTCCAGCCGCGTCGCGTCCTCCTGGCGCGAGCTCGCCCTCGGCACCGGCCTGACCGCCGCCGAGGCCAACCGCAACCTCGACGGCGTGGTCGCCCTCTTCAGCGCCGCGCGCCGGTTCGTGGAGCGGGCGACCGGGCACTCCGCGGTCGGCTTCGTCACCGAGATCCTCGAGGCGGAGGTCCCCGAGGACACTCTCGCTCCGCGCTCCGTCGAGGACGCGGTCCTCATCGGCACGCCCTCCTCGGTCGTCGGCCTGGAGTTCGACGTCGTGGTGGTGGCGCGGCTGCAGGACGGCGTCTGGCCCAACCTCCGCCAGCGCGGCTCGCTGCTCGATCCGGACGGCCTGCTGCGGCACGCCCGCGGCGAGGGCGGACTGCCGCTCGACGCCCGCAAGGCCACTCTCGACGACGAGCTCCGGATGTTCGCCCTGGCCGCCTCGCGCGCCCGGCGGCAGCTGGTGCTCAGCGCCGTCGCGGGCGAGGACGAGACGCCCTCCCTCTTCTTCCGGCTCACCCCGCCGGACGCGCCGCGGCTCGATCCGGCCTCCGCGGTGCCGCTCACGCTGCGCGGGGCGGTGGCGGCGCTGCGCCGGACCGCCACCACACCGGACTCGACCGAGGCTCCCGCCGCCATCCGAGGGCTCAGCGCCCTGGCGCTCGCGGAGGTCCCCGGCGCCGACCCCTCCTCCTGGTCCGGGGTGCTCGAGCCCTCGACCACGGAGCCGCTCTTCGACGTCGGCGACCCCGAGCGTCCCGTCTCCGTCTCGCCGAGCCGCCTCGAGGCCTTCGAGCGGTCCCCTCTGGACTGGTTCGTCGACGCCGTCTCCGGCTCCACGACGAGCACGGCGATGGGGGTCGGCACCCTCGTGCACTGGGTCCTCGAGAACGCCGAGCGGCCCGATCCGCAGGAGCTGTGGGCGGCTCTCGAGTCGCGGTGGCCCGAGCTGGTCTTCGAGTCGCCCTGGCTGGGGGAGCGGCAGAAGCGCGTCACACGGCGGCTGATCGACGGCCTCGCGGGCTACCTCGCCGACTTCGAGCGCGGGGGAGGCGTGGTGCTCGGCCGCGAGCAGCAGTTCGAGCTCGACGTCCCGCCCGCCCGGGTGCGGGGCTCGATCGACCGCGTCGAGCGCGCGCCCGACGGCTCCGTCACGATCGTCGATCTCAAGACGGGCCGCAGCACCCCCCGCAAGGACGACATCGCCGAGCACGCGCAGCTGGGCAGCTATCAGCTCGCCGTCGCCGAAGGGGCGATCGAGGCGGCCGACCCGGCCGACGGGGGAGGCGCGAAGCTGCTCTTCGTGGCGACGGGCGTGCGCGGGAAGCCGTACCGCGAGGTGGTCCAGGAGCGCTTCGGCGAGGAGGAGCTGGAGCGGCTGCGCGATCGCGTCCGCGCCGCGGCCCTGGGCATGGCGGCGGCGGGCTTCTCGGGCCTGCTCGACGCGACCCCGTTCTCCCCCGGCGACGCCCTGCGGTATCGCATCCACGCGGTGCCCGAGGTCCCGGGGGACGGACTCCTGGCGATCGACGAGGTCGACGAGACAGAGGACCTGGAGGACTCCGAGGAGCCGGGTCCCGATGCGCCGGCCGATCCTTCCGGCCCCGCCGACCCCGACTCCTCCGCCGTCCTCGAGGAGGAGCTGCCGTGATCGACGCCCTGACCATCGCCGAGCGCCTCGACCTGCGCCCGCCCACCGCCGAGCAGCGCGCCGTCATCGAGGCGCCGCTCGAGCCTGCCCTCGTGGTCGCCGGTGCCGGCAGCGGCAAGACCGAGACGATGGCGAACCGCGTCCTCTGGCTCCTCGCGAACGGCCACGCGGCGCCGTCGGAGGTGCTCGGCCTCACCTTCACCCGCAAGGCGGCGGCCGAGCTCGGCGAGCGCATCGGGCGGAGGATCGACCAGCTCGGCGCGGCGGGCCTGCTCCCGCTCGCGCCCGGGCAGTCGGCGCCCGACCCGTTCGAGGCCGCCACCGTCTCGACCTACAACGCCTTCGCGAACACGATCTTCCGCGACAACGCCGCCCTGATCGGCCGCGAGGGGGACGCGACCGTGCTCTCCGAGGCCTCCGCCTGGCATCTCGCGCGGGGAGTCGTGGCCGACACGGCCGATCCGCGCATCCTCGAGGTGGAGGCGGGGATCGACCGGCTGACCGACCTCGTCGTCTCGCTCGCGCACGACCTCGCCGACAACCTCGCCGATCCGGCCGCGGTCGCCGCGTTCGCCGAGGACTTCCTCCGCCTGGGCGAGCTGCCGCGCGGAGGCAGCGGCTCGGGGCTCTACCGCGAGCTCGAGAAGGCGCTGCAGGCCGTGGGCGCGCTGCCGGTGCTGACGGCGCTCGCCGAGCGGTTCCAGGAGGCGAAGGCCGAGCGCGGCTTCGTCGAGTTCTCGGACCAGGTGGCCCTCGCGCTGCGGATCGTCGACCGGGTGCCGCGGATCGTGGACGAGCACCGCGCGAGGTACCGGGTGGTGCTCCTCGACGAGTACCAGGACACCTCCGTGCTGCAGACCCGCCTCCTCTCGCGGCTCTTCGCCGGGCAGGGAGTGATGGCCGTGGGCGACCCGCACCAGTCGATCTACGGCTGGCGCGGTGCGAGCGCCGAGGGGCTCGGCCGCTTCGGCACCGATTTCGGGGGAGCGGGCCGCTTCTCCCTCAGCACGAGCTGGCGCAACGGCCGCCGCGTGCTGACCGCCGCGAACGCGATCGTGGAGCCGCTGTCGGCGGGGAGCGCGGTCGCGGTCGACACGCTGAGCGCGGGTCCTCAGGCCTCCGAGCACCCGGTCGAGCTCACCTTCCCCGAGACGATCGAGGAGGAGGCGGACGACGTCGCCGCCTGGTTCGCCGGGCGCCTGCGCCAGAGCGCCGAGCCGCCGTCGGCCGCGGTGCTCTTCCGGGTGCGCGCGCACATGGACCGCTTCGCCGCCGCGCTGGCGAAGCACGGCGTCCGGTACCACATCCTCGGCATCGGGGGCCTGCTGCGGCAGCCCGAGATCGCCGACCTCGTCGCCGCGCTCACCGTCGTCGAGGACCCGGCCGCCGGCAGCGAGCTCGTCCGCCTCCTGGCCGGCGCCCGCTGGCGTCTGGGCGTCCGCGACCTCAAGGCGCTGCGCGACCTCGCCTCGTGGCTCGCGGCGCGCGACCACGCGCACCGGCTGCTCCCGGAGGATGTGCGCGAGCGGATGCGCGCCTCCGTCACCGAGGGAGAGGGCGGCTCGATCGTCGAGGCCCTCGACTTCATCGCGGCGCGCCGCCCCGGCGACGACGGGCGGATCGACCACTCCGCGCTCGGCGGGTTCAGCGCCGAGGGCCTGCGGCGCCTGCACGAGGCGGGCACCCTGTTCGCCCGGCTGCGCGCCCGGGCCGGGCTCGACCTCCTCGACTTCGTCACCCTGGTCGAGCAGGAGCTGGGCCTGGACATCGAGGTCGAGGCGAACGAGTCGCGCGGGGACGGCCGCGCCAACCTCGAGGCCTTCCGCGAGGCGGTGGCCGGGTACCTGCAGACGGACGACCGCGGCGCCGGCACCGGCTCCTCCCTCCGCGGATTCCTCCGCTGGCTCGTTCTCGCGGACAAGCGCGACGGCCTGGCCCCGCGACCGGAGGACCCGGAGCCGGGGACGGTGCAGCTGCTGACGATCCACGGCTCCAAGGGTCTGGAGTGGGACCTCGTCGCCGTCCCGCGGATGGTCGACGGCGAGCTCCCCGGCACGCCGGTCGAGGGCTTCCGCGGGTGGGTCAGACTGGGCGCGATGCCCTACGCGTTCCGCGGCGACGCCGCCGAGCTCCCCGACCTCGCCTGGCGCGGCTGCAGCACGCAGAAGGAGGTCGTCGACGCGATCGGAGCGTTCGGCGACACCCTCCGCGAGCGCAACGAGGCGGAGGAGCGGCGTCTCGCCTACGTGGCCGTCACGCGGGCGCGTCACCACCTCCTGCTCAGCGGCTCGTGGTGGGCCGGCCAGGCCAAGCCGCGCGGACCGGGCGTCTTCCTCCGCGACCTCGAGGAGGCCGGCACGATCCCGCCGCTGCCGACCGAGCCCGCGAACGAGGAGAACCCGCTCGAGCGGGCCCCGCGCACGTTCCGCTGGCCCCACGATCCGCTCGGCTCCCGCGGTGACCGGGTCCGCGCCGCCGCCGCCCGGGTCCGCAGCGCCGAGCCCGCTCTGCTCGGGGCGCGCGGCGACGACATCCGCCTGCTGCTCGCCGAGCGGGCGGTGCGGCTGGCCGGGGGCGAGCGCACGCCGCTGCCCACCCGCATCCCCGCCTCCCGGTTCAAGGACATCGTCAGCACGCCGGACGAGGTCGCGGCGCAGCTGCGCCGGCCGATGCCGGAGCGCCCCTACCGGCAGACCCGGCTCGGCACGACCTTCCACTCCTGGGTCGAGAACCGCTTCGGCGTCCAGGGCGGGGCGGAGGCGGTCGACACCTTCCCCGACGAGCTCGACGACGCCGGCCCCGCGAGCGTCGAGCAGGAGCGGCTCGACGCCCTGATCGCCACCTTCGAGCGCTCGGAGTGGGCCGACCGGCGCCCGGAGGCGGTCGAGATCGAGATCCACCTCCAGCTCGCAGGCCACGTCGTCGTCTGCAAGCTCGACGCGGTGTACCCGACGGAGGACGGCGTGCAGATCGTCGACTGGAAGACCGGGCGGGCGCCGAAGGACCCCGCCGACCTCGAGCTCAAGCAGTTCCAGCTCGCGCTGTACCGGCTCGCCTACTCGCGCTGGCGGGGGGTGCCGCTCGAGAGCGTCGACGCCGTGTTCTACTTCGTCGCCGACGACCTCGTGCTGCGGCCCGAGCGGTTCTACTCCGAGCGCGAGCTCGCGGAGTCGCTCTCCTCGGCGACGGGAGCGAGCCCGCGGCCGTGAGCGGAAGAGCCCGTGCGGGCTCCCGGCGTGCGGTTGAGCAGCTCCTCGACCTCCGAGACCTCCAGCACCGGGCCGGTGTCGGTCGAGAGGGGCGCGGAGAGGTCGCCGAGCACGCTGTCGACCAGCGTGTCGAGCATGGCGACCGCGTCGTCCACGATGGCGGAGTCGTCGGTCTCGGTGCCGTGCAGCAGCCAGCGGGCGAGTTCGAGTTCGGCGTAGAGCTGGGCGCGCTGGCGGATCGTGCGGTCCACTGCTCCCGCGCGCATCCGGGAGTAGGCGGAGAGCGCCGTCTCGGAGCCCGGGGCGCTCAGCAGCCAGTGCAGGTCGCGCGCCGGGTCGCCGACCCGCAGCGCCGCCCAGCCGAGCACGGCCGCGACGACGTCGCCCGAGCGGAGGAAGGAGTCGGCGGTCATCGAGCCGTTCACCACGGTCGGGTCGAACTGCCAGAGCGCCTCGTCGGAGGAGGCCGACTCCCAGCGCGCGACGAGCGCCGCCGGGACGTGGCCGGTGTCGGCCGCGCGCTCGATCACCGCGACCGTCTCGTTCACGCTGTCGCGCGCGGTCGCGATCGGCAGGCCCGCCTCCTGGACGAACGACACCGGGAGCGAGTGGATCGCCCCGACGGCCCGGCCGATCGAGTCCGCGAGCCCGCTCTGCGCGGCCACGTCGTCGATGAGGACGCGATCTCCCTCGAGGTACTCGTAGACGACCGCGCGGGTGCCGTCGAACGGCGTCTGCCCGACGCTCTCCTGCAGATCGAAGGGCAGGCGGCTGCGGATGCCGGCGGTCAGCGCCCGGAGCGCGACGAGGTCGCCGAGCTGCTCCTGCTCCGCGAGCGCGGACGTGGGCACGCGCACGACGAGGCGGGCGCCCTCGCGCGTCGTCAGCAGGGCGGAGTCGAAGTCGCCGTGCGTCGAGGACGTGAAGGGGCGCGCGGAGCGGACGTCGAGGCCCTCGACGGCCGAGGTGGCCAGCGCGGCTAGAGTGAGATGGGATCTGGCCATGGTTTCCAGGGTAGGCGGCTCGTGCCCGGCCGGCCCGCCGCCACGCGCTGTCCCGCCGATGCCGTCGAAGGCCCGCGACAGCGGTCCTCGCGGCCCCCGTCACGAAATGAGCCCCGGATGTCACTGCCCTTCGCCGATCGCCTCCCGCTCTCGCGACAGGCGGCCGACCGCGACGGCGTCGGACGCTCGCGGCCCGCGCTCTTCGACGAGCTGCTCGCCGATCCCGCCACCCGCGTGCTCGTCCTGCACCACGACCGGACCCTGGTCGAGGCCGACCGCCTCCTCCTGCGCCGCCCCGAGGACGTGACCGCCGGCACCCTCCGGATCTACCTCGGCCGCACGCTCGCCGAGGCCCCCGGCGAGCCGGTCGGAACCCCCGTCATCGCGACCGTCCTCACCGACGCGGCCGCCGCCGAGCTCGAGCCCGACGAGGAGCGGTGGAGCGGCCTGCGCCCGATCGCCGAGCGCCTGAGCGACCGCGACGCGGGCCTGTTCACCGAGGCTCTCGCCATCGCGAACTGGCACGCCTCGCACGGCTACTCGCCCCGCAACGGCGACCCGACCGTCGTCGAGCAGGGCGGCTGGGTCCGCCGCTCGCCCACCGACGGCAGCCAGGTCTTCCCGCGCACGGATCCGGCGATCATCGTCTGCGTCCTCGACGCGGACGACCGCCTCCTCCTCGGCTCGAACGCGATGTGGGGCACCGGCCGCTTCTCCCTGCTCGCCGGCTTCGTCGAGCCGGGCGAGTCGCTCGAGGCCGCCGTGATCCGCGAGATCGGCGAGGAGTCGGGCATGCGCGTCGTCGACCCGCAGTACCTCGGCTCGCAGCCCTGGCCCTTCCCCGCCTCCCTCATGGTCGGCTTCACCGCCCGCCTCGCCGAGGACCAGTCCCCGGAGGATCTGCTCCCGGACGGCGAGGAGATCGTCGAGCTGCGCTGGTTCACCCGGCAGCAGCTGCACGACTCGCTCGAGTCCGTGCTGCTGCCCGGCCGCTCGTCGATCGCCCGCGCGATGATCGAGGACTGGTACGGAGGCGAGCTGGAGAACGGCCCGATCGCGTGACCCTGCTCGACGGACTCGACGAGGGGCAGCGCGAGGCGGCGGAGGCGCTGCTGGGGCCGGTCTGCGTCCTCGCGGGAGCGGGCACGGGCAAGACCCGGACGATCACGCACCGCATCGCGCACGGAGTGGCGACCGGCGTCTACACGCCCGGTCGCGTCATGGCCCTGACCTTCACCAGCCGCGCCGCGGCCGAGCTGCGCTCGCGCCTGCGGGTGCTCGGCGCCGGCGGCGTCCAGGCCCGCACGTTCCACGCAGCGGCTCTCTCGCAGCTCGGCTACTTCTGGCCGCAGCTGGTGGGGGGCACGATGCCCCAGCTGCTCGACGGCAAGGCGCGCCTGCTCGGGCACGCGGCCGAGCGGCTCCGCCTGAAGCTCGACACGGCGACGCTCCGCGACCTCTCGGCCGAGATCGAGTGGCGGAAGGTGTCCGCCCTCTCGCTCGAGCAGTACGCCGTCGCCGCCCGCACGCGCCCCCTGCCCGGACGGCTCACCCTGGAGCAGACGGTCGCGCTCGTGGACGAGTACGAGGGGCTGAAGGACCAGCGCCGCCAGATCGACTTCGAGGACGTCCTGCTCGTGACCGCCGGGATGCTCGAGTCCGAGCCCGCGATGGCGATGCAGGTGCGCGAGCAGTACCGCTTCTTCGTCGTCGACGAGTACCAGGACGTCTCGCCGCTGCAGCAGCGGCTCCTGGAGCTCTGGCTCGGCGACCGGAGCGACCTCTGCGTCGTCGGCGACGCCAGCCAGACCATCTACTCCTTCGCGGGTGCGCGGGCCGACTACCTCCTCGACTTCCCGTCCCGCTGGCCGGCCGCCACCGTGGTGCGCCTGGAGGAGAACTACCGCTCGGCCGTGCCGATCGTGCAGACCGCGAACCGCCTCATGCGGGGCAGGCCCGGCGCCCTCTCGCTCCACGCCGTCGCCGCCGCCGAGGCGCCGGAGCCCGCGATCGACGCCTACCCGGACGACATCGCGGAGGCGCGCGGGATCGCGGCGCGGGTCGCGGCCGACATCGAGGCAGGGGTGCGCCCCTCCGACATCGCGGTCCTCTTCCGCACCAACAGCCAGTCGGCGGTCATCGAGCACGCCCTGCACGAGCGGGGAGTGAGCGCGCACATGCGCGGCGGCAAGCGCTTCTTCGACCTCCCCGAGGTGAAGCAGGCCGTGATGCAGCTGCGCGCGGCGTCCGTGTCGATCAGCGGCGAGCCGCTGTTCAAGTCGGTGAGCGACGTCCTCCGCTCGCTCGGCTGGAGCGCCGAGCCCCCGTCGGCGCCCGGTGCGGTGCGCGACCGGTGGGAGTCGCTGGACACGCTGGCCCGCCTCGTCGACGAGGCCCCTGCCGGATGGACCTTCCGCCAGTTCACCGACGACCTGATCGCACGCCAGCAGGTGCACCACGAGCCGGACCGCGGCGCGGTCACCCTCGCCACGCTGCACTCGGCGAAGGGCCTCGAGTGGGAGTCGGTGCACCTGATGGGGCTCGCCGAGGGCCTGCTGCCGATCTCGTACGCCGCCGGCCTCGAGGCGATCGACGAGGAGCGGCGCCTCCTCTACGTCGGCATCACCCGGGCCCGCCGGCGCCTGCGCCTCTCGTGGGCGCGCTCGACGGTCGGCCGCGTCACGCGGAGGGAGCCGTCGCGCTTCCTCGAAGAGCTCGGCACGCGCACTCGGGGTGCGGCTCCCGCTCCCGCACGGTGAACGCTCCGGAGGCGTCGCTGTAGACCCGCTCGGCCGCGCGGAGCCCTCGCCAGCCCGCGAGGAGCCGCCGCAGCACGGCGTCGGCGGCCGCCACGGCGATCGCCGCGCTCGCGAGCGGCGTGCGGGTGGGGGCTGAGCGGCCGAGCACCTGGATCACGAGGCGCGCGCGATCCGGGTCGAGGTCCATCCGGTCCCGCTCGGCGCAGTGCAGGCACGGTCCGGACCCGGGCTCCACCAGGGGTCCGAGGCGCACCGATTCGTCGCCGAACACCACCGCCAGGTGCGGCACATCGGCCGCGAGCCAGTGCGCGGCGCGGGCGGGGGCGACCGCGAAGTCGGCGATCAGCACGGCGAGGTCCGGCGTCCCGTCGTCGGCGAGCAGCGAGCAGCCCTCGCTCCGGAGCAGCGTGCGCAGTGCGTCCGGTGCCGCGCCCGTCCCCTCGACGACGACCCGCGGTGCCGGGGGAGGGCCGGGCTCGACGCGGCGCAGCAGGACCGGCCGGAGCGCCTCGAGCACCTCGTCGACCCGCGCCTCGCTCGCTCCGGCGCGCGCCGCGATCAGGCGGACGGTGCCGGCGCTGGTGCCCACGCGGAGGGCGTCGAGCAGCAGCTCCTCCGGGTAGCCGATGCCGTCCAGCACCGCGTGCGGCCGGTCGAGGCCGAGCTGCACCGCGGTCGCGGAGCGCCAGAGCAGGGGGAGTCGGGGATCGAGCCGGAGCACCATCCGGCGATCATGGCCGAGACCGGCCCGGCGCCGCGCGAGTTGTCCACAGGCGGGCGCCGGACGGGGGGGGGTCAGACGGGGCGGTCGCCCGTGGGGGAGGAGCCGCGGTCGTCGTCGTCCGGCGAGCCGGCGTCGTCGGTCGTGTCCGGAGCGTCTCCGGAGGCGCCGTCGCCCTCGCGCGGCATCGTGCCGTTCAGCAGGTCCTCCAGCGCGCGGTCCATCTCGTCGGGCTCTGGGGTCTCGCCGCGGGCCTCGGCCGTGAGCCGGGCGACGAGCGCGCTCGGGTCGTCCAGGTCCTCCGAGCCGGGGAGCAGGTCGGGGTGCGACCAGAGGGAGTCGCGGGCCTCGGGCCCGACGGCGTCGGTCACGGCCTGCCACATCGCGGCGGCCTCGCGGAGGCGGCGCGGGCGCAGCTCCAGGCCGACGAGGGTCGCGAAGGCGGATTCGGCCGGCCCGCCGGAGGCGCGGCGGCGGCGGACCGTCTCGGCGATCGCCCCGGCGCTGGGCAGGCGAGTGGTCGCCGCCGCGGTGACGACGTCGACCCACCCCTCGATGAGGGCGAGGACGGTCTCGAGGCGGCCGTGCGCGGCGAGCTGCTCCTCCGTCTTCGGCGGGATGAGCGCGCCGGAGGTCATCGCGTCGCGGAGCTCCTCGGGGTTCGACGGGTCGAAGCCCTCGGCCAGCTCCTCGAGGCGGGTGGTGTCGATGCTGATCCCGCGCGCGAAGTCGGTGATCTGCGAGATGAGAGCGAGACGGAGCCACTTGCCGTGCCGGAAGAGGCGGGCGTGCGCGAGCTCGCGGACCGCCAGGTACAGCTGCACCTGGTCCAGCGGGATGTCGAGGCCCTCGCCGAACGCGGCGACGTTCTGCGGCAGGATCGCCGCGTCGTTCTCCTCCAGCAGCGGGATGCCGATGTCGCCGCCCGAGACGACCTCGGCGGCGAGCTGCCCGACGACCTGGCCCAGCTGCAGGGCGAACAGGGTGCCGCCGATCCCGCGCATCATGCCCTCGGCACCGGCGATCATCGCCTGCATCTCCTCCGGGGCCTGCTCGCGGAGCACGCGGGTCAGCGCGTCCGAGATGCTCAGCGCCACCGGCTCGGCGAGCTGGGTCCAGACCGGCATCGTCAGGGAGATCCACTCGAGGCGGCTGATCGAGCGCGGCGTGCGGCTCAGCTCGGAGACGTACGCGACCTCGTCGAGCCAGAGCGCGGCGACGCCGAAGGCCGCGTCGATCGGAGCCCGCACGGAGTCGGACACCGGCGCGGACTCGGCGCGCGCGAGCTGCTTCGCCTGCTCGAGCGAGAGCGTCCAGTTGACGCTGCCGTCGCCGTTCTGCTGCATCGCGCTCTGCAGCTGCGAGAGCAGGTTCTGCAGGGCCACCGGGTCGTTCGGCAGGCCTGCCGCTCCGGCGAGCTGCGAGGGGTCGACCGGGCCGTTCCCCGAGAGGAACTGCCGCAGCATCTCCCGGAACTCGTCCTCGGAGCCGCCGCCCGCTCGGTCCGCACTGTCGCCATCGGCCATCGGGATCAGCCCTCCGTCGCTCACCTGAATCCGGTCGCCGCACCGCCTCCGCGGCCCTGCACAGGGCGCCGGTTCCGGCGCGACTCCCAGTCGTGCAAGCTACGTTAGCCCGAGCGCCCGGGGCCTCGGCGTGCAGAGCACCGCTCGGGCCCAGCCCGCTTCCGCCCGCCGCGAACATCCCGGCGGAGCCGCTCCACCCGTTGCCAGAAAGGCCCCCGTGTCGCTGTTCTCCGACGACCCGCGCCCCTCCTCCTCCCCGCGCCGCCCGTGGGTCGGACCGGTCGTCCTCCTCTCGGGTGTCGCCGTCGTGGTCGGTCTGGGCGTCGCGCCCGCCCCCTACGTGATCGAGCAGCCCGGCCCCGTGTTCGACACCCTGGGCAGCAGCAAGGACGTGCCCCTCATCTCGATCCCGGACCGCACCACCTACCCCACGGCCGGCACGCTCGACATGCTCACCGTGTCGGTCGTCGGCAACCCGCAGAGCCTGCCCACCTGGGTCGAGGTCGCGAGCGCCTGGTTCGACAGGACCAAGGCGGTCGTCCCGGTCGACGCGATCTTCCCTCCCTCCTCCACGGTCGAGGAGCGCGACGAGGCCAACCAGGCCGAGATGACCGACTCCCAGCAGGAGGCGATCGCCGCCGCGCTCACCGAGCTCGGCTACCCCGTCGAGCAGCGCGTCTCGGTCGTGCAGGTGCCCGAGGGCTCCCCGGCCGAGGGCGTCCTGGAGGCGGGGGACGAGATCCTCGCGGTCGCGGGCACCCCCGTCGCCGACGCGACCGCCCTGCGCGCGACCCTGCAGACCCTGGGCACCGGCTCCCCGGTGCAGGTCAGCATCGAGCGCGAGGGCGCCCGGCAGGAGGTGGAGGTCACGCCGCGCGACTCGAACGGCGCCGCCGTCATCGGCGTCCTCCCCGGAGCGGCCTTCGACTTCCCGTTCGAGGTCGACATCCAGCTGGACGACGTGGGCGGGCCGAGCGCGGGCATGATGTTCGCCCTCGGGATCATCGACAAGCTCACCGAGGGCGAGCTCAACGGCGGGCGGAGCGTCGCCGGGACCGGCACGATCGACGCGGCCGGCGAGGTCGGCGCCATCGGCGGGATCCGCCAGAAGCTCTACGGGGCGGAGGGCGCCGGAGCCGAGTACTTCCTCGCCCCCGCGACCAACTGCAACGAGGTCGTCGGCCACGTCCCCGACGGGCTCGACGTGCTCGCGGTCTCGACCCTCGACGACGCCCTCGCCGCACTGAAGGGCATCGCCGCGGGCGACACCTCCGGGCTGCCGGACTGCAGCACCGCCGCTCCCCTCGACTGATCCCGCCCGCCGACCCCGGGTCGACGCCCAGGTGAGCCGGACAGCCGTCGCATAGCATGGGTGGCCTCCCCTCACATCTCGACAGCAAGAGGCCCTCACGTGAGTTCCACAGCAACCGAAACCCCGCCGCGGAAGAGACGGAGCGTCCTCGCCGTCACTGTCGTGGTGGTGGCCGTCCTGGTGGTGGCGTTCTTCGTCTTCGCCGGTCTGTACACCGACATCCTCTGGTACGACCAGCTCGGTTTCCTCTCCGTGCTCACGACGCAGTGGGCGGCGGCGGGCGGTCTCTTCGTCATCGGCTTCGTCGCCATGGCGGTGCCGGTGTTCATCAGCCTGATGCTGGCGTACCGCCTCCGGCCGGTCTACGCGAAGCTCAACTCGCAGATCGACCGCTACCAGCAGGTCGTGGAGCCGCTGCGGCGCCTGGCCACCTTCGGGATCCCCGCGGTGCTCGGCCTCTTCGCCGGCGTCTCCTCCGCCACCCGCTGGCAGACGAGCCTCACCTTCTGGAACCGCACGCCCTCGGGCACCACGGATCCGCAGTTCGGCCTCGACACGTCGTTCTACCTCTTCGAGCTGCCCTTCTACCAGAGCATCGTCGGCTTCGCGTCGGCGGTCCTGCTGATCTCGGCGTTCGCGACCCTCGCCACCGGCTACCTCTACGGAGCGATCCGGGTGAACGGCCGCGAGATCCGCATCTCGAAGGCCTCGCGCATCCAGCTGGCGGTCATCGCCGCCCTCTACCTCGCCGTGCAGGCGGTCAGCCTCTGGCTCGACCAGTACGCGACGCTCGCGCAGCAGGGGCCCCGCATCACCGGCGCCACCTACTCCACCGTCAACGCGACGATCCCGGGCCTGCAGATCCTGGCCGGCATCGCGGCGCTGGTCGCGATCCTCTTCGTCGTCACCGCCTTCATCGGCCGCTGGCGCTTCCCGGTCATCGGCACCGCGCTGCTGATCGTGTCGAGCCTGCTCGTCGGCTCCCTCTACCCGTGGATCGTGCAGAAGTTCCAGGTCGAGCCCAACGAGCGCACGCTCGAGCAGCCCTTCATCCAGAACAACATCGACATGACGCGCCAGGCCTACGGCGTCAGCGACGTCGACGTCATCCCCTACGACGCGACCACCGACGCGGAGCCGGGCGCCCTGCGCTCGGACGCCGAGACCACCGCGAACATCCGCATCCTCGACCCCGCCGTCGTCACCGACGCGTTCTCGCAGCTGCAGCAGTTCCGCCAGTACTACAAGTTCGGCGACACGCAGAACGCGCTCGACGTCGACCGCTACTCCATCGACGGATCGACGCAGGACGCCGTGGTCGGCGTCCGCGAGCTGAACCTCAACGGCCTCGGCACCAACCAGACCTGGTACAACCAGACGCTGGTCTACACACACGGCTACGGCCTGGTCGCCGCGTACGGCAACCAGCGCTCGGCCGACGGAGAGCCGGTGTTCATCGAGTCCGGTGTCCCGACGACGGGCGACCTCGGCGACTACGAGCCGCGGATCTACTTCGGCGAGAACTCCCCGCCGTACTCGATCGTGGGCGGCAACGACTCGCGCGACATCGAGCTCGACTACCCCTCGGGCACCGACGGCGCGCAGCAGACCTACACGACCTTCGACGGCGAGGGCGGCCCCGCTCTCGACAACGTCTTCAAGAAGCTCGTCTACGCGATCAAGTTCCAGTCCGAGCAGATCTTCCTCTCGGACGGCGTGAACGACGACTCGCAGATCCTCTACGACCGCGATCCCGTGCAGCGCGTCCAGAAGGTCGCGCCGTACCTCAAGCTCGACTCCGACGCCTACCCGACCGTCGTCGACGGCCGCGTGAAGTGGGTCGTCGACGGGTACACCACCTCGGCCGACTACCCGTACTCGGAGGTGCAGAGCCTCTCGCAGGCGATCGCCGACACGAACACGCAGCAGCAGTTCCCGACCGACGACGTCAACTACATCCGCAACTCGGTGAAGGCGACCGTCGACGCGTACGACGGCAGCGTCACGCTCTACGCGTGGGACACCGAGGACCCGATCCTGCAGACCTGGCAGAAGATCTTCCCGACCACGGTGAAGCCCGTGAGCGACATGTCGGGCGAGCTGCTCAGCCACGTCCGGTACCCGGAGGACCTCTTCAAGGTCCAGCGCGCGGTCCTCGGCACCTACCACGTCACCGACGCGGGCTCCTTCTACTCCCGCGAGGACGCCTGGGCGACGCCGAACGACCCGACGAGCGGAGCCGCGACCACGGCCGCCGCGACCGGCACCAGCCTGCAGCCTCCGTACTACCTGACGCTGCAGACGCCGGATCAGGACGTGCCGTCGTACTCGCTCTACTCGACGTACATCCCGGCGAGCGTCCAGGGCGCGCAGGCCAGCCGCAACGTGCTGACCGGCTACCTCGTGGCCGACTCCGACGCCGGCTCGACGGCGGGCTCCGTGGCCGACGGCTACGGCACACTCCGCCTGCTCGAGCTGCCGAAGGACGACACGGTGCCCGGCCCCGGCCAGGTGCAGAACGCGTTCACCACCGACCCGACGGTCGCGAACGAGCTGAACATCCTCTCCCGCGGCGACACCACCGTCACGAGGGGCAACCTGCTCACGCTGCCGGTCGGCGGCGGCCTGCTCTACGTCCAGCCGATCTACGTGCGCTCCAACGGAGACACGAGCTTCCCGCTCCTGCAGAAGGTGCTGGTCGCGTTCGGTGACGACATCGCCTTCGAGGACACCCTCGACGCGGCCCTCGACAGCCTCTTCGGCGGCGACTCGGGAGCCGACGCGGGCGACACCGGCACGCCGACGACTCCGGACGCCGGCACCGGCACCTCGGGCGGCGACACCGGAGGCGACGCGGGCGGCACGACCGGCGGTACCGGCTCCACGCCGGCCACGGGCGACCAGACAGCGCTGCAGCAGGCGCTGAACGACGCGCGGGACGCACTCACGGCTCGCGAGAACGCCCTCAAGGCGGGCGACCTCACCGCCTTCGCGGCGGCGGACGAGCAGCTGACCGAGGCGCTCTCGCGGGCGCTGCAGGCCGAGGGCGGCCAGTAGCCCGCATGGTGCAGGTCGACCGCGGCGAGCACCTCCGCTCGGGGGAGTGGCTCGAGCTGAACCGCACGTACTGGGAGGAGCGCACCGGCGAGGGTGCGCTCCACCCGGAGCTCGTCACCGCGGCGCTCCTCGACCCCGGGCCGAGGATCCTCCAGCTCGGCTCGGGCGACGGGCTCGACGCGCTCGAGCTCGCCGAGCGCGGCGCCCGCGTGGTGGGCGTCGACTTCTCGATGCCCGCGGTGCGCCGAGCACGCGCCGCCGCCGCGGACAGGGACCTCGCCGGCTCCGCCCGCTTCGTCTGCGCGAACCTCTACGAGCTGCGGCACATGCTGCCGGAGCCCGACTCGTTCGACGTCGTGCTCTGCAGCGCCGGCGTCGTCTCGTGGCTCCCCGACCTGGAGGAGTGGGCGCGGCTGGTGGAGTGGTTCGTCGCCCCCGGCGGCGCGGTGCTCGTCGCCCCGTCGTCGTCCGCTCTCATCGACGCCGACGTCCGCACCTGGTCGCGCACCTCGTCCGAGCTCGCAGCCGCCCTGACGGCGGTCGGGCTGAGCGTGGACGGGAGCGCCGTGCTGCGCGCCGCCAAGCCCGCCTGAGACCGGAGCCCGCTCCCACCGCCGCGTCGATTTGCACCGGCGCCGGAACGCGTGTAATGTCTCTTCTTGTGCCGCGGGGTGGAGCAGTTCGGTAGCTCGCTGGGCTCATAACCCAGAGGTCGTAGGTTCAAATCCTGCCCCCGCAACAAGAAAGCGAAAGCCGGTCCTGAGAAGGGCCGGCTTTCGTCGTTAACACGGGTCGCGGACGTGCTTCCCGCGGCTGACAGTGCGCGGGCCGAGACCTCAGTCGCCCTCGATCACGCTCAGCACGTTGCCCGCCGGATCGCGGAACCAGCAGATCGTCGGCCCGTGGCCGCGCATCACTCCGTCCGCATCGGTCGGCAGCGACGGGTCGTCGTAGATCGCCGTGGTGACGCCTGCCGCGTGCAGCTCGGCGACCGCCACGTCGACGTCCTCCACCGAGAAGTTCAGGATCGTGAACGACGCCGGCTCGTGGTCCGGCTTCGGGTACGCGATCGCGCGGCCTCCGCCCGGCAGCCGGATGTCGAGGATCCCCATCGCGTTCAGCTCGACCTCGAGCCCGAGCACTCCGCCGTAGAAGGCCCGCGCCGCCTCCACGTCGTCCACGCTGAAGCCGCTGAAGGCCCTCTCGCTCCGGATCATCGCCGTCCTCCGTCCCGCGGCCGCACCGTCGCGCCCGCTCCGCTCCGGACGCTACTCCGGTCGCCCGTCCGCGTCACCGTCGGATCCGCCCGCGGCGCCGCCGACCGCGAGCCGGTCTCGCGCGACCCGCATCCGCGGACCGGCCTCCCGACGCTCCGCGCCGACGCGTGTGCCGGACCGGCCCGCACGTTAGGCTCGACCCCGATGCGAGGGGTGCTGCTGTGAGGGACGAACGCGGAGACGACGGCTCGAACGAGGGGCTCGGCGACCGCCCGACCCGGCGGAGCCCGCGGCAGGCGCCGCACGCGCTGCCCGCGGCACGCGTCGCCACTCCGGTCCTCACGCCCGTCCGCCCCGTGCGGCGCCGCCGGGGCCGTGTCTTCCGTGCGACCGTCAGCACGGTCGCCCTCGCCGCCATCGCGGGCCTCGTGGCGGTCTCCGCGCTCCCCGCCTACTCCTTCGACCCGGCACCCGATTCGCAGGCCGCCGTCGAGGCCGCCGCCCGCGTGCAGGCGCTCGGCAACCAGAAGCTCACCGTCGCGCCGACCGCGGTCCAGGAGCAGGTCGTCCGCGACTCCTTCACCGCACCGACCCAGGCCCAGCTCGACGAGGCGGCCGCCCAGGCGCGCGCGCTCGCCGCCGCCGAGCAGGCCGCCCGCGACGCCGAGACCGCCCGCCTCGCCCAGGAGGCGCAGGCCGCGGCAGGCACGACCGGCGCGGACGGCGCCGCCGCGGGCAGCGGCGGCACCAGCACCTCGGTCACGCCCCGCGAGGAGGGCGACGACTACCCCTGGCGCGACCAGCTCACCGACGACCAGGGCGGCGGCCTCTCGCCGCTGCGGTACTACTACCGCGAGTGCGTCGACTTCGTCGCCTGGCGGATCAACCGCGACCAGGGCTCGACGAGCGCACCCTTCAAGTGGACCTGGGGCAACATGACCCCGGGCGGGGGCAGCGCCTACGCGTGGGCCGGCCAGTGGGCCTCCCACGGCTGGGTGACCAGCAGCACGCCCGTCCCCGGCGCGGTCGCCTGGTTCACCGGCAACCACGTCGCGTACGTGCAGGCCGTCAACTCCGACGGCACGGTCTCGCTCGAGGAGTACAACTGGGGCAACGACCACGCGTACCACAAGCGCACCATCCCGGCCTCCCAGGTCGCCCTCTTCCTCTACCCGCCGAGCTGATGACCGGCGCCGTCGGCATGGCCGTGGCGCAGTTCGCCCCCTCGACGGACCGGGAGGCGAACATCGCGACGATCGGGCGCCTGGCCCGGATCGCCGCCGAGCGCGGCGCGAGCCTGGTGGTGCTGCCGGAGTACAGCTCCGCCTTCACCGATCCGCTCGGGCCCGAGCTGGTCGCGGCGGGCGAGGCGCTCGGCGGCCCGTTCGTCACGGCTCTCGCGGCCCTCGCGCGCGAGCTCCGGATCCACCTCGTGGCGGGCATGGTCGAGGCGGTGGACGGGCGCCGCATCGCGAACACGCTCGTCGCGCTCGACCCCGGGGGCGCGCTCGTGGCCCGCTACCGCAAGCTGCACCTGTACGACGCCTTCGGCCAGACCGAGTCGGAGTGGGTCGCCGCGGGGGAGATCGCCGCACCCGAGACGTTCGAGGTCGGCGGCCTCGTCGTCGGGCTGCAGACCTGCTACGACCTGCGCTTCCCGGAGGTCAGCCGCTGGCTGGTCGACGCCGGGGTCGACGTCATCGCGGCACCGGCCGAGTGGGTGCGCGGCCCGCTCAAGGAGGCGCACTGGCGGACGCTGGTCACCGCCCGCGCGCTCGAGAACACGGTGTACCTCGTCGCAGCCGACCAGACCCCGCCGATCGGGGTCGGCACGAGCATGATCGTCGATCCGATGGGCGTCGAGACCGTCACCCTCGGCGAGGTCGAGGATGTCGCCGTCGCCTGGGTCTCGCGCGAGCGGATCGACGCGGCGCGCGCGAAGAACCCCGCTCTGGCGCTGCGGCGCTTCCGGGTGCTGCCGCTCTGACCGCCGCCCCCGGCCCGACGGCGCCGGGCATCCGACCGAATCCGCTGAGGCCGGCTCCTCAGCGCGCCATGCGGGCGAGGCCCGCGACCGCGGTCTCCAGCACCTCGAACCGCTTGCAGAAGGCGAAGCGGACGAGCGAGCGGTAGGGAGCGGCGTCCTCGGGGCGGCAGAACGCCGACACGGGCACCGCCACCACTCCCGCGAGATCCGGGAGCGCCCGGCAGAGCGCGACCCCGTCGTCGTAGCCGAGCGGTGCCGCGTCCGCGACGACGAAGTAGCCGCCCGAGGAGGGCGCGACGCCGAAGCCCGCAGCAGCCAGGCCCGCCGACAGCAGGTCCTTCTTGGCCGCAAGAGTCTGCGCCGCGCCGGTGAAGAAGGCGTCCGGGAGCCCGAGCCCGAGGGCGACGGCCCCCTGGAACGGCGAGCCGCTGACGTAGGTGAGGAACTGCTTCACGGCGAGGACGGCCGTGATCAGCTCGCGCGGGCCCGTCACCCAGCCGATCTTCCAGCCCGTGGTGCTGAAGGTCTTGCCCGCCGAGGAGACGGACAGCGTCCGCTCGAAGGCTCCGGGAAGGGAGGCCAGCGGGACGTGCGGGGTGTCGAAGCGCAGGTGCTCGTAGACCTCGTCCGTCAGGATCACGGCGTCGTGCCGCTCGGCGAGCCGCACGATCAGCTCGCGGGTCTCGGCCGGGAGGACGGCACCGGTCGGGTTGTGCGGGTCGTTCACCAGGATGACGCGCGTGCGGTCGCTCACTGCGGCGGTCAGCTCGTCGTGGTCGACCGCGAAGGAGGGGCCGCGCAGGAGCACGGTGCGATGCACCCCTCCTGCCAGGGCGATCAGGGCTCCGTAGGCGTCGTAGTGGGGAGTGAAGGTGACGACCTCGTCGCCCGGCTCGAGCAGGGCCAGCAGAGCCGCGGCCAGGGCCTCGGTGGCGCCCGTGGTGACGAGGACCTCGCCGTCGGGGTCGAGGGAGATCCCGGAGAAGCGCAGCCGGTGCGCGGCGATCGCCTCGCGCAGGACGGGGAAGCCGGGACCCGGCGGGTACTGGTTGAGCCCGGACGCGATGGCGTCGCGCGCGGCGTCGAGGATCTCGCGCGGGCCGTCCTCGTCCGGGAAGCCCTGGCCGAGGTTCACCGCTCCGGTGCGCAGGGCGAGCGCGCTCATCTCGCTGAAGACGGTGGCGGCGACCTCGCCACCGGGGCCGAGGAGGCCGGCGCCCGCCGCGGCGCGGGACCAGGATCCGGGAATGCTCACGTGCCCAGTGTGCCCGCTCGAGCAGTCCGGCCGGTTTCATTTCCCGCTCGCAGGCCCGTCATAAGAAACCCCCAGGTACGATCGCCAAGCTATCCCCGCTTGGAAGGAGCAGCACCCATGACCGAGAGTCACGAGGGTCCTCGTCAGCCGGAGGAACCCACCACGCCGACGGAGTCCGGCGCCCGAGAGGCGACCGAGCGCACCCCCGGCGAGAGCTCCGGAGAGTCGTCCTCGACCACCGGGCCCACCGAGCCGATCCACCGGGGCGGAGCGCACCGCGAGAGCGAGAACCCGACCGTCCCCTACCCCTCCTCCTCGGCCACCCAGCCGCCGTACACGCCGAACGCGACGGCCGGCAACGAGGCGCAGCCCGTCTCCCAGCCGGCCCGCTACGGGCAGTACGCGCCGCCCGCGGCGAACACCCTGCACGGCTCCGAGGAGCCGCCCTCCTCGAGCCCCTTCGGCCCGGACGCCGAGTACACCCCCGCCCCCACCGCCACGAAGCGCCGCGCCGGAGTGGGCGTCGTCGCGGCGCTCGCCATCGGCGCGGTCGTGGGCGGAGTCGCGGGAGCGGGCGTGTTCGGCCTCTGGTCCGCCTCCAACGGCGGCGGGACCCGCGTGGTCTCCGCCGGCGGCTCGCAGACGATCACGGTCAACAACGCCGAGGACGCCACGACCGCCACCGCGGTCGCCGCCAAGGCCACTCCGAGCGTCGTCACCATCGCGGTGAGCGGCAGCTCGTCCGCCGGCACCGGCTCCGGCATCGTGCTCTCGAAGGACGGCTACGTCCTGACCAACACCCACGTGGTCACCCTCGACGGCGAGATCGCGAACGGCACCGTCTCGGTCACGACCAGCGACGGCCGGATCTTCGACGCGACCGTCGTCGGCACCGACCCGACCCTCGACCTCGCCGTCATCAAGCTGACCGGCGCGACCGACCTCAGCCCGATGACGTTCGCGGACTCCACCAAGATCAACGTCGGCGACACGGCGGTCGCCATCGGCGCCCCGCTCGGCCTCTCCGGAACCGTGACCGACGGCATCGTCAGCGCGCTCAACCGCAGCATCCAGGTCGCCTCCTCGGCGGCTCCGGACGACTCGGGCGACAGCTCGAGCGGCGGCACCGAGAGCCCGTTCAACTTCGACATCCCGGGCCAGCAGGCGCCGACCCAGGCGAAGAGCACCATCTCGCTGCCCGTCATCCAGACCGACGCGGCGATCAACCCGGGCAACTCCGGCGGCGCGCTGCTCGACAGCGACGGCGAGCTGATCGGCGTGAACGTCGCGATCGCGAGCGCCGGCCAGTCCTCCTCGAGCGGCCAGTCCGGCAACATCGGAGTCGGATTCGCGATCCCCAGCGCGATCGCCGAGCGCATCGCGAAGGAGATCATCGCGAACGGCTCCGCCTCGCACGGCCTGCTCGGCGCGAGCGTCTCCGACTCGACCGCGGACGTCCTCGGCGCCCGCATCGAGGAGGTCTCCGGAGGCGGTGCCGCGCAGGCGGCCGGTCTCGCCAAGGGCGACATCATCACCGCGATCGACAGCACTCCGATCACGAGCGCGTCCGACCTCACCGCGCAGGTCCGCGCGCAGGCCGCGAACGCCGCGGTCGAGCTGACCTACGTTCGCAACGGCCAGAGCTACCAGGCGAAGGCGACGCTCGGCCAGATGGCCGCCGGCTGACCCTCCGCCGCCGCGCACAGCCCCTCGAGGATCCGTCCCCGGGGGGCTGTGCGCCGCCGCCGCGCACAGCCCCTCGAGGATCCGTCCCCGGGGGGCTTTTCCGCGTCCGGGCCCGGCCCGGGGCGCGGCGCTCCCCGCTGGTAGGGTGGTGGATCCCTGCGCCCGCGCTCCTCCCGCACGAACTGGACCCATGCAGCACGAGATCCCGGAAGACGACCTCTCCGACCTGCCCGGCGTCTCCTACGTCATGCCCGTCCTCAACGAGGTCGCCCACGTGCGCGCCGCGGTCGACTCGCTGCTGCACCAGGACTACACCGGCCCCTTCGACGTCGTCCTCGCCGTCGCCCCGAGCATCGACGGCACGGAGCAGCTCGTCGCCGAGCTGAGCGCGGCCGACCCGCGGATCCGCGTCGTGCCGAACGAGGTCGGCTCCACTCCTGCGGGCCTCAACGCCGCGATCCGCGCCTCGCGCCACCCAGTCGTCGTCCGGGTCGACGCGCACTCCGTCCTGCCGCCCGAGTACGCGCGCACGGCGGTCGAGGCGCTGCAGCGCTCCGGAGCGGCGAACGTCGGCGGAGTGATGGCGGCGGAGGGCCTCACCCCGTTCCAGCGCGCGGTCGCCCGGGCCTACGGCTCCCGCATCGGGCTGGGCGGCACGCCCCACCACGTGGGAGGCGAGGAGGGCCCGGCCGACACGGTGTACCTCGGCGTCTTCCGCCGCTCCGCCCTCGAGCGCGCCGGCCTGTTCGACGAGCGCTTCAAGCGCGGGCAGGACTGGGAGCTGAACCGGCGGCTGCGCGAGCGCGGCGAGGTCGTCTGGTTCACTCCGCGCCTCACCGTCACCTACCGGCCGCGGCCCTCGATGCGCGCGCTGCTCCGGCAGTTCCTCTCGACCGGGATGTGGCGGGGCGAGCTCACCCGGATGTTCCCGGCCTCGCGGTCGCTGCGCTACTTCGCTCCGCCCGTCCTCGTCGCGATGCTCGCGATCGGGCTGCTCGTCGGGCTGGCGGGAGTCGTCCAGGCGCTCGCCGGAGCCGCGCCCTGGCTCCTGCTCGGGTTCGCGGTGCCCGCCGCCTACCTCCTCCTGGTGGCGGCGGCCACTCTCGTGGTCGCGCGGCCGGACGGCGCGCGTGCGATGCTGTGGTTCGCCGTGGTCATCCCGGCGGTCCACGTGGCCTGGGGGACCGGCTTCGTGCTCGGCTTCGCCGGGCTGACCAGCAACATCTCCGCCCACCGCCACCAGCCGCGGTCCGACTCGCCGAGGGGCGCATGACCTCGACGACGAGACCCCGCTCCATCGCCGAGCTGCGCGCCGTCGCGCAGCCCCCGGAGGTGCGCGGGCGCCGCAACGCCGAGCACTGGACGGCGTCGCTCTACCTGCGCCGCTTCTCGCCCTACCTGACCTGGCTGCTGCTGAAGACCTCGATCTCGGCGAACGGCGTCACCGGGCTGATGATCCTGGTCGGCTGGAGCGCGGCGGCAGCCCTCCTGATCCCGGGGATCGCCGGAGCGGCGCTGGCGCTGCTCCTCGGCCAGCTGCAGATGCTGGTGGACTGCTGCGACGGCGAGGTCGCGCGCTGGCGCCGCACGTCCTCGCCGGCGGGCGTGTTCCTCGACAAGGTCGGGCACTACACGACCGAGGCGCTGATCCCGATCGCGCTCGGGCTGCGGGCGGCGGGCGTCCCGTTCGAGGCGCCGGCGGACTTCCTCTGGACCACGATCGGCTTCGCCCTGGCCCTGGTGATCGTCCTCAACAAGGCGCTCAACGACATGGTGCACGTGGCGCGCGCGAACGCCGGTCTCACGAAGCTGGCGGACACGAAGGGCGAGGCGGTGCCGTCCTCGTCCGGACTGGCGAGGCTTCGCCGCGCGGCCCGCTTCCTGCCCTTCCACCGCCTCTACCACTCCGTCGAGCTGACGATGCTGGCCTTCGCGACCGCCCTCGTGGGCCTCGTCGTCGGAGCTGGCACGGCCGACCGGGTCCTCGTCGGGGCGCTGCTGCCGCTCGCCCTCCTCGCCCTGGTCGGCCACTTCGTCGCGATCATGGCGTCCAAGCGTGTCCGCTCCTGAGCCGCGGGTCGGCGTCGTCGTCCTGACGCAGGGGACCCGGCCCGACGACCTCGCCGCGGGGCTGGCCGGCGTCCTCGCGCAGGAGGGCGTCGAGCTGGACGTCGTCTGCGTCGGCAACGGCTGGGAGCCCGACGGCCTGCCCGAGGGAGTGCGCGCCCTGGCGCTGCCCGAGAACCTCGGCATCCCCGCGGGCCGGAACGCCGGAGTCGACGCCGTCGCGGGGGAGTACCTCTTCTTCCTCGACGACGACGCCCGGATCCCGTCTCCCCGCTTCCTCGTCGACGCGATCGCGCTGCTCGCCTCGAACCGCCGCATCGGCCTGGTGCAGCCCCGCGTCGACAGCACGGACGGCACGCCGAGCCCGCGGCGCTGGATCCCGCGGATCCTCAAGGGCGACCCCCGCCGCTCCGGCCCCGTCTTCTCGGTCTGGGAGGGAGCGGTCGTGCTGCGGCGCGACGTGTTCGCCCGGACGGGCGGCTGGGCGGGTCCGTTCTTCTACGCCCACGAGGGCATCGAGCTGGCCTGGCGGGTCTGGGACACGGGTCGCACCGCCTGGTACGCGGGAGAGCTCGTCGCCCAGCACCCGGTCATCCAGCCGACCCGGCACGCCGACTACTACCGGCTGAACGCGCGCAACCGCGTCTGGCTCGCCCGCCGCAACCTCGCCGCACCTCTGGCGCTCGTCTACGTGGGGTCCTGGACCGCGATCCAGTGCCTCCGCTGGCGTCGCGACCCGGCCGCCCTGCGCGCCTGGTTCGCCGGCTGGCGGGAGGGATGGCGCTCGGATCCGGGCGGCCGGCGCGTCCTCTCGGCCCGCACGGTGCTCCGGATGGCGTTCGCCGGGCGTCCGCCGATCGTCTAGCATCGGGGAATCCGCCCCCGCCGGGGCCCCCGAAAGGACGACGGTGTTCGATTCGACCCAGCTCTCCCCGCCCGAGCGCGCCGAGGCGGAGACGACCCCTGCCGGACCGGACCTCCTCTTGGCGGTTCGCGAGCGCCTCGGCGCCGTCGACGACGAGTTCTCCGGCCGCCTCGACGAGCACCTCCCGCGCCTGGTCGATCTGCTCGCCACGGTGTACGCCGGCCGCGACGACCTCGAGGACCAGCTCGTCGCGATCGTCGAGCTCGCCGCCGCCTCCTGGGAGGAGCGGCCCGAGGAGCTCCGCGCGCTCGACCGCGCCCGCGAGCAGCACCCGACCTGGTTCCTCTCGAACAAGGCTCTGGGCGGGGTCTGCTACGTCGACCGCTACGCGGGCGACCTCGAGGGGCTGCGCGCCGAGATCCCGTACTTCCGCGAGATCGGCCTGAACTACCTGCACCTGATGCCGCTCTTCGATGCGCCCGAGGGCGAGTCGGACGGGGGCTACGCGGTCTCGAGCTACCGGCGCGTGCGACCGGGCCTCGGCGACATGGAGCAGCTCCGCGGGCTGGCCTCCGAGCTGCGCGAGCAGGGCATCGCACTCGTGGTCGACTTCGTCTTCAACCACACCTCGAACGAGCACGAGTGGGCGCAGCGCGCGCTCGCCGGCGAGCAGCGCTTCGAGGACTACTACTGGATCTACCCGGACCGGGAGCAGCCCGACGCCTTCGAGCGCACGACCCGCGAGATCTTCCCGGACGACCATCCCGGCTCCTTCGTGCAGCTGGAGGACGGGCGCTGGGTCTGGGCCACGTTCCACCGCTACCAGTGGGACCTCAACTACTCCAACCCCGAGGTGTTCCGGGCGATGGCGGGAGAGATGCTCTTCCTCGCCAATCAGGGCGTCGACGCCCTGAGGATGGACGCGGTCGCGTTCATCTGGAAGGAGCTCGGCACCACCTGCGAGTCGCAGCCGCAGGCGCACCTGCTGCTGCGCGCGTTCAACGAGGTCTGCCGCCTGGCCGCTCCGGCGCTGCTGTTCAAGTCCGAGGCGATCGTGCACCCCGACGAGGTGATCGAGTACATCGACGTCGAGGAGTGCCAGCTCTCGTACAACCCGCTGCAGATGGCGCTCACCTGGGAGGCGCTCGCCACCCGCGACGTCCGTCTCCTCTCGCAGGCCCTCGAGCGCCGGCACGCCCTCCCCGAGGGCACGGCCTGGGTCAACTACGTGCGCGGGCACGACGACATCGGCTGGACCTTCGCCGACGAGGACGCCGCCGAGCTCGGGATCGACGCGGCCGGCCACCGCCGGTTCCTCAACGACTTCTACACGGACCGGTTCGACGGCACGTTCGCCCGCGGAGTGCCGTTCCAGGAGAATCCGCGCACCGGCGACCGCCGCGTCTCGGGCACCACCGCGTCCCTCGCCGGAGTGGAGGCGGGCGACGCCTACGGGATCGACCGCGTGCTGCTCGCGCACTCGATCGCCCTGAGCACCGGCGGGCTGCCGCTGCTCTACCTCGGCGACGAGGTCGGCCAGCTCAACGACCACGGCTACCTCGACGACCCGACGACGGCCGGCGACTCGCGCTGGGTGAACCGGCCGCGCCGCCCCGCGGAGCGCTACGACGAGCGCGAGGTCCCGGGGACGGCCGCGAGCGAGGTCTTCGGCGGGCTGCTGCACCTCATCGCCGTGCGCAAGGCCGTGCCGATGTTCGCGGGCACCGAGCTGAGCGTCTTCGACCCGGTCAACGACCATGTGCTCGGCTACCAGCGCCCCGGCGACGGGGAGTCGGTGCTCGTGCTCGCGAACGTGTCGGACGAGGTCCAGGAGGTCGCGGCCGAGCGGTTCGTCGGGTTCGCCGCGGAGGCGGTCGACCTGGTCACCGAGATCGCGGTCGACCTGCGCGAGGGCTTCCGTCTCGCTCCGCTGCAGTTCGTCTGGCTGAGGGTGACCCCGGCCTGATCGGCCCGCGCGACGCCCCCGGCGCGGGGGCCGTCGCCGGTACCCTGGGGCGGATGACTCCCGCTCCCCGTGCCCTGATCGCCCGCCTCCGCACCGACGCGCGACTCGCGCGCAAGGTGGGCGGCGAGCTGCTCGCGGCTCGCCGGGCCCGCCACGCGGTGACCCGGCTGCTCGCGGAGCGCGGGCCGCTGCCCGAGGGCCGGTTCGAGATCGGCGTCTACTTCGCCGACGGCGACATCAACCTGTACCAGCTGCGGCAGTGGTACCGGCCGCTGGCCGAGCTGGCGGAGACGCACCCGGTCGTGCTGCTCAGCCGCAACGCCGGCGCCGCGGAGGTGCTGCTGCGCGAGAGCCCGGTCCCCGTCGCCTACGTCCGCTCCGTCGCCGACCTCGAGGGCACCATCGCGAGCCAGCCGCTGCGGATCGTGCTCTACGTCAACCAGAACGCCCGCAACTTCCAGATGATGCGCTACGGGCGCCGCTGGCACGTCTTCGTCAATCACGGCGAGAGCGACAAGATGTACATGACGACGAACCAGTTCAAGGCGTACGACTACAGCATGATCGCCGGGGACGCCGCCCTCGCCCGGCTGCGCCGCGTGCTCTGGGACTACGACTTCGACAGGCGCGCCCTCGCCATCGGCCGTCCTCAGGCGGACCACTTCGCCGGCGCCGTGCCGTTCACGCCCGACGAGCGCCGCGTGGTGCTCTACGCGCCGACCTGGGAGGGCGACCGCCCCGCCGCGGGCTACGGCTCGATCCGGAGCCACGGCACGGCCCTGGTGCGCGGGCTCCTGGCCGACCCGCGGTTCCGGCTCGTCTACCGCCCGCATCCCCGCAGCGGCGCAGTCGACTCCGACTACGCCGCGGCCGACCGGGCGATCGTCGCGATGATCGCCGCCGCCAACGCGGCCGATCCGCGCGCCGGTCACGTGCACGACACCGGTGCCGAGCTCGGCTGGCAGCTCGCCGCCGCCGACCTCGCGATCCTCGACGTGTCGGCGATGGTCTACGACCGTCTGGCCACGGGGCGCCCGCTGCTGGTCACCCGGCCCGTCAGCGCCGAGGCCGAGGTCGACGAGAGCGGCTACCTCGGCGACGCGGAGTGGCTGCACGCCGAGGACGCCTCCGCGATCATCGCGCGGATCGACAGCGCCGAGCACGATCCGGAGTCGGTCGAGCGGCTGGAGCGCTGGGTGCACCGCTACTTCGGCGACACGTCGCCCGGAGCGGCCACGCGGCGCTTCCACGAGGCGATCGAGCACCTGCTCACCGAGTGGGAGCGGCACGCCGCTCTGCACCGGGGCGACGGCGCGGTCGACGACCACGATCCGGAGGGCTGAGCGGGCGGGAGCACCGCTCGAGCGGCCGCGTCAAGGGTGGGCCGGTCGCCGGGTGGCCTCCCGGCGCCCCGCTACGCTCGTCCCATGATGACCCCGCGCGCCTTCGCCCGCTCCCGCCGGCGCCGGTCGGCACCCGCCCAGCCCGCGGTCGAGCCGGACATCGTGGTCTCCGCCGACCCGGAGAAGCCGGTCTTCACGATCCGTTCCTTCCGCATCGGCCTGTTCGGCGCGCTCGGCGTGCTGGTGGCGCTCGTCCTGGGCGGCCTCGTCGTGCAGCTGGGCACGGTGCTGACCTACATCTTCGTGGCGCTGTTCTTCGCGCTCGGCCTCGATCCGCTGGTCTCCTGGCTCGAGAGCAAGCGCCTGCCGAGGCCGCTCGCGATCACGGCGGTCTTCGCCGCGGTGGTGCTGATCTTCGCCGGCCTGCTGGTCTACATCATCCCGATCCTGGTCGAGCAGCTGACGATGTTCGTCACGAGCGCCCCGCAGATCGTCACCGACATCGCCTCGCAGCAGTGGGTGCTCGACCTCGAGCAGCAGCTGCGCGGCGTGATCGACATCGACGAGCTGATCGAGAGCGTCCAGAGCTTCATCGGCAACCCCAACAACCTGCTCTCGCTCGGCGGCGGACTGATCGCGGTCGGGACCGGGATCGCCAGCGGCGTGACCGGCGCCGTCATCGTGCTGATCCTGACGCTGTACTTCCTCGCGTCGCTGCGCTCGATGAAGGCCGTCGCCTACCGCTTCGCCCCCGCCTCGCACCGCGCGAAGGCGCACGAGGTGGGCGACGAGATCACCGGCGCCGTGGGCCGCTACGTGGTCGGCCAGGTCTCGCTCGCCGGCGTGAACGGCGTGCTCACGTTCATCCTGCTGCTCTCGATCGGCGCCCCGGTGCCGGCGCTGCTGGCCTGCGTCGCGTTCCTCGGCTCCCTGATCCCGCTGGTCGGCACGCTCTCGGGCGCCGTGATCATCTCGCTCGCCTGCCTCCTGGCCTCGCCGCTGACCGCGCTGGTCGCCGCGATCTACTACCTCGTCTACATGCAGGTCGAGGCGTACCTCCTCAGCCCCCGCATCATGAACAAGGCCGTCTCGGTCCCCGGTGCGGTCGTCGTGATCGCGGCGGTGGCGGGCGGCACCATCGCGGGCGTGCTCGGCGCCCTGGTCGCGATCCCGGTCGCGGCCTCGGTGATCATCGTCGTGCAGAAGGTCGTCTTCCCCCGTCAGGACGCCAAGTAGCGGACCGCACCGCGACGGCCGGTCCGCTCAGCGCCAGGGCGGCACCGCGCCGTCGACCGCAGCGTTGAAGCGGCGGACCGACTCCGGGACCGCGACGCCCTCCTCAGCCGGCACCGGCGCGAGTGTGCGGGTGACCAGCGGCACGACGCCCGCCCAGACCCCGGCCTCCGGCTCGTCGCCGGCTCCGTGCGCGCGCACCTTCAGGCTCGCCTCGGCCAGGGGGAGGCGCAGCACCAGCGTGGCCGCGATCTCGCGGGCGGTGCTCGCTCGCACCTCCTCGTCGCGCCCCGGGAGGAGGCGTGCCACCAGCAGATCGAGGGCCCGCGCCTTCTCCTCGCCCTCCAGCGCCTCGGCCCGGCCGATCACCATCGCCGAGCGGTAGTTCATCGAGCTGTCGAAGGTGGAGCGGGCGACGACCAGTCCGTCGACCAGCGTGACCGAGGCGGTGAGGAGCGAGTGCCGCGCCGCCTCCCGCAGCAGTCCTCCGCCGCTCGACCCGTGCAGCAGGAGGGAGTCGCCGTCGCGGGCGAAGAGGATCGGCAGCACGATCGCGGCGCCGTCCCGCACGACGGCGACGTGGGCGACGAGCGCCTCGTCGAGCAGGGCGTGCAGCTCGGCGGGATCGGTGCGCTGGCGGTCGCGGAGACGGGAGACGCGGGTGCGGTCGGTGACGGGGAGGCTGTCCATGTCGGAATCGTCCCGCGCCGACTGGATCTGCCAGGATGCCACTGGGCCGCGATCGGAGTGGTCCAGAGCGGAGCGGTCGATGGCGTCGGGCGATCTGGAGATCCCGCTCCTCCTCGGGCCGTCGCCGCGCGGCTCGGTCCGCGCCGGGCTCGCCGAGGCGCTGCGCCAGGCGGTGCTGGACGGGCGCTACCGGGCGGGCGATCCGATCCCGTCGAGCCGCGTGCTCGCCGAGCGGCTCGGCGTCTCGCGGGGCTCCGTCGTCGCCGCGGTGGATCAGCTGGTGGGGGAGGGCTACCTCGTCGCCCACCCGCGCGCAGCGGTGACGGTCGCCTCCGACGGACTGCTGGCGACGGCGCCGCAGGAGCCGCGGCCGGAGTCCCGGGAGACCGTCGTCCCGCCCGCCGCGGCGGACCTGAGGCCGGGCCGGCCGGACACCCGCGCCCTCGACACCCCGGAGTGGCGGGCCGCCTGGCGCCTGGCGCTCGCCTCGCCGCCCTCGGCGCCTCCTCGGGGTTCCGGGGACCCGGCCCTGCGGGAGCAGATCGCCGAGCAGCTGCGCCGGTCCCGCGGCGTCGACGTGCAGGCGTCGGACGTGGTGGTGACCAGCGGCACCGCGGGCGCCGTCGCGCTCCTGGCCCGCGCCGCCTCGGCCTCGCTCGGACGCGAGGTGCGCGTCGCCGTCGAGGACCCCGGCTACCCGGCCGTCCGGCGCCGCCTGCGCGCCGACGGGCACGAGGTCGTCGGCGTCCCGGTGCGCGGCGACGGCATCGACCTCGACGCTCTCGCGAGCTCCGGCGCGGACGTGGTCGTCGTGACTCCGTCGCACCAGTACCCGACCGGAGGCAGGCTCGCCCTCGCCGAGCGCCTGGAGCTGGTGCGCCGCGCGTCGGCCGGCCCCCTGCTCGTGGTGGAGGACGACTACGACAGCGAGTTCCGCTACGTCGGCGCCCCGCTGCCCGCGCTCGCCTCGCTCGACTCCGGCGGCGGAGTCGCCCATGTCGGGTCGTTCTCGAAGACCGTCTCGCCGTGGCTCCGCATCGCCTACCTGGCCGTTCCGCCGGCGTCCTGGCTCCGCGCGGCGCTGGCCGGCCTCGACGACGAGAAGGACGCCTCCGCCTCGGGTCCGACGCAGGCGGCGCTCGCGCAGTTCATGGCGAGCGGGGCGTTCCGGAGGCATCTCACGCGCTCGAGACGGCGCTACGCCCACCGCCGTGAGCTGGTCCACGCATTCGGGGAGTCGGTGCCGTGGGGGCGCGCAAGCGGACTCGACGGGGGTCTGCACGTCGTCCTCTCCCTGCCCGCGCCTCTGGACGCGCACGCCGTCGCGGCCGCGCTGCTCCGGGAGGGACTGCTCGTCGCCACTCTGCACGAGTACGCCCTGTCGGGACGGGCTGCGACCGAGGCGCTGGTCCTCGGCTACGGCCATGTCGGCGACCTCGAGCTCGCTGCGGCCCTGGACCTCGTCGACCGGACCGTCCGCGCGCTCGCCGCCGGGGCCGTCCGTGGTATCCCTGGAGGATGACCCGCGACTCCGCCCTGCACATCACCGACGATCCCGACGCCGACGCGCTGCTCAGCCGCGACCCGCTGGCGCTGCTGATCGGGATGCTCCTCGACCAGCAGGTCGCGATGGAGACGGCCTTCTCCGGGCCCCGCAAGATCGAGGAGCGCCTCGAGGCGGAGGGCGCCTCCTTCGACGCCGCGTCGATCGCGGGCTTCGACGAGGACGCGTTCTCGGAGCTCTGCCGGACTCCGCCCGCGATCCACCGCTACCCGGCGAGCATGGCGGGGCGCGTGCAGGTCCTCTGCCGCGCTCTGGTCGACGACTGGGACGGCGACGCCGCGGCGGTCTGGACGCGCGACGAGCCCGACGGCCGCACGGTCCTCGCGCGTCTGAAGGCGCTGCCCGGCTTCGGCGAGCAGAAGGCGCGGATCTTCCTCGCCCTGCTCGGCAAGCAGCGCGGATTCTCGGGGGAGGGCTGGCGCTCGGCCGCGGGCGCCTACGGAGAGGAGGGCGCCTTCCGCTCGGTCGCCGACATCGTCTCTCCGGAGTCGCTGACGAAGGTCCGCGCCACCAAGCAGGCCGCGAAGGCCGCCGCCAAGGCGGAGAAGTAGGGCCGGGGGCGGCGGCCGGATGGATCGAGCGCTCGACGACGGTCCCGGTCGCCGTCTCCGCAGTCGCAGGCCGAGCAGCCCGACCCGATGATCCCCGCCGCCACCGCCCGGCTGCGCTTCCGTGAGATGACCGCCGAGGACCTCCCCGACATGGCGGACCTGCTCGGCGACCCGGTCGTGATGCGGTACTACCCCGCGCCGAAGGACCGCGAGCAGGCAGCCGCCTGGATCGAGTGGAACCGGCGCAACTACCGCGAGCACGGCTTCGGGCTGTGGATCGTCGAGACCCTCGACGGCGAGTTCGTCGGCGACTGCGGGTTGACCTGGCAGCGCGTCGACGGCGGGATCGAGCTCGAGGTCGGCTACCACGTGCGGGCCGGTCTGCACGGCCGCGGCTACGCCACCGAGGCGGCTGCGGCCTGCCGCGACCTCGCGCTCGCCCACCGCCTCGCGGGACGACTCGTGGCGCTCGTGCACCCGGACAACGCCGCCTCGAGGCGCGTCGCCGAGAAGACCGGCCTCCGCGTGATCGCCGAGGACCGCGACGGCGGCGGACTCGTCCGCACCGTGCTCGGGATGCCGCTCGTCGCGCCCGGGCGCCGGCCTCGGGAACGCTGACCGAACGCCTCCGACGGCTCCGGACCATCGCGCGCGGAGCAGGCCCTGAGCTGGAGCAGATCCTGAGCTAGATCCGGTCCTCCAGCGCCGCGATCAGCGCCGCGCGGTCCTCGCGGAGGATCGAGGCCCCGCCCCCCGGCACGGTCCGCACCTCGACGCCGCGGCCGGCGAGGACGCCGCCCAGCGAGCCGTGGCCCAGCGGGTCCTCCGGCATCACGGCGAGCGTCGCCACGGGGAACGTCTCGGGGGCCTCGGCCGCACCCCGTGCCGTCAGCCCGACGGCGGAGTCCTGCTCCCAGAGCGCGTGGGCCGACACGTCGAGCTCGATCTGCTCGTCCGTCCAGATCGGGTGGCGGTGGCGGAGGGAGTCGGCGTCGCCCTTCTCGACGTGCGCGACCGAGCCGCCGCGGTGGAGCGCGCCCGCCAGTCCCCGGGCGTCCGAGAACGCGGGGTCGAGCAGGACGAGCCGGTCGGCGCCGTACTCGGGGGCGAGCCGGGCGGCGACGACGGCGCCGAGGCCGTGGCCGATGACAAGGTCGGGGGTCTGCAGCACCGAGGCGCGGACGTCCGACGCCCAGCGCTCCGGCGAGTACACGGGCGACGCCGGCGAGCCGCCGTGACCGGCGAGATCGGGGGCCACCACGCGGTAGCCGTGCTCGTGCAGCGTCGGGACCAGGGCGTACCAGATCCGGGAGTCGGAGCCGAGGCCGTGGAGGAGGAGCGCCGTCCGCTCGCCCGTTCCGCCGTAGTCGCGGACGAACAGCGCCAGCGGCTCGGCCGGCGCGGCGGCCAGCGCCTTCCGCTCGGCGCGGGTCGGCTCGAGCACGAGGGTGTTGCCGAACGCCTGCGGTGCCGGCCCGAACGCATCGCGCGCGCTTTGGATCACCTTGCGGCCGAGCATCGCGTTGCCGACGCCGCCCAGTGCCGCTCCGATCCCGAACGGCATCGCCCGGCCGACCAGGCCCGCGCCCTGCTGGGCGAGGAAGTGCTTGGCGAAGGACTTCTTGGCGCGGTCCGCCAGCTCGCCCACGAGGAAGGACGGCAGGCCCTTCGTGACCACGGAGCCCCAGTACTGGTTGAGGCCGCTGCCCCCGCCGACGGCCTGCCCGGCCACCTGGCGTACCATCTCGCTGCCGGAGGAGCCCATCATCAGCGTGAGCACGAGGGCCCGCGCGCGGTCCGGGTCCTCGAGCGGGATCCCGTGCACCTCCGTCACCGACTGCGCGAAGAGCGCGCTCGCCTCCAGGAACCCTGCGGCTCCCGCGCCGGAGAGAGCCACCGAGGCGGCCGTGCCGATGCCGGGGACGACGGCGGTCGCCCCGATCGCCGCGCCTCCCGCGGCCACGCTCGAGAGGTACTGCCGCTCGAGCGACGTGATGATCTGCTCCGGAGTCGCCCCGGGACGCCGGCGCCGCAGCAGGCGGATGTTCGCCAGCACGGCCGGGCGCTGCACCGCGAGGAGCCGGTCGAGCAGCTTCGCCAGCTGCGCGTTCTCGGAGCCGTCGGCCTGCTCCACCTCGCCGGCCCTCTCCACGGCGCGCTCGCGCTTGCGGTCCTTCTGGGCCATGTCGTGCACTCCTGCGTCCTCGGGTGCCGCGTGCGAGAGGGGTCAGCCGTCGGAGACGGTGCCCTGGACGGGCGGGCCCTCGGCCGGCGCCGTGCTGCTCCGCGGTGTCGGCGCGTAGTCCTCAGCGTAACGCGCGAGCACCTCCTCGATCGGCGCGTCCAGCACCAGGCGGCCCTTGTCCAGGTAGAGCCCGCGCGTGCAGAAGCGGCGGAGGTCGCGCTCGTTGTGCGAGACGAAGAAGAGGGTGCGGCCGGAGGCGAGCAGCTCCTCGATCCGCGCGTAGCACTTCTCGCGGAACGCCCTGTCGCCGACCGCGAGCACCTCGTCCACCAGGATGATCGGCTCCTCGAGCCGCGACACGACGGAGAAGGCGATGCGCACCTTCATCCCGCTCGAGAGGTGCTTGTAGGGGGTGTCGAGGAAGTCGCCGATCTCGGCGAACTCGATGATCGAGTCGAAGCGCGCGTCGACCTCGCGCTTGGACATCCCGTGGAGACCCGCGGTCAGGTAGACGTTCTCGCGGACGCTCAGGTCGGCCACGAAGCCGCCGGTGATCTCGATGAGCGGAGCGACGCCCCCGCGCACCTCCACCGCGCCCTCGTCCGGCAGCACCACGCCGGCGACGAGCTTGAGCAGCGTCGACTTGCCCTGACCGTTCCGGCCGACGACACCGATGGCCTCGCCCGCCCGCACCTGCACGTCGAGCCCGCGGAGCGCCCAGAACTCGCCGGGCCGCGAGCGGCGGGACCGGCCGGCGAAGAGGTCCTTGAAGGAGCGGCGGCCCCGCCGGTTGCGGCGGAAGCGGATCCCGAGGCCGCGGCACTCGATGACCACCGGGGCGTCGGCCATCACAGCTCCTTCAGCACCGCGCGCTCGGAGCGGCGGAAGACGACGAGGCCCAGCGCCAGCACGAGCACCGAGATGCCCGCGGAGGCGAGGATGAGCGGGACGTCGAGCTCGCTCTCGAAGAACGCGGAGCGGTAGAGGGCGAAGATCCCGCTGAGCGGGTTGAGCGCCGCGAGCGGCCGGATCTGCTCCGGCAGGTTGGCCGTGGAGTAGATGATCGGCGACGCGTAGAAGAGGAACCGGAGGACGAGCTTCACGGCCCGCTCCAGATCGCGGAAGAACACCACGAGGGGGGCCACCAGCAGACCCACGCCGAGCGTGAGCACCGCCTGCAGCAGGATCGCCACGGGGAACAGCAGCGCCGCCCAGGTCAGGTGCGCGCCGGCGATCACGGCGAAGAGCACCAGCACCGGCAGGCTCGCCACGAACTCGATGCCCTTCGAGAGCACGATCCGCCCGACCCAGATGGTCCGCGGGATCGACGTCGACCGCACCAGCTTCGCCTCGCGGAGGAACGCGCGGGTCGCGTCGGAGGTCGCCTGGTTGAACCACATCCACGGCAGCAGGCCCGCGAGCAGGAAGACGATGTACGGGTCCTCGCCGACGGTCCGCTGGAAGACGACGGTGAAGACGAAGAAGTAGATGCCCGACATGACGAGCGGGTCGAGCACCGACCAGACGTAGCCGAGCGCGCTCGTGGCGTACCGGACGGTGAGGTCGCGCCTGGTGAGCAGCCAGAGGGAGTGGCGGTAGCGCCAGGCCCGGGAGCGCCGGTGGCGCAGCGCCGTCTCGGTCGCGAGGGTGTCGGCCGTGCTCACTGCGCGACTCCTCCCGTCGGCTCCGCTCGAGCCGGGGGAGGAGCCGGGAGCGTCAGACGAAGAGGTTCGCGCGCTCGAGGTCCTCGGCGAAGTCCACCTCGACGGCGTAGAGGTCGGAGATGTCCATCGGCTCGACGAGCAGGCGGTCCTGCTCGATCGCCAACTCTATGCCACGCTCGAAGTAGTCCTGGGCGTCGACCCGGGCGAGCTGGCGCACCAGCGCGGCCTTGTCGGAGGCGGACACGTAGTTGATCCCGACCGCCTCGCCGAGGCCGCCGCGCACCGTCTTGGAGAGCTCCTGGATGAAACCTTCGGCGCTCGTCGTGTACTTGACCTCCTCGTCCGACACCTTCGAGGTGTTGACGGTGACGAAGGAGACGTCCTTCGCGATCAGCGCGGCCGCGCGGTCGAGGATGCGCGGGTCGAAGACGACGTCGCCGTTCATCCAGAGCACGCCGCCCTGCCCGCTCGCCTGCAGCGCGCGGAGGAGGCTCTTGGAGGTGTTGGTCTGGTCGTACTGCTCGTTGTAGACGAACGTCGCCGAGGGGAAGGCCTCGATGATGTGCTCGAGCTTGTAGCCGACGACGATGCTCACCGGGACCTTCGTGCCGAAGGCGTGGTGGATGTTGTCGAACTGCTGCTGCATGATCGTGCGCCCGTCGCTGAGCGGCGTGAGCGGCTTGGGGAGGGAGCGGCCGAGCCGGCTGCCCATCCCTGCGGCGAGGATGACGACGGTGGCGGGGCTGCTGCTCGTCGAACCTGTGTGCATCATCGTGTGTTCTCCTCGAATTAACCGCTGCGTCTCGATCTGATCGACTCCTCGGGTAGAGACCTAGTGTACAGTTCACGCCCCCCGGGGCCAGGGTGGTTGACCTCTCGCCGTGTCGCCGGGTGTCGGCGCGGGCGCCGGGGGCCCGCGGGCGAGTTGGTACCGTAGCCGGATGACGTCCGTGACGAACGCCGAGCCCGCTGAGGGTGCCGCGGATCCGGACGGCGCCTCGCCCGTCGTCTTCGAGCTGCACCAGCTGACCCGGACCTTCGGGAGGACGGTGGCGGTCGACCGCATCGACCTGGCCGTCCGCGCGGGGACCTTCTACGGGATCATCGGCCCGAACGGCGCGGGCAAGACCACCACGCTCTCGATGATGACGGGCCTTCTGCGACCCGACACCGGCCGCGTCCTCGTGCACGGCGTCGACGTCTGGAAGGACCCGTCGGCCGCGAAGCCGCTGATCGGGGTCCTGCCCGACCGCCTCCGGCTGTTCGACCGGCTCACCGGCGCCCAGTTCCTCGCCTACTCCGCCGCGCTGCGCGGCATCGACCTCGCCACGGCGAAGCAGCGCACGGTCGAGCTGGCCGAGGCGCTCGGCCTCTCCGACGCGCTGGAGCGCCTGATCTCGGACTACTCCGCGGGGATGGCGAAGAAGGTCGCCCTCGCGGCGGCGATGATCCACGCCCCGCGCGTGCTGGTCCTCGACGAGCCGTTCGAGTCGGTGGACCCGGTCTCCTCGGCCGCCGTGATCACCGTGCTGCGCCGCTTCGTCGAGGGCGGCGGCACCGTCGTCCTCTCCAGCCACGGGCTCGACTTCATCGAGCGCGTCTGCGACGACGTGGCCGTGATCGTCGGCGGGCGCGTGCTCGCCTCCGGGACGGTCGCGGAGGTCGCCGGCACCGCGACGCTGGAGGAGCGCTTCCTCGAGCTCGCGGGCGGCAAGCAGATCGCCGAGGGGCTGCAGTGGCTGCACGACTTCTCCGGCTGAGGATCGACGTCCTCCTGGGCGCGTTCCGCTCCGGGCCCGCGCGCTCGGCCGGCGCGGTCCTGGGCGTGCTCGTGGTCGTCGCGGTGACGGCCCTGCTGATCGCGGCGATCGGCGCTCTGCGCTCCTCGGACGCGGCGGCGGGCGTACTCGTGACCGCCGGCGGCCTCGTCTCCGTCGGCTTCCTGGTGCTGCCCTTCCTGCTCGGCCCGCTCGACCCGATGGATCCGCGCGCGTTCCGCCTCTTCGGCCTTCCGCCGCTCCGCCTCGCCGGGGCGCTCGCCCTGGCCGGCCTCGTCTCGGTCCCCACGCTCGCCCTGCTGGTGGTCGGGCTCGCGAGCGCGCCGCTCGTCCCGGGCGCAGGCGCCTTCGCCGTGGTCGGCCCGCTCCTCGCGGTGGCGACGGCCTCGCTGTTCGCGCGGATCGGCCTCGCCGCCTCCGCCGCCCTCGTCCCCTCCCGGACCGCCCGCGAGCTGCTGGCCGTCCTCGGCCTGGTGCTGATGCTGGGCGGTCCCGCAGCCCTCGGCGCCGCCGCGCTGGTCGACACGGGGGACACCCCGGTGCTCGAGCGCTGGGGCGCGGCGATGGGGGCCACTCCGTTCGGCGCGGCGTGGATGATCGCCCCGGCCGCCCGGACCGGCGACGCGCTCGGCCCGCTCCTGCTGGCCCTGGCGACGCTCGTCGCGGCGGGCGCGCTCTGGTGGCTCGTCGTCCGCCTGCTGACGGAGCGCCCCGAGCGCACGCACCGGCCGCCGCGCGGCCTCCGGCTGGGCTGGTTCGACGTCCTCGGCTCGACCCGGACCGGCGCGATCGCGGCGCGCAGCATCACCTACTGGCTCCGGGATCCGCGCTACCAGGCGTCGCTCGTCGCCGTGCCGGTGCTGCCGGTCGCGGCCCTGCTGCTGCTCGCGGTCGTCGGCGTCCCCTTCCCGCTGCTCTCGCTGCTCCCGGTCCCGCTGATCGCGCTGTTCCTCGGCTGGTTCCTGCACAACGACGTCGCCTACGACGGCTCGGCGTTCTGGCTCCACGTGGCCGCGGGCGTCCGCGGCTGGTCGGACCGGCTCGGCCGAGCCTTCCCGACCCTCCTGCTCGGCGTGCCGGTCGTCGTGCTCGGCTCGCTGATCAGCAGCGCGACCTCGGGGCTCCCCGATGCGCTGCCTGTCGTGCTCGCGGTGAACACCTGCCTCCTGCTCGTCCCCGCCGGCGTCGCCTGCGCCGTCTCGGCACGGCTCGCCTATCCGGCTCCGCGCCCGGGCGACAGCGCGTTCACGCAGCCCCAGGCCCCCGGAGCCAGCGGCGCCGGTCCGCAGTCCCTCGCGTTCGGCCTGGGGCTGCTCCTCTCGGCTCCGGCCGTGGTGCTCGGCGTCCGGGCCCTGTTCGTCGACCCGGAGGCGGCGGGCGACGCCGTGCTCGTCGGCTTCGGCAGCGCCGTGGTCGTCTTCGCCCTCGGCGTGCTCCTCGGCGGCCGGCTGTTCGAGCGCCGCGCGACCGAGCTGGTCGCGTTCACCAGCCGCTACTAGCGCCGCCCGATCCGGAGCGCACGGCCGCGGGCCCGGGCTCCGCGCGTAGGATCGTCGGCATGATTCCGCGCGTCCAGAACAGCAGCACCGACCCCCTCGAGGGAGGCGGAGGAACCGCCACGCTCGACCGCGAGCTCGAGGAGCTCCTCAACCAGGAGTCCATCGAGCCGGGCGACCACGAGCGCTTCTCCCACTACGTGCCGAAGGACAAGATCCTCGAGAGCGCCATCACCGGCAAGCCGGTCCGCGCGCTCTGCGGCAAGAAGTGGCTCCCGGGCCGCGACCCGGAGAAGTTCCCGGTGTGCCCGGCCTGCAAGGAGATCTACGCGAAGATGAAGTGAGCTCCCGCCCCGCTCACTCGTAGCGGGTCGGGATGACGGGCTCGCCGCGGCCGAGCCGGAGCGCGTCGATCGGCAGCTCGAGGACCGCGTTCGCGTGGTGCGCGCGGGCGGCCGCCACTCCCTCGATGCCGAGGTGCTCGGGACGGATCGTCCCGTCCTCGATCAGGGGGACGAGCAGCGCCCGCTCGCCCTCGCCGACGGCGCCCTCGGGGCCGGCGCCCACGTGCACGACCTCGGCCTCGGCGATCCCGTCGTCGGAGAGCAGACGGCCGGCGGCCTTCCGTCCGCCGATCGACGCCTTCGAGACCGACTTCTTCGCCACCGCGACCCACTCGCCCGCGTCGTCCTCGTGCGCGACCAGCTTGTAGACCATGCCCGCCGTCGGGTGGCCCGAGCCCGTCGCCACCGAGGTGCCGACGCCGTAGGAGTCGACCGGTGAGGCCGCGAGCGCGGCGATCCCGTACTCGTCGAGGTCGTTGGTGACGGTGATGCGCGTGCCGGTCGCGCCGAGCGCGTCCAGCTGCTGCCGGACGGCGGCCACCTGCTGGGGGAGGTCGCCGGAGTCGATGCGCACAGCGCCGAGGCCGGTGCCGGCGACGCGGACCGCCAGGTCGACGGCGGCCGTCACGTCGTAGGTGTCCACCAGGAGGGTCGTGCCGGGGCCGAGCGCGGCGACCTGCGCGCGGAAGGCCTCCTCCTCCGAGTCGTGGAGGAGCGTGAAGGAGTGCGCGGAGGTGCCCATCGTGGGCACGCCGAAGCTGCGGCCCGCCTCCAGGTTCGAGGAGGCGCCGAATCCGGCGATGTAGGCGGCGCGAGCCGCGGCGACGGCGGACCGCTCACCGGCGCGGCGCGAGCCCATCTCGGCGACCGGTCGCCCGTCGGCGGCCGAGACCATCCGCGCGGCGGCGCTCGCCACGGCGCTGTCGTGGTTGAGGACGCTGAGCACCAGGGTCTCCAGCAGCACGCCGTCGGCGAAGGGCGCCTCGACGATGAGCACGGGGGAGCCCGGGAGGTAGACCTCGCCCTCGCGGTAGCCCCAGACGTCGCCCCGGAAGCGGTAGTCGGCGAGCCAGTCCAGCGTGCGGGAGTCGACGACGCGGTTCTCGCGGAGCCAGGACAGCTCGTCGTCGCCGAAGCGGAAGCGCGAGATCAGCTCGAGGAGCCGGCCGGTGCCCGCGAGCACGCCGTAGCGGCGTCCGGGCGGGAGGCTCCGGGCGAACACCTCGAACATGCAGCGGCGGTCGGCGGTGCCGCTGCCGAGGGCGCCCTCGACCATCGTGAGCTCGTACCGGTCGGTGAGGAAGGCCGTGGAGTCCATCCGCTCAGTGTTCCACGGCCGCCCCCGCGCGGCCCAGGCGCGGGTGCCGGGGCTTGCGCACGCCGCCGGGCCCGGGAACGGCGTGCGGCCGGGACCGGGCCGCAGGGCGCGGGTAGGCTGTTCCTCCGTGACGGACGCACCGCTGGGCATCTTCGACTCCGGAGTCGGCGGGCTCACCGTCGCCCGCTCCGTGATCGACCAGCTGCAGAACGAGTCGATCGTCTACCTCGGCGACACCGCGCACTCGCCCTACGGGCCCAAGCAGCTCGCCGACGTCCGCGCCTACGCCCTCGACACCCTCGACACGCTGGTCGACCAGGGCGCCAAGCTGCTCGTCATCGCCTGCAACACCGCCTCGGCCGCGATGATGCGCGACGCCCGCGAGCGCTACACGCTCGGCCGCGGCATCCCGGTGATCGAGGTCATCCAGCCCGCCGTCCGCAGCGCTGTCCGCGACACCCGCAACCGCCGCGTCGGCGTGATCGGCACGGTCGGGACGATCCGCTCCCGCGCCTACGACGACGCCTTCGTCGCCGCGCCCGACCTGCAGCTGTTCACCGCCGCCTGCCCGCGCTTCGTCGAGTTCGTCGAGGCGGGCGTCACCTGGAGCGACGAGCTGCTCGCGGTGGCGGAGGAGTACCTCGCGCCGCTCAAGGCCGCGGGGGTCGACACGCTCGTCCTCGGCTGCACGCACTACCCGCTGCTGCGCGGTGCCATCGCCTACGTGATGGGGCCGGACGTCCGCCTCGTCTCGAGCGCCGAGGAGACCGCGCTCGACGTCTACCGGACCCTCGTGGCGCACGGCCTGCAGCGCACCTCCGCCGCTCCTCCGACCTACCGGTGGGAGGAGACGGGCTCGAGCGACTTCGTCCGCCTCGCCCGCCGCTTCCTCGGTCCGGAGGTCTCGAGCGTCGACCTCGTCGAGACCGGCACCATCAACCTGCGCGAGCTCGACCGGGCCGCGCTCCCGCACGATCGAGGGAGACCCGAGTGACCGACAGCACCGCATCGAAGGCCGCGCGCAAGGACGGGCGGGCGCCCGACGAGCTGCGCACCGTGACGATCGAGCGCGGCTGGAGCACCCAGGCCGAGGGCTCCGCGCTCGTCTCGTTCGGGAACACCAGGGTGCTCTGCACCGCCTCCTTCACGAACGGCGTGCCGCGCTGGCTGCAGGGCAAGGGCAAGGGCTGGGTCACCGCCGAGTACGCGATGCTGCCCCGCTCCACCAACTCCCGCATGGACCGCGAGTCGGTCAAGGGGAAGGTCGGCGGGCGCACGCACGAGATCTCCCGGCTGATCGGCCGGAGCCTGCGCGCGGTGGTCGACACGAAGGCGCTCGGCGAGAACACCCTCGTCATCGACTGCGACGTCCTCCAGGCCGACGGCGGCACCCGCACCGCGGCGATCACCGGCGCCTACGTGGCGATGGCCGACGCGATCGAGTGGGCGCGGGGCAAGAAGTACGTGGGGCAGAAGGCGCAGCCGCTGATCGACAGCCTCTCGGCGGTGTCCGTCGGCATCATCGACGGCGTGCCGATGCTCGACCTGGCCTACGTCGAGGACGCGCGCGCCGAGACCGACATGAACGTCGTCGTCACGGGACGCGGCCTGTTCGTCGAGGTGCAGGGCACCGCCGAGGGGGCCCCGTTCGACCGCCGCGAGCTCGACGCCCTGCTCGACCTCGCGGTCGCCGGTGCCTCCGACCTCGCCCGCATCCAGGCCGAAGCGCTCGCCGCGGAGCCCGGAGCGTGAGCCTGGACCTCGTCCTCGCCACGCACAACGCGGGCAAGGTGGAGGAGTTCCGCGCCATGCTGGCCGGCACGCTCCCCGGAGTCGGCGTCCGCGGCTACGACGGACCCGAGCCCGTCGAGGACGGCGTGAGCTTCGCCGAGAACGCGCTGATCAAGGCGCGCGCGGCGGCGGCGCACACCGGCCTCGTGGCGCTCGCGGACGACTCCGGGATCTGCGTCGACGTCCTCGGCGGCGCGCCGGGCATCTTCTCGGCCCGCTGGTCGGGACGCGCGCACGACGCGACGGCCAACCTCGAGCTCCTCCTGGCGCAGCTGCACGACGTGAAGGCGGAGCACCGCGGTGCGCACTTCAGCTGCACCATCGCCCTCGTGGTGCCGGACTCCGTGCTCCCCGGCGGTCAGGAGACGGTGGTCGAGGGCCGCTGGGACGGCGCGATCGCGACGGCCCCGCGCGGCGCGAACGGCCACGGCTACGACCCGGTGTTCGTCCCCGAGGCCGGGGCGCTCACGGCGGCCGAGCTCGCTCCCGAGCAGAAGAACGCCCGGAGCCACCGCGCCCGCGCCTTCACCGCGCTGCGCGCCGAGCTCGCCGCCCTGTCCGCCCGGCTCTGACCCCGGCGGGTTCCCACCGCGGGATGCCGCTCCGGTGCACGCCTGTCGGCGTGCCGCGTGCCGGAGTGGCGTCCCCCGGAGGCGGAAGTCAGGACTTCGGGTGCTTGTCGTCCAGGGTGTCGGCGTCGAGCACGTAGGCGGCCGACTCGGTCGAGTCGGTCTCGGGGTCGGCGGCGAGCTTCGCCTTGCGCTGCTGCTGGAAGAAGTGGAACAGCGTCGGCACCAGCGCGAGCACGACCGCGCCGATCAGGATCACGTCGATGTAGTGCGAGACGAAGTCGGCGACCGGCGGGATGAAGGCGAGCAGCCATCCGATCAGGGTGACCCCGCTGCCCCAGATCAGGGCGCCGATGAGGTTGTAGAGGCTGTACTTGCGGTAGTTCATGTGAGCCACGCCGGCCGCGATCGGCGCGAAGGTGCGGACGATCGGCACGAAGCGCGCGAGGATCACGGCGAGGCCGCCGAAGCGCTCGAAGAACGCGTTGGTCCGCTTCACGTTCTCGATGCTGAAGAAGCCGGACTCCTTGCGCTCGAAGATGCGCGGGCCGGCCTTGTGCCCGATCAGGTAGCCGACCTCGCCGCCGACGAAGGCCGAGAACCCGACGGCCAGGCAGATGACCCAGATCGGGACGCCGAGGCCGCCGTTCGACGCGTTCTCGTGCGCCAGCAGGCCCGTGATGATCAGCAGCGTGTCGCCCGGGAAGAGGAAGCCGATCAGCAGTCCGGTCTCGGCGAACACGATGAGGCAGACCACGAGCACGCCCCAGGGGCCGAACGAGGTCAGGATCGTCTCCGGATCGAGCCAGGGGACGAGGGCGGCGTGATTCAACGGATCTCCAGTCGACGGGGGCCGGTGGCCGGTCGGCGGTCACGCGAGCGCGCTCAGCGTACCGGCCGATCCCGTGCGGAAGGAGGGACTCGAACCCTCACGCCTCTCGGCACAGGAACCTAAATCCTGCGTGTCTGCCATTCCACCACTCCCGCGTGCGGGCTCCAGTGTAGGAGGAGGGCCCCGCGCCTCAGCCGCGGGAGGCCGCCCGGGGGAGGTACCGCGGGATCCAGCGGGCGAGCGCCCCCGCTCCGCCCAGACCGAGCACCCCCATCACGACGGCGGCGAAGGGGAGGGAGATCAGGGCGGTGAGCGCCGACACGACGATCGGGGCGGCGGCGTTGCCCGCGTCGCCGGTGAAGCGGAACGCGCCGAGGAACGGGGCCGGATCGGCGGGGGGCGCGAGATCGGCGCCGATGGTCATCAGGATCCCGGAGCCGATGCCGTTCGCGGCCGCGAGCACGCAGGCCACGGCGACGAACCAGGGCACCGGATCGAGGGCGAGCACCGAGGCGGCGAGGGCGAGGTGGCCGAGCCCGAGGCCGATCATCGAGGGGATCGCGGTGGCGCCCCGGCCGAAGCGGTCCATCAGCTGGCCGCCGGCGTAGAAGAGGGCGAAGTCGAGCGCGCCGGCGATGCCGATGATGATCGCGGTGTCGGTCTCGGCGAGCCCGATGCTCACCGCCCAGAGGGGGAGGATCAGCGTCCGGCTCGCCCGCAGCGCCCCGATCACGGCGGCGCCGGTCCCCATCCGAGCGAGGACCCCGCGGTGCTCGCGCAGCGTCCCGAGCAGCGACTGCGGCGACTCCGGGACGGTCGCCGACGCCTCCGCGGCGACCACGTCCCCCGGAGCGGCGCGGTCGGCCGCGGCCTGCGCCCGCCGCAGCACCGTCGCGGGGTCGGGCACGAGCAGCAGGACCACGACCGCCGCCACGCAGCAGACGATGTGCACCCAGAAGACGGACTCGACGGAGCCGGTGAGGTGCACCACCCCGGCCGCCAGGAACGGGCCGATCAGCCAGCCGGCGCGGAACGCCCCGGCGAGGGCGCTGAGCGCGCGGGCGCGGTGCGTGATCGGGACGAACGACGTCATGAACGCGTGCCGCGCCAGCGCGAAGACCGCGGTCGCGAGGCCGATCACGAAGACGCCGATCGTCAGCCCGACCCATGACGTCGAGAGCAGGCACACCACGAGCCCGAGGATCGACGCGGCCGAGGCTCCGAGCATCGCGCCGCGCTCGCCGATCCGCGAGACGATCCAGCCGCTGGGGATGTCGCCCGCCAGCTCGCCGATCATGATCATCCCCGCCACGAGGCCCGCCAGGGCCAGCGTCGCGCCGAGGTCGCCGGCCGCTGCCGGCAGGAGGGGGATGATCGCCCCCTCGCCGATGGAGAAGAGGAGGGTGGGGAGGAAGGTCGACAGCAGCAGCGGCCCGACGGGGAAGGGGCGCGGAGCGGTGCTGGTCACCGTCCCCAGGGTACGCCCGGGCCGGAGGGCGGCCCCCGGCCCCCGGTAGTCTGGACGCACCATGCTGGACAACGACTTCACCGAGCAGATCACTGCTCTCCGCTCCACCTTCGCCGACATCCGCGCCGTCATCGACGTGGACGGCCTCCGCTCGAAGATCGCCGAGCTCAGCGAGCAGGCCGGCGCCCCCGACCTGTGGGACGACACGGCCAACGCGCAGAAGGTGACCAGCGCCCTCAGCCACCGCCAGTCCGAGCTCGCGCGGATCACCGCGATCGACCGGCGCCTGGACGACCTCGAGGTGCTCGTCGAGATGGCGAACGAGGCCGAGGACGCCGAGTCCGAGCAGGAGGCGATCGCCGAGCTCTCCTCCCTCCAGAAGGTCATGGGCGAGCTCGAGGTGCAGACCCTGCTCGACGGCGAGTACGACGACCGCCCCGCCGTGGTCACCATCCGCGCGGGAGCGGGCGGCGTCGACGCCTCCGACTTCGCCGAGATGCTCATGCGCATGTACCTCCGCTGGGCCGAGAAGCACAAGTACGCGGCGACCGTCATGGACGCCAGCTACGCGGAGGAGGCGGGCATCAAGTCGGCCACCTTCCAGATCGACGCCCCTTACGCCTTCGGCACGCTCTCGGTCGAGGCCGGAACCCACCGCCTCGTGCGGATGAGCCCCTTCGGCGCCGCGGGCAAGCGCCAGACCTCCTTCGCCGCGGTCGAGGTCATCCCGCTGATGGAGGAGGCCGGGGCGATCGAGATCCCGGACAACGACATCCGCGTGGACGTCTTCCGCTCCTCCGGCCCCGGCGGCCAGTCGGTGAACACCACCGACTCCGCGGTGCGCCTCACCCACCTGCCCACCGGCACCGTCGTGTCGATGCAGAACGAGAAGAGCCAGATCCAGAACCGCGCCGCGGCGATGCGCGTGCTCCAGTCGCGGCTCCTGCTGCTGCAGAAGGAGCAGGAGGCGGCCACCAAGAAGGAGCTCGCCGGCACCATCACCGCGAGCTGGGGCGACCAGATGCGCAGCTACGTCCTCGCTCCGTACCAGATGGTGAAGGACCTGCGCACCGACCACGAGGTCGGCAACCCCTCGCACGTGTTCGACGGCGATCTGGACGGCTTCATCGCCGCCGGGATCCGCTGGCGGAAGTCCTCCTAGCGCGGCTCGGGCGCGTCCCCACCGACGCGCCGCGCGCCCCCTCGGCGGACTCTTCGGGATCGTCGCTTACCCTCGTACCGACATGATTCGCTTCGACAACGTCTCCAAGCAGTATCGGGGCGGCACGAGACCCGCCCTCAACGCCATCGATCTCGAGATCCTCCGGGGCGAGTTCGTCTTCCTCGTCGGCGCCTCCGGCTCCGGCAAGTCGAGCTGCCTCCGCCTGATCCTCAAGGAGGAGCGCCCCTCCTCCGGGTCGATCCACGTGCTCGGGCAGAACCTCGGCAAGATCTCGAGCCGCAAGGTCCCGTACTTCCGCCGCAACATGGGCGTCGTGTTCCAGGACTTCCGGCTGCTGCCGAACAAGTCGGTCTTCGACAACGTCGCGTTCAGCCTCCAGGTGATCGGCAAGTCGAAGGGCTACATCCAGGAGGCCGTCCCGGACACGCTCAAGATGGTGGGCCTCGCGGGCAAGGCTTCGCGCCTGCCCCACGAGCTCTCCGGCGGCGAGCAGCAGCGCGTGGCGATCGCCCGCGCCGTGGTCAACAAGCCGGCCGTCCTGCTGGCCGACGAGCCCACGGGCAACCTCGACCCGACCACGAGCGCCGGCATCATGGCGCTGCTCGAGCGGATCAACGCGGGCGGCACGACCGTGATCATGGCGACCCACGAGGCCGGCATCGTCGACCAGATGAAGCGCCGCGTCATCGAGCTCTCGGCCGGCAGCATCGTCCGCGACGAGAGCCAGGGCGGCTACGGCCAGACCGAGAGCATCACCGTCGTCCACGACGGCGTCGTGGTCGTGGCGGCCGACGACCACGCGGTCGCCGAGCAGCCCGCGCCCCCGGCGATCATCGACAGCGAGCTCGCGCCCGCCGAGGTCCCCGAGATCGACCTGCGCCAGGAGGCCCCGGCCCCGCCGCCCGAGCCGGCCCGCCTCTCGCAGACCGCCGCCCAGCCCCGCGTCCCCGAGGGCCGCCGCTCCGCCGCCGTCGAGCCGGAGCGCGAGCCGGAGCCCGCCGCCGCCCCGCGCGTCGTCGAGCTGCAGAGCCAGACCGGTCCGATCTTCCTCCCCGCCGACACCGGCGCCCTGCCCGAGGAGTCGCTCGCCGCGCGCCTCGGCCTCCGCGCCCACGCGGGCGAGGGCGACGAGACCGGCGACGACCAGCAGAACGTAGGACCCGTCAAGTGAGATTCGCACTGATCTGGTCGGAGGTCGCCAGCGGCCTCCGGCGCAACGTCTCCATGGTCGTCTCGGTGATCCTGGTGACCTTCATCTCCCTCACCTTCGTCGGCACGGCGATCCTGCTCCAGATGCAGATCGGCCAGATGAAGAACTTCTGGTACGACAAGGCGCAGGTCGCGGTGTACATGTGCACCGCCACCTCCGGCGGCTCGAACTGCAGCGGCTCCGACGCCACCGCCGAGCAGATCGACGCGGTGCAGGGCCAGCTCGAGGGCGCCACGCTCGCGCCGTACATCGACCGCTCCTACTTCGAGGACCACGACCAGGCCTACGCGAACTTCCAGGAGCAGTTCGCGGGCAACCCGGTCGCCGAGTACGTCACTCCCGACCTGCTCAACCAGACCTTCTGGATCAATCTGAAGGACCCGACCCAGTCGGACGTCATCGTGGAGAGCCTGTCGAGCGTCTCGGGAGTCGAGAGCGTCACCGACCAGCGGCAGTACCTCGACCAGATCTTCTCGATCCTCAACGCGGCGAGCTACACAGCGATCGGCATCGCCGTCCTGATGCTCGTCGCGGCCGTGCTGCTCATCGCCACCACGATCCGCCTCTCGGCGTTCTCGCGGAGACGGGAGCTGGGCATCATGCGGCTCGTGGGGGCCTCGAGCCGGTTCATCCAGACCCCGTTCATCCTCGAGGGGGTCTTCGCCGCGCTGGTCGGCTCGATCCTCGCGGGAGTCGCGGTGGTCGCCATCGTGCAGGTCTTCGTGCAGGGGTTCCTGGCGTACCGGATCCCGCTGACCTCCTTCGTGGGACTCGACGACGCTCTGATCGTCGTGCCGATCCTGATCGTGGTCGGCATCGTCCTGGCCGCCGTCTCGGCGAACGTCGCGATCGCGCGGTACCTGCGGGTCTGATCCCGGACCGGACGTATACTGGTGGGCTGTCCCGTTCGGGGCGGCCCACCGGTGCATCGCCCCGACGATGCCCGCCCCCTTCATCCGCTCGCGACCCGAGGAGCAGCCGTGCCCAGAGAACAGGGACAGAAGGTCGTCGCGACCAACCGCAAGGCGCGCCACGACTACCTCATCGAGGACACCTACGAGGCGGGCCTCGTGCTCACCGGCACCGAGGTGAAGTCCCTCCGGGCCGGCCGAGCCTCGCTGGTCGACGGCTACGCCTTCGTCGACGGGGGAGAGGCGTGGCTCGACGCCGTCCACATCAACGAGTGGGCGCAGGGCACCTGGACGAACCACCCGCCGCGCCGCAAGCGCAAGCTGCTGCTGCACAAGGCGCAGATCCTCAAGATCCACAACAAGGTGAAGGAGGGCGGGTACACACTGATCCCGCTCTCGCTGTACTTCAGCGACGGCAAGGCCAAGGTCGAGCTGGCCGTGGCCAAGGGCAAGAAGGACTACGACAAGCGCCAGGTCCTCCGAGAGCGCCAGGACCGCCGCGAGGCGGACCGTGCGATGTCGACCCGCCGCCGCCTCGGCGAGTAGGCCCCGGCGGGCACTGTCCGACGGGTGCCGCGCAAGCCTCTTCTTCGCGCCCCGTGCTTTGGGAGACTGGGGCGCGTGACCTCCCCCGAGAACAGCGCCCCCGCCGCCCTGAGCGCCGCCGACGAGAAGACGCGGTGGCGCGCCTTCGCGGTGAGCGTCGGAGTCGCGGCCATCACGATCCTCGACCTCTCCAAGGTCAACGTCGGCCTGCCGTCGATCGAGCGCTCGCTCGGAGCGGACGCGAGCCAGCTGCAGCTGATCGTCGCGGGCTACGCGCTCGCCTTCGGACTGGCGCTCGTGCCGGCCGGTCGGCTGGGCGACATCCGCTCGCGCCGCCTGCTGTTCCTCATCGGGCTGACCGCGTTCACGGTGACGAGCCTGCTCTGCGCGCTCGCGCCGTCGATCGAGCTGCTCGTCGTCGCGCGCTTCCTGCAGGGCGTCGCCGCGGGCATCCAGATGCCCCAGGTCCTCGGGCTGGTGCAGCAGATGTTCACCGGCGCCGAGCGGGCCCGGGCCTTCGGGGTCTTCGGCGCGACCATCGGCCTGTCGACCGCCTTCGGCCCGACCCTCGGCGGCCTCCTGATCGCGATCGGCGGCGAGCAGGACGGCTGGCGCCTGCTGTTCTGGATGAACATCCCGCTGGGCGTCGCCGCGCTGGTCTTCGCCTGGAAGCTCATCCCGAAGAAGCGCTCGCGGCCCGAGGGAGACCGGTCCCTCGACCCGGTCGGCCTGCTCCTGCTGGCGGTCGCGATCTTCGCGTTCATGCTGCCGTTCCTGCTGACCACGGGCTCCTCCTCGGACTCGCCCTACCGCTGGTTCTGGCTGGTCCTCGCCGCGGCCGCCGCCGCCGTCTTCGTGCGCTGGGAGGCGCACTACGCCGCGTCGGGGCGGACGCCCGTCATCGACTTCCGCATCTTCCGGACCAGCTCCTACCGCAACGGCATCCTGGTCGCGACCTCCTACTTCGCCGCGATCCCGGCGACCTTCCTCCTCACCACGCTCTTCCTCCAGCAGGGGCTCGGCCTCGAGCCGGTGTTCGCCGGCATGGTGAGCATCCCGTTCGCGCTGACCTCGGCGGTGACAGCCTGGTACGGCGGCAAGCTCGTGCAGCGCTACGGCCGCGCACTGGTGGTGCTCGGCATCGTGCTCGTGGTCATCGGCTTCACGCTCGTGCTGCTCGCCGCCGAGCTCCTCCCGGCCGAGACCGCCGCCTACGGCATGGGTGCCGCGATGCTCGTCGCCGGGGCCGGAGGCGGCTTCGTCGTGTCGCCGAACCAGACGCTCACCCTCGCCGAGATCCCGCCGGCGCAGGGCGGCGTGGCGGGCTCCGTGGGCCAGCTCGGCCAGCGCGTGGGCACCGCGGTCGGCACCGCCTGCGCCTCCGCCGTCTTCTTCGCGACCCTGGCGAGCGAGCAGGGGATGGCGGAGGGGCTGGACCGGTACCACGACGCCTTCCGCAACGGCTACTTCGTCACCCTCGGGCTGATCGCGCTCGCGCTCGTGCTGGGTCTGCTCGATCTGCGCCGCCGCCGGGTGACCGCCCGCGGAGCTGAGGTAGACTAGGACCCGTAACTCCACAGTGTGCGACGAACGACCCACTCCAGCGGCCTCCGGGCCGTCGAGTGCTCGCGGGGATGATCGGTTTCGACATTGCCTGCGAAACTGCGAGAAGCGGGTCGAGGATCCAGGGTCATCTCGTCAACGATCCCTGGAAAACACAGGTGCCGAACAGAAGCGCACCGACTTCGCTCTCGCTGCCTAAGCCAGAGTAGATAGTCCGTCAGCCCGTGGGTGCGTCCTCGCCCCGGATCCTGGCGTCATCTAGAGGACTTGCTGCGTCGTTACGCCTGAGGGCGACGCGGGACTTGCACTCGGGCTGGGCCCGTCGACCGATGCGCCGATGGTAACGGTCGGGGCCGAGCAGAACGCTCTCATCGGCTACACCCGTAGAAGGCGCAGAATCACAGCGATGGACGGGGGTTCGATTCCCCCCATCTCCACCACCGGTCGTCGTCGCACACTGGGAGCTCCGCTCCGCCGCCCTCACGACGGTCGCACGTCGAGCTGTCTGATCCGCCCGTAGAGGGTGAGCATCGCCAGCCGGTCGTCGTCGTGCGCCGGGCCGGCGAGAGCCTGCGGCGGGGCCCAGTCCCGGTAGAGCATGCCGGGCGCCAGCACGGCGACGGCGGTGCCGGCCGGGTAGTGGGCGCTGCGGTCCACCGGCAGCTCGGCGAACGCATCGGGCAGGAGCCGGTGCAGCACCTCCAGCAGAGGACGGAGGCGTACTGCTCGCGCCTCGTGCACGGAGAGGGTCACGGCGTTCATCGCGGCGAGCGCGGCCACCAGGTGCTCGGCGGCGGCGTCGTCGTCGCACCGCTCGGTGACCAGCAGCGAGACCACACCACGCGGCTTCAGCCAGCCGAGCGTGGCGGCCTCGGCGTCGCCGTCCACCGAGACGACGCGGTCGGAGGCGTGGGCGTAGTCGTGCAGGAGCCGCGACCAGACGTCGCCCGGGCCGGGCCCGTCGACCTGCGCGACCGCCTCCGCCGCGGCGAGCAGGGAGCTCTGCCGGTGGAGCCTCGGGAACAGGCTGTCCGCCGGTCCCCAGTGCTGCTCGGCCGTGCGCGAGCGCTCGGGGGGTTCCTGGTCGTGCCGGTCCTGCATGTCGACTCCTGAGCCGCCGGTCTCCGCGCCCCCTCGCGCCTGCCGTTCGTCCCTTCACCCTGCGCTCCGACGGAGCGCGTGTCAATGAGCCGAACGGGGGTCGATCGGAGCCGTGGTCAGCGAGCGGAGCCGAAGAGGCTGCCGGTGGTGGAGTCGTCGGCCGGATCGAGGACCGCGCAGACGATCGTGCGGTCCCCGTGGCGCCAGCCGACCTCGGAGGGGACGAGCGAGCGGTACTCGAGGGCGGAGTCGCCGTAGGCGATCCCCATCACGGCGCCGAACTCCGGCTCGCAGCCCGCCTCGGCCTGGGCGAGCAGCGTGTTGCGGCTGGAGTAGCGGTCTCCGGGCTGCGCGAACGTGTGGAAGACCTCCAGTGCGTGCTCCTCGGCGCACGGGACGACGTCCACGTCGGCGATGCGGTCGTCGCCCGGGTCGGCCAGGCAGTCGCCGCGCCGCAGCGAGAACACGTCGGTGACGCCGGCGGTCGCCACCGTGCCGCCCTCGTCACGCACGGCCTCCGGGCCGTCCGGCCCGACGACGGAGGAGCAGCCCGAGAGGAGCAGGAGGAGCGCCGCCGAGGCGAGCGCGGCCGTCCGGCTCCTCATCGCGGCGCCACGATCGCGAGCACCTCGTCGTGCAGCAGGCCGTTGGTGGCGACGGCGCTGCCGTGCCACGGCCCGTCCTCCCCGTCGGCGGAGGTGAAGCGGCCGCCCGCCTCCTGCACGATCGGCACCAGGGCCGCCAGGTCGTAGGGCTTCACGTCGAACTCGCCCGCACCGTCGAGGAGACCCTCGGCGACGAGCATGTAGGGCCACGCGTCCCCGTACGCCCGGTCGCGCCAGACGGCGCCGGCGAGCTCGAGCAGCTGCGGGAGACGGCCCGCGCCCTCCCACTGCTGAATGCTGTTGTAGCTGAAGGTCGCCGAGGCGAGCGTGTCGATCCCCGAGACGCGCAGCGGTCGCGGCTCGGCCCCGGCCTCCAGCTCGACGGCCCAGGCGCCGGAGCCCTCGGCCGCCCACCAGCGCGTGCCGAGAGCGGGAGCGGAGACGACTCCGACGACGGGGACGCCGTCGACCGCGAGCGCGATCAGGGTCGCCCAGATCGGGACGCCGCGGAGGAAGTGGGCGGTGCCGTCGATCGGGTCGAGGATCCACTGCCGCGAGGCCTCGCCCGAGGTGCCGAACTCCTCGCCGAGGATCGCGTCGTCCGGACGCTCGGCGGCGAGCAGCGCGCGGATCGCCTCCTCGACGGCGCGGTCGGCGTCGGTGACCGGGGTGCGGTCGAGCTTCGTGTCCACGACGAGGTCGAGCGCGCCGAACCGCTCCCGCGAGATCGCATCGGCCGCGTCCGCCAGGCGGAGGGCGAGTCGGAGGTCGTCGTCGAAGCTCTGGTCACTGCTCTGCGGGGTCACGCGACCACGATACCGGTGGGTCCCGCGGAGCCTCCGATCGCTGCCGCGGGCTTTCCGTCGCACTCGATTTGACGAGACGGGGGGAGACGCTGGTAGTGTGATCCCTCGGTTCGGCACGCACGATCAGCCGGCCGGAACGCACCTCTAGCTCAATCGGCAGAGCAACTGACTCTTAATCAGTGGGTTCTCGGTTCAAGTCCGAGGGGGTGCACCACCAGCCCCGCACCTCCTCGTGAGGTGCGGGGCTTCGTCGTTCCCGGTCCGTGTCCGTTCCCGACCTCCTCCGAGCGCCCGCAGGGGGAGCGCCGGCCCGTGCTCACTCGCTGGAGGGTGCGGCGGTCGACGGGTCGAAAGGCGGCAGGACTCCGCGGAAGCCGACGCTCGTGGAGCCGATCCCGATGTCGAGCGCGTCCGAGGCCCGGGCCTGATCGGCGGCGGCGGCGGTCAGGCTCAGGGTGATGCCCGTCCGCGTGAAGGCCCGGGCGACGGTGCTCCAGGCCGGGTCGACGTCTCCGTCCGCCGACGCCAACAGGCGCCTGAGCATCCGCACGGTGTCCGGCGCAGAATGCGGACCGACCCCCGTTCGCGTGGCAGGATCTCCGTTCGCTTCCGTTTCCCCTCCAGAAAGGACCGATGTGCCCGAAGACGTCCTCCCCGTGATCGGCTCGATCGCGCTCGCCGTGGTGATCGCGGTCGTGATCGCCGTGGTCGCGACCGCCGTCGTCGCCCTCGTGCTGCGCTCGGTCGGCAAGCGCAAGACCTGGGCGCGCCTGCTGATCCGGCGTCTGCGCATCCCGTTCCGCGTGCTGCTGATGACCATCGCGGTCTGGGCCGCGCTCGCCGCCACCGTGTCGGGCGACCCCTGGCCGGGTCTCGTGCAGCGGGTGTTCCAGATCGCCACGATCGGCGCGGCGGCGTGGGTGATCGGATCCCTGTTCGTGTTCCTCGAGGACCTGGGCGCCGAGCGCTACCGGACCGACACGGCCGACAACCGCCGGGCACGCCGCCTCCGCACGCAGATGACGATCATCCGGAGGGTCGCCGTGGCTGCCGTCGTGGTCATCGCGATCGGCGCCTCGCTGCTGACCTTCCCCGAGGCCCGCACGGCCGGTGCGAGCCTCCTGGCCTCGGCCGGCGTGCTCTCGATCGTGGCGGGCCTGGCCGCGCAGTCGAGCCTCACGAACATCTTCGCCGGGATGCAGCTCGCCTTCAGCGACGCCATCCGCCTGGACGACGTGGTGATCGTCGAGACCGAGTGGGGGCGGATCGAGGAGATCACGCTGACCTACGTCGTCGTCCACCTCTGGGACGACCGCCGCCTGGTGCTGCCCACGAACTACTTCACGACCCAGCCGTTCCAGAACTGGACCCGCACCGGGTCCGAGCTGCTCGGCGCCGTCGAGCTCGACCTGGACTGGCGGGTCAGCCCCGAGCAGATGCGCGAGGAGCTGCACCGCATGCTCGAGGAGACCGACCTCTGGGATCGGCGCACCAGCGTGCTGCAGGTGACCGACGCGACGGGCGGCTTCGTCCGGATCCGGGTGCTCGTCACTGCGAAGGACGCGCCGACGCTCTTCGACCTGCGCTGCTACGTGCGCGAGCGGCTCGTCTCGTGGCTGCACGAGAACGACCTCGTCGCCCTGCCGCGTCAGCGCGTCGAGATGGAGCGGGAGCCCGCTCCCGCCGCGACCCCGCGCCGGCACGGGTCCTCCGCCCCGGACAACCTGTTCTCGGGCGACGAGCGCTCGAACGAGCGGGGGGCGATGTTCACGGGTCTCATCGACCTGCGGGACACCCCGAAGCGGGACACCCCGAAGCGGGAGCTGCCGCCGCGGGACTGACTCCTGCGAGGACGCCGCTCGCACGGCCGCACCCGGGGTGCGCGCGGCGAGCGGCGTCCCGCAGGGCGGTCAGCGGTTCACGGAGCTCATGTCGGCGTAGCGGTCGCCGACGGGGGCCTCGAGCGAGCCGAGGACGTCGAGCTGCTCCGCGGTCAGCACGAGGGCGTCCGCGGCGGCGTTCTCCTCGATGCGCGAGACGCGCTTGGTGCCCGGGATCGGAGCGATGTCCTCGCCCTGGGCGAGCAGCCAGGCGAGCGCCACCTGTGCGGCGGTCGCGTCCGCCTCTGCCGCCACCCGGTCGACGGCCTCCACGATGCGGAGGTTCGCCTCCAGCGCTCCGTCGGCGAAGCGGGGGTTGTCGCGGCGGAAGTCGTCGCTGCCCAGCTCGGCGACCGAGCGGATGCTGCCCGTGAGGAAGCCGCGGCCCAGCGGCGAGTACGGGACGAAGCCGATGCCGAGCTCGCGGAGGACCGGCAGCACCTCCGCCTCGGGGTCGCGGGTCCAGAGCGAGTACTCGGACTGCACAGCGGTGACCGGGTGCACGGCGTGAGCGCGCCGGATCGTCGCTGGCGCCGCCTCCGAGAGGCCGTAGCCGCGGAGCTTGCCCTCCTGGATCAGCTCCGCGAAGGCCCCGGCGGTCTCCTCGACCGGGACGCCCGGGTCCATGCGGTGCTGGTAGTAGAGGTCGATGCGGTCGGTGCCGAGGCGCGCGAGCGAGCCCTCGACGGCGAGCCGCAGGTTCTCCGGGGAGCCGTCGAGTCCGCGGCCCCCGTCGCCGCGGTGGCGGATCATGCCGAACTTGCTCGCCAGCACCACCTCGTCGCGGCGGCCTGCCAGCGCGCGGCCGAGCAGCTCCTCGTTGGTGTACGGGCCGTAGATCTCGGCGGTGTCGAGGAACGTGACGCCGAGCTCGAGGGCGCGGTGCACGGTGCGGATCGACTCCGCGTCGTCGGTGCCGGCGCCGGTGTAGAACGCCGACATGCCCATCGCGCCGAGACCGAGGCGCGAGACCTCGAGAGCGGCGACGTCGGATCCGAGGGTGATCGTCTTCATCAGTGGGTGGTCCTCTCCTGGTACGCCGCGATCTTGATGTCGATCGCGGCGAGGCTGGCGTGTGTCCGGGCGAGCTGCGCCTCGACCTCCTCGCGGTGCGTCCGGAGCAGCGCGAGGCGCTCCGGCTCCGTGGCGGGCCCGATCCGGAGGAGCCGGGCGTACTCGCGGATCCTCGCGATCGGCATCCCGGTCGCGCGGAGCTTGGTGAGGAAGTCGACCCAGCCGACGTCGGCCGGCCGGTAGCGGCGGTGCTGCGACGAGGCGCGCTCGACCGGGTCGAGCATGAGCCCGGCGCGCTCGTAGTAGCGCAGGGTGTGCACGGTGAGACCGGTGACGGCGGCGACCTGCGAGATCGACAGCACCTCCGGCTCGGCCGGGGCGGCGGTGGCGGTGGACATGGCGTCAACCTACGACTTCGAGTGCGCTCGAGGTCAAGCGGGAGCGGGCGACTCAGCCGACCTCGCGGCTGAAGCCCAGGAGGGCCTCGGCGATGCGGGCGTCCGCCTCCTCGTGGCTGATGGTCGCCTCGCCGTCGCCCGCCTGCGGCCCGTACCAGCCGAAGTCGGCGTGGTTGGCGCCGTCGATCTCGACGAGGTCGGCGGAGGAGGGCAGCCGGACGCTCGCGTCGGCGACCTTCTCCGGCGTGCTGAGCCCGTCCTCCGATCCGCTGACACTGAGGACGGGGAGCCCGGAGCCCGAGAGGTCGTTCGCGCAGTAGCTGCCGAGCAGCACCAGGCCCGCCACCGCCGGGTCCTCGGCCCACTGGCAGGCCTTCACGCCGCCGAGGGAGTGGCCGCCGACGAGCCAGCGGTCGACGCCCTCGGCCTGGCTGGTGAAGGTCTCGAGCGAGCGGAGATCGAAGAAGGCCAGGTGCAGGATCGGCCGCGTGATCACGACGGTCGCCCCGGCCTCGACCAGCGGAGCCAGGGTCGCCTCGTAGGAGGAGGCGTCGACCTTCGCTCCGGGGATGAAGACCAGGCCCGTGCCGGCCAGCTCACCGGTCGAGGTCGGCGTCATCACGAGCGCGTCGTCCGTGCGCTCGACCGCGATCGCCGGATCGGCGCGCACGCGGGCGAGGGCGTCCTCGTCGGGGCCGCTGACGATCGAGCTCCAGGTGAGGAAGCCGAGGACCGCGACTCCGAGGACTCCGCCGATGCTCGCGAGAACGACGCGGCGGCGCCTCATCGGGCTGCCGCGATCGCGTCGGCCGCCTGCACCAGGGCGAGGTGGGAGAGGGCCTGGGGAGTGTTCCCCGCGTGCCGGCGGCCCTCGACGTCGTACTCCTCCGAGAGGAGGCCCACGTCGTTGCAGAGCCCGACGAGCCGGTCCATCAGGGTCCGCGCGTCGTCGATCCGGCCGGAGTCGGCGTACTGCCGGACGAGCCAGAAGGAGCAGGCGAGGAACGGGTGCTCGCCGCCGGCGAGGCCGTCGACCGAGGACTCGGTCCGGTAGCGGTGCAGCAGGCCGTCCTGCAGGAGCACGCGCTCCAGCTCGGCGACGGTGCCCAGCATCCGCGGGTCGTCGGCGGGGACGAAGCCGACCATCGGCAGCACGAGGAGCGACGCGTCGACCTCGGGCGAGCCGTAGGACTGCACGAAGTGGCCGCGCTCGGCGTCGAAGCCCTGGGCCTCGATCTCGGCGCGCACCTCGTCGCGGAGGCGCTCCCAGGTCTCGACCGGACCGGGCAGGCCGTTCTCGCGCACGGCGCGGACGCCCCGATCGAGCGCGGCCCAGATCATGACCCGCGAGTGCGTGAAGTGCCGCGGCTCGCCCCGGATCTCCCAGATGCCGTTGTCCGGCCGCTGCCAGTTGGTCTCGACGAAGCCCAGGAGCGCGCGCTGGAGCGGCCAGGAGAACTCCGTCTCGTCCACTCCGGCCACGCGGGCCTCGTGCAGAGCGACCATCACCTCGCCGATCACGTCCGCCTGGTACTGGTCGACGGCGGCGTTCCCGATCCGCACGGGGGAGGCGCCGTCGTAGCCGGGTAGGCTCGGCATCTCCCGCTCGGGCAGGTCGCGCTCGCCGGCGAGGCCGTACATGATCTGCACGTCCTCCGGCGCGCCCGCGACCGCGCGGAGCAGCCAGGCCCGCCACTTCTGCGCCTCCTGCTCGAACCCGTGCGCGAGCAGGGCCTGCAGGGTGAGCGAGGCGTCGCGGAGCCAGACGTAGCGGTAGTCCCAGTTGCGGGCGCCGCCGAACTGCTCCGGGAGCGAGGTGGTCGCCGCCGCGACGATGCCGCCGGTCTCGTCGTCGGTCAGGGCGCGGAGGGTCAGCAGCGAGCGGACGACGGCGTCGCGGTGCGGCCCGTCGTAGTCGATCGCCGACGCCCACTCGGACCACCAGGAGAGCGTGCGCTCCAGCGCGCGGTCGACGTCGAGGCGCTTCGGCGCCCGCTGGTGCGAGGGGAACCACGCCATCGAGAGGTCGACGACCGCGTCCGCGTCGACGTCGAACTCCGCCGCGTGGGCGTGGTCGACGGCCTTCAACCGCACTCCGCGCACCACGACCGCGTCGGGCCCGGCGACGGCGACGAGCAGCGGATCCTCGTCCGTCCCCTCCTGCCGCACCCACGGCATGGTGCGGGCGTAGTCGAAGCGGATGCGCAGCTCCTGCCGCATCCGGACGGTCCCCGACACTCCGCGCACCCGGCGCACCAGCTCGGCGCGCTCGTCGCGCAGCGGCATCACGTCGACCACCTCGACGACGCCGGTGGGCGTCGTCCACCGGGTGACCAGCGCGAGCGTGTCGCCGAGGTAGTGGCGCTCGCTCGTCGCCTCCCCGTCCACCGGCCGGAGCGACCAGCGCCCCTGGTCGTCGCCGCCGAGGAGGGCGCCGAAGACGGAGGCGGAGTCGAAGCGCGGCAGGCACAGCCAGTCGATCCCCCCGTCGCGGGAGACGAGAGCGGCCGTGCGGCAGTCGGAGAGGACGGCGTAGTCCTCGATCGGGGAGACCATGCGGCGATCCTCTCAGGTGCGGCTGTGGCCTCCCAGTCAAGGCGGAGCGGGGCTCTTCAGCGCCGCCGTAGGGTGAGCCGCATGGCACAGACCGTCTCGACCCTGCTCATCCTCGGAGCGACGGGGGACCTGTCCTCGCGGCTCCTCCTCCCCGCCGTCGGCCAGCTGCTGACCCGCGAGACCGACCGGCGGGTCCACCTCGTCGGCGCGGGACGCGAGGACTGGACCCAGGAGCACTGGCACGAGGTGCTGACCGCCTCCTTCGCCACCGTCGAGGCGCAGGGCGAGGGCGTGGACGCGCTCACCTCCGGCACGCGCTACCAGCAGGTCGACGTCACCGATCCGGAGGCGCTCGCCGCACTGCTCGCGAGCTGCGCCGGTCCGGTGGCGGTCTACTTCGCCCTCCCGCCGGCGATCGCGGCGAAGGCCTGCGAGGCGCTCGCCGCCCACGACCTGCCGGAGGGCACCGTGCTGGCGTTGGAGAAGCCGTTCGGGACCGACGAGGCGAGCGCGCACGCCCTCAACCAGCGTCTCGCCGCGCTGGTCCCCGAGGACCGCATCCACCGCGTCGACCACTTCCTCGGCCGCGCGACCGTGATGAACGTGCTCGGCCTGCGCTTCGCGAACCGGATCCTCGAGCCGCTGTGGTCGGCCGAGCACATCGAGAGCGTCGAGATCGTCTACGACGAGCAGCTGGCCCTCGAGGGGCGGGCGAGCTACTACGACGGCGCGGGCGCGCTGACCGACATGATCCAGAGCCACCTGCTGCAGGTCCTCGCGGTGATCGCGATGGAGCCGCCGTCCTCGCTCGACGCGGCCGACCTCCGGGACGCGAAGTCGATCGTCCTGCGCGCCACCCGCCTGCACGGCGACGACCCCGCCGCGAGCTCGCGCCGCGCCCGCTACACGGCGGGGACGATCGACGGGCGCGAGCTGCCCGCCTACGCGGACGAGAAGGGCGTGGACCCCGCTCGCCGGACCGAGACGCTGGCCGAGCTGGTCGTCGAGATCGACACCTGGCGCTGGGCCGGCGTGCCGTTCACCCTCCGCTCCGGCAAGGCGCTCGGGGAGCGGCGGCGCGAAGTGGTCATCCGCTTCAAGCCGGTGCCGCACCTGCCCCGCGGCTTCGTGGGCACCGAGGCGCCGTCCGTGCTGCGGCTGTTCCTCGCGCCCGACCAGATGTCGCTCGAGCTGAACATCAACGGCCCCGGCGACCCGTACACGCTCGAGCGCGCCTCGCTGGAGGCGACCTTCGGCGCGGGCGAGCTGCTGGCGTACGGCGAGGTCATCTCGGGGATCCTCGACGACGACCCGTCGCTCTCGGTCCGCGGGGACGCCGCCGAGGAGTGCTGGCGCATCGTGCAGCCCGCGATCGACGCCTGGCACGCGGACCGGGTGCCGCTCGACGAGTACCCGGCGGGCAGCGAGGGACCCGGGAGCTGGCCGACGCTCTGACGGGCGGCCGGGGGAGGGTCGGCTACGGGGGATCTCGGGACGGCGGCGGTGCCGCCTCCTCGATCAGCGGGAAGGGCGACGTCGCTCGTCGGGTCGGCCGGAGGGCGAGCCCGCCGGCCGACCGCTCGGGTCAGGAGCGGGTCGCGACGGGGGCGTCGGCGGCGACGTCGGCGGGGGCCGGCTCCGCCCAGACGGCGATCGGCTTCGGCTCCCAGGTGAGGGCGGCCGGCTCCACCGGGGGAGTCGAGGCGCGCATCACGGGGATCGCCTCGGTGACCGGGGACGACGTCCGCTCGGCGCCGGCGCGGAGCTGCTCCTCCTGGATGGCGGCGGAGAGCTCGTGGGCGAGGGAGCGCGCGAGCATCCCGTGGAAGATCGGGTCGCGGTCGTCGTGGCTGCGGCGCGTGACGACCCAGGCGCCCTCGGATCCGACGAAGGCCGCGAGGCGCTCGTGGACGACGGCGAAGAGCTCGTCCTGCGTGAGGACGGGGGCCTCCTCGACGACATCGGGGGCCGGCTTGCGACGCCTCAGACGAAACCTCATGACGAACCCCGTTTCCCGTGCCGGCAGCGACTGGGAACAGTGTCGCCGCCATCGGGTCGGGAGACCGGCTGACACGCCGCCCCGCGGGGAGGCGGCGCATCAGGAGGGCCTAGCGGTCGCGCTTCTTGCCGCGCTCCTCCTTGACGATCTCCTTCGAGTCGTAGGACACGGAGCCCAGGGCGACGGTGACCGAGATGGCCCAGCTGACCCACTGGAGGGCCAGGCGCCAGTCGCGCGGGCCCTTGCGCGTGGTCTGCAGGATCGACCAGCCGCCGACGATCGCGCTGATGACGCTGGAGTTGAGGATGAACTTGCGCATGCGTGTGCCTCCCGTGTTCACCCCGACGCTAGCGGGTGCGAAAGCTCTCAGAGGAACGCTTGACAGCACCGAGGGGTTGTCCCGCTACGGTGGACCGCCGCCGGGACCCGAATCCTCGAGCCGGGGCACGCCGAGGAGAACGGGAACGACATGCGCACGGCTGTGATCGGGGCGGTGCTGCTCGTCGTCGGGGCGGTGGCCGTCGTCACGGGGGTCCTCCCGATGGACGCGCTGGGCGAGCTGGTCGAGCGGACGGCGCCGATCCTCGGCTTCGTGGTCGCGGTGACCGTGGTCGCCGAGCTGGCCTCCGAGGCCGGCGTCTTCACCGTGGTCGCCGAGCGCTCCGCCGAGTGGGGCCGCGGGCGGACCGCGGTGCTCTGGCTGCTGGTGGTGGCGATGGCCGTCGTCAGCACGGTGTTCCTCTCGCTCGACACGACCGCCGTGCTCCTGACCCCGGTCGTGGTCCTGCTCGCGGCGCACGTGCGCGTCCCGCCCCTGCCGTTCGCGATGGCCACGGTCTGGCTGGCGAACTGCGCCTCCCTCCTCCTCCCCGTCTCGAACCTCACCAACCTGCTCGCGCAGCGGCGCCTGGGGGTCGAGGGCCCCTTCGCCTTCGCCGCGCTGACCGCGGTGCCCGCGCTCGTCGCGGCCGTCGTGCCCGTGCTGATCCTCGCGATCCGCTACCGGCGCGAGCTGGCCGGGCGCTACACCCCGGGGGAGCGGACGCCGGTGGAGGACCGGGTGCTGCTCGTCGGCGCGGGGACCGTCGTGGCGCTGCTCCTGCCGGCGCTCGTCTCGGGCCTCGAGGTGTGGATCCCGGCGACGGTCGCCGCGGTCGCGCTGATCGTCCTCTTCGCGGTGCGCCGTCCCGCGGCGCTCACGCCCGCCCTCCTGCCGTGGCAGCTCGTCGTGTTCGCGTCGGGCCTCTTCGTGGCGATGGAGGCGGCGCACCAGCTCGGGCTGGGCGCGGCGCTCGCCGTGGTCGCGGGGGAGGGGAGCGGGACGCTCGACCTGCTGCGCCTCGCCGGCTCCGGCGCGGTCGCCTCCAACCTGGTCGACAACCTGCCCGCCTACCTCGCCCTCGAGCCCGTCGCGGCGGATCCGCTCCGCCTGGTCGCCCTGCTGATCGGCGTGAACGCCGGGCCGCTGATCACCCCGTGGGCCTCGCTCGCCACCCTGCTCTGGCACCAGAGGCTGACCGCGCTGGGCGTGCACGTCTCGTGGCGCCAGTACGCGCTCCTCGGACTCGTCGCGGTCGTCCCGACGGTGGGCGGAGCGACGCTCGCCCTCGCCCTCGTGCAGGGCTGACCCCCCGTCCCCCGAGCGGGGCCGGCTGATAGCCTCGACGGGCACGACGACGGCTCGACCGACGAAAAGGGACCACCATTCCTCCGCACTCCGCCTCCGCCTCCTCCGCCGCTGACAGGACCGACGCCGGGACCTCGGGAGGGACCGAGCGCAACGCGTTCGTGGTCGTCTCGAACCGCCTCCCCGTGGACCGCGTCGTGGCCGAGGACGGCACCGCCTCCTGGAAGACCTCGCCCGGCGGGCTGGTCACCGCGCTCGAGCCCGTGATGCGCGCGAACGAGGGCGCCTGGGTCGGCTGGCCCGGCGTGGCCGACGAGGAGGTCGCCCCGTTCGTCGACAACGGCGTGCAGATCGTCCCCGTCGCCCTCAGCGCGCAGGAGCTCGAGGACTACTACGAGGGCTTCTCGAACGACACGCTGTGGCCGCTCTACCACGACGTGATCGCGCCCCCGACCTACCACCGCGACTGGTGGGACGCCTACGTGCGGGTCAACCAGCGCTTCGCCGAGGCGGCCGCGGCCGTGACGGAGGAGGACGGCGTGGTCTGGGTGCAGGACTACCAGCTCCAGCTCGTGCCCAAGATGCTGCGGGAGCTCCGGCCCGACGTCACGATCGGCTTCTTCAACCACATCCCGTTCCCGCCCTACGGGATCTTCGCGCAGCTCCCGTGGCGCCGGCAGATCGTCGAGGGCCTGCTCGGCGCCGACGTGATCGGCTTCCAGCGCCAGGGAGACGCGGGCAGCTTCCTCCGCGCGGTCCGGCGCCTGCTCGGCTACGACACCCGCAGCACGGTCGTCGAGGTCCCGGTCGAGGAGGAGGCCGTCGGCGGCACCCGCCGCGTCAACCGCTCGCGGCGCGGGGCGAGCGTGCGCCCGGTCGTCGCCCGGCACTTCCCGATCTCGATCGACTCCGCGTCGTTCGAGGCGATGGCGCGCACCCCCGAGATCCAGGCCCGCGCCGCCGAGATCCGCGCCGAGCTGGGCAACCCCGCGACGATCATGCTCGGCGTCGACCGGCTCGACTACACCAAGGGGATCGGCCACCGCCTGAAGGCCTTCGGCGAGCTCCTGGCGGACGGCCGCCTCACCTCCGAGGACGCGGTGCTGGTGCAGGTCGCGAGCCCGAGCCGCGAGCGCGTGGACACCTACCGGCAGCTGCGCGACGACATCGAGCTGCAGGTCGGCCGGATCAACGGCGACTACAGCACGCTCGGGCACCCGGCGATCAGCTACCTCCATCACGGCTACCCGCGCGAGGAGATGGTGGCGCTCTACCTCGCCGCCGACGTCATGCTCGTGACGGCCCTGCGCGACGGGATGAACCTCGTCGCGAAGGAGTACGTCGCGTCCCGCTTCGACAACGACGGCGTGCTCGTGCTGAGCGAGTTCGCCGGAGCGGCCGACGAGCTCAAGCAGGCCGTGCAGGTGAACCCGCACGACATCTCGGGGCTGAAGGACGCGATGGAGGCCTCGGCGCGGATGCCGCGCGTCGAGCGCACCCGGCGCATGCGCGCGCTCCGTCGCCGCGTGCTCGAGAACGACGTGGCGCGCTGGTCCGAGTCGTTCCTCTCCGCTCTCGCGGAGCACGCGGCCGGCCAGCAGCTCGACGTGCGGCCCGCCGCCCGCGGGCAGGAGGCGCCGCACGGCCAGGAGGCCGAGCACCGCGACGACGCGGCCCACGGACAGGCGGCCGAGCTCGAGCGGGAGGCCACCGACGACCGCGAGCTCGACGGCGGCGCGCGATGAGCGAGGGAGTGCCCGAGCGGCTCGCGGCGGCGCTGCGGGAGCTCGCCGCGACCGAACGGCTCCTGGTGGCCCTCGACTTCGACGGCACCCTCGCGCCCGAGGTCGACGACCCCGCCCGCGCGCGGGCGCTCCCCGAGGCGCGCGAGGCCGTGCTGCGGCTCCTCGCCCTCCCCGGCACCCGGGTCGCGCTGGTCTCCGGCCGGGCGCTCGGGAGCCTGGAGGAGGTCTCGCAGCTGCCGGACGAGGCGCTGCTGGTCGGCTCCCACGGCATCGAGATCCGCCTCGACCCCGAGGAGGACGCGGTCCGGCTCGACGACGACGAGCTCGAGAAGGTGGGAGTGCTCGAGGACGTCCTGAAGGGCATCGCCCGCGGGATCGACAACGTCTGGATCGAGGTCAAGCCCGCCGGCTTCGCCCTGCACACCCGCCTCGCGACCGAGCGCCACAGCCGCGTCGCCCACGTCGTCGCCCTCTCCGAGGCGCGCGCCGAGGTGCAGGGGGTCACCGTCCGCGAGGGCAAGAACGTCCTGGAGTTCTCGGTCCGCTCGACCACCAAGGGCGAGGCCGTGCAGCACCTCCGCCGCTACACCGGCGCGACCGCCGTGCTCTACGCGGGCGACGACGTGACGGACGAGGACGCCTTCGCGGTCCTCGGCTCCGGCGACGTCGGCATCAAGAGCGGCGAGGGCACCACCGCGGCCTCCTACCGGGTCCGCGGTCCCGAGCAGGTCGCGCACGCACTCCGGATGCTCGCCGACCTGCGCGCGGAGTAGCAGCTCCCTCCCGGCGGTCAGCGCCGGCGGGTCCCGGATCGCCGACTCGCCGAGGACGGCCGTCCGCCGAGGCGGGGAGCAGCCGTTCGCGACGGGTCGGAGATCCGCGGGGACGTCCGCATCCGGTGCCGCTGCCGGAGGCCGGGGCCGGGACGGGTGCGCGGGCCGGTCCGGGTCCGCCCGGCGAGCAGGGGCACCGCGCGCGAGGCGGTAGCCTCATCGCATGCCGGAAATCGATTGGAAGCCCCGCTCGCGCACCGTCACGGACGGCATCGAGGCCACGACGTCGCGCGGGATGCTGCGGGCGGTCGGGATGGGCGATGACGACTGGGAGAAGCCCCAGATCGGCATCGCGTCCTCGTGGAACGAGATCACCCCCTGCAACCTCTCGCTCGAGCGCCTCGCGCGCTCCGCGAAGGAGGGCGTGCACTCCGGCGGCGGCTACCCGCTCCAGTTCGGCACCATCTCCGTCTCGGACGGCATCTCGATGGGCCACGAGGGCATGCACTTCTCGCTCGTCTCCCGCGAGGTCATCGCCGACTCCGTCGAGACCGTGATGATGGCCGAGCGCCTGGACGGCACCGTCATGCTGGCCGGCTGCGACAAGTCGCTGCCCGGCATGCTGATGGCCGCGGCCCGCCTCGACCTCGCCGCCGTGTTCGTCTACGCCGGCTCGATCGCCCCGGGCTGGGTCAAGCTCTCGGACGGCACCGAGAAGGACATCACGATCATCGACTCCTTCGAGGCCGTCGGCGGCGTCAAGGCCGGGATCATGTCCGAGGAGAACGCCAAGCGCATCGAGTGCGCCTTCGCCCCGGGCGAGGGATCCTGCGGCGGCATGTACACCGCCAACACCATGGCCAGCGTCGCCGAGGCGCTCGGCATGAGCCTGCCCGGCTCCGCCTCGCCCGCCGCCGCCGACCGCCGCCGCGACTACTTCGCCCGCAAGTCCGGCGAGGCCGTCGTCGAGCTGCTGCGCAACGGCACCACGGCCCGCGACATCCTCACCAAGGAGGCGTTCGAGAACGCGATCGCGGTGGCGATGGCCTTCGGCGGGTCGACCAACGTCATCCTGCACCTGCTCGCGATCGCCAACGAGGCCGAGGTCGACCTCACGATCGACGACTTCAACCGCATCGGCGACACGATCCCGCACATCGGCGACCTCAAGCCCTTCGGCAAGTACGTCATGAACGACGTCGACCGCCACGGCGGCGTCCCGGCCGTGATGAAGGCGCTCCTGGACGCCGGGCTGCTCCACGGCGACTGCCTGACGGTCACCGGGAGAACGGTCGCCGAGAACCTCGCCGCGATGGACATCGCGCCGCTGGACGGCGAGGTCATCCGCACCCTCGACAACCCGATCCACGCGACCGGCGGGCTCACCATCCTCAAGGGCTCGCTCGCCCCCGAGGGCGCGGTCGTCAAGACCGCCGGCTTCGACGCCTCCGTCTTCGAGGGTCCGGCCCGCGTGTTCGAGCGCGAGCGCGCCGCGATGGACGCCCTGACCGAGGGCCGGATCGAGAAGGGCGACGTGGTGGTCATCCGCTACGAGGGCCCCAAGGGCGGCCCCGGCATGCGCGAGATGCTCGCCATCACCGCCGCCATCAAGGGGGCCGGGCTCGGAAAAGATGTACTACTGTTGACGGACGGACGATTCTCAGGCGGCACAACCGGCCTGTGCATCGGCCACATAGCTCCCGAATCGGTGGACGCAGGTCCCATCGCATTCGTTCGCGACGGAGACCCGATTCGGGTCGACATCGCCGCTCGCTCGATCGACCTACTCGTCGACGAGTCCGAGCTCGCCGCCCGCCGAGAAGGCTGGGCCCCTCTCCCTCCGCGCTACACCCGCGGTGTCCTCGCCAAGTACGCCAAGCTCGTCCGCTCGGCAGCCGAGGGCGCCGTCACCGGGTGACCCGGCCCGCTCCGGCCGGCCGCGCACTCGCGTTCCCGGGCACTCGCCTCCGGCTCTGCCCGCCGCCGCACCACCTCCTGAAGGAATCGACACCCGCATGACTCCGGATCCGTCCGCCGTGCAGCCCGCACCGACGCCCCAGCCACCCCGACCCGCCCACGCTCCCGGGGCCGCCCCCGCGGCCGAGGTCCTCACCGGAGCGCAGGCGGTCGTCCGCTCGCTCGAGATGCTCGGGATCGAGGACGTCTTCGGCCTGCCCGGCGGCGCGATCCTCCCGGTCTACGACCCGCTGATGGACTCCTCGAAGATCCGGCACATCCTGGTCCGCCACGAGCAGGGCGCCGGCCACGCCGCCGAGGGCTACGCCTCGGCGACCGGCAGGCTCGGCGTCTGCATCGCGACCTCGGGCCCCGGAGCGACCAACCTGGTCACCGCGATCGCGGACGCCTACATGGACTCGGTCCCGATGCTCGCGATCACCGGCCAGGTGTTCTCGACGCTCATGGGGACCGACGCGTTCCAGGAGGCGGACATCGTCGGCATCACGATGCCGATCACGAAGCACTCCATCCTCGTGACGCGTCCCGAGGACATCCCCTCGGCCCTCGCCTCCGCTGCGCTGATCGCCACCACCGGCCGCCCCGGCCCCGTGCTGGTCGACATCACGAAGGACGCGCAGCAGGACCAGGCGCCGTTCCTCTGGCCGCCGAAGATCGACCTGCCCGGCTACCGTCCGGTCACGAAGGCCCACGGCAAGCAGATCCAGGCCGCGGCCCAGCTGCTGGTCGAGTCGCGGAAGCCGGTGCTCTACGTGGGCGGCGGCATCATCCGCGCCCGCGCGGCCGCCGAGCTGAAGGCGTTCGCCGAGGCCTGCGGCGCTCCCGTGGTGACCACGCTGATGGCGCGCGGAGCGTTCCCGGACTCGCACGAGCAGCACCTGGGCATGCCCGGAATGCACGGCACCGTCCCCGCGGTGCTCGCGCTGCAGGAGGCGGACCTGATCCTCGCGCTGGGCTCGCGCTTCGACGACCGCGTGACCGGCAAGGCGGCGCTCTTCGCGCCCCACGCCAAGGTCGTGCACGTCGACATCGATCCGGCCGAGATCTCCAAGATCCGCACCGCCGACGTGCCGATCGTGGGCGACCTGAAGGACGTCCTCCCGGACCTCACCGACGCGTTCGCCAACGCCTCCGCCGACGGCCGCGCCGACACCTCCGAATGGTGGAGCTACCTCAAGGGCCTGCAGACGGAGTTCCCGCTCGGCTACACCGAGCCGAACGACGGCCTGCTCTCGCCGCAGTACGTCATCAAGCGCATCGGCGAGATCACCGGCCCCGAGGGCGTCTTCGCCTCCGGCGTCGGCCAGCACCAGATGTGGGCGGCGCAGTTCATCAAGTACGAGCGCCCCAACTCGTGGCTGAACTCCGGCGGCGCCGGCACCATGGGCTACTCCGTGCCCGCGGCGATGGGCGCCAAGGTCGGCGAGCCCGAGCGCACCGTGTGGGCGATCGACGGCGACGGCTGCTTCCAGATGACCAATCAGGAGCTCGCCACCTGCACGATCAACGACATCCCGATCAAGGTCGCGGTGATCAACAACTCCTCGCTCGGCATGGTGCGCCAGTGGCAGACCCTGTTCTACGAGGGCCGCTACTCCAACACCGACCTCAACACGGGGCACGACACCGTCCGGGTGCCCGACTTCGTGAAGCTCGCCGACGCCTACGGCGCGCTCGGCATCCGCGTCACGAAGCCGGAGGAGATCGACGACGCCATCCGCCTCGCCATCGCCACCAACGACCGGCCCGTGGTGATCGACTTCGTCGTCAGCCGCGACTCCATGGTCTGGCCGATGGTCCCGCAGGGCGTCTCCAACAGCTACGTCCAGTACGCCCGAGACCACAGCCCGACCTGGGACGACGAGGAGTAGACCCGCATGACGCACCACGTTCTCTCCCTGCTCGTCGAGGACAAGCCGGGACTGCTCACCCGTGTCGCCGGGCTGTTCGCCCGCCGCGGCTTCAACATCGAGTCGCTGGCGGTCGGTCCGACCGAGCTGGCCGGGCTCTCGCGCATCACGGTCGCCGTGGACGTCGAGGACCTGCCGCTCGAGCAGGTCACGAAGCAGCTCAACAAGCTCGTCAACGTGATCAAGATCGTCGAGCTCGACACCGACCAGTCGGTCCAGCGCGAGCACCTGCTCGTCAAGGTCCGCGTCGACAACGTCACGCGCTCGCAGGTGCTCGAGGCCGTCACGCTCTTCCGCGCCCGCGTGGTCGACGTCGCAACGGACGCCCTGGTGATCGAGGTCACCGGCGACACCGGCAAGACCAACGCGTTCCTGCGGGTGATCGAGCCCTACGGCATCAAGGAGATCGCGCAGTCGGGCCTGCTCGCCATCGGGCGCGGCTCCAAGTCGATCACCGAGCGCGTCTTCAAGAACTGACCGCGAACTCTCCACTACAGAAAAGGACTCACCACGTGACCGAGCTCATCTACGACGCCGACGCCGACCTCTCCATCATCCAGTCCAAGAAGGTCGCGATCGTCGGCTACGGCTCGCAGGGCCACGCGCACGCGCAGAACCTCCGCGACTCCGGCGTCCAGGTCGTCATCGCGCTGAAGGAGGGGTCGAAGTCGACCGCCAAGGCCGAGGACGACGGCTTCGAGGTCAAGAGCGTCGCCGACGCCGCGGCCTGGGCCGACCTGATCATGATCCTCGCGCCAGACCAGCACCAGCGCGCGATCTACAGCGAGCAGATCGCCTCCGCGCTGACCGAGGGCAAGACCCTCGCCTTCGCGCACGGCTTCAACATCCGCTTCGGCTACATCGAGGCGCCCGCGGGCGTCGACGTCATCCTCATCGCGCCGAAGGCCCCCGGCCACACCGTGCGCCGCGAGTTCGTCGCCGGCCGCGGCATCCCGGACATCATCGCCGTCGAGAACGACGCGACCGGCACCGCCTGGGAGACCGCGAAGTCCTACGCGAAGGCCATCGGCGGCACCCGCGCCGGCGTCATCAAGACCACCTTCACCGAGGAGACCGAGACCGACCTGTTCGGCGAGCAGGCCGTGCTCTGCGGCGGCACCTCGCAGCTCGTCCAGTACGGCTTCGAGACCCTCGTCGAGGCCGGCTACCAGCCCGAGATCGCCTACTTCGAGGTGCTGCACGAGCTCAAGCTCATCGTCGACCTCATGTGGGAGGGCGGCATCGCCAAGCAGCGCTGGAGCGTCTCCGACACCGCCGAGTACGGCGACTACGTCTCCGGCCCGCGCGTCATCGACCCGCGCGTGAAGGAGAACATGAAGGCCGTCCTCGGCGACATCCAGAGCGGCGCCTTCGCGAAGCGCTTCATCGGCGACCAGGACGCGGGCGGACCCGAGTTCCAGGAGCTGCGCGCCAAGGGCGAGAAGCACCCGATCGAGGAGACCGGCCGCGAGCTGCGCAAGCTCTTCGCCTGGAAGCAGACCGACGAGGACTACACCGACGGCAGCGTCGCGCGCTAGTCGCACCGCGTCGACCGGGGGAGCCCCGGCCCGACGAGGGACCCGTCCACCGGGATCCCCTCGCCGGGCCGGGGCTCCTCCGCGTCCGGGGCGCGACTACCGCTCGAGCTCGCGGACGAGACGGCGGAGACCGCCCTTCGGCGGGACGAGGACGGGGTCCGGCCACCGGGGCGAGAGGTGGTCGCCGAGCGTGACCCGGCGCAGCTTGCGGCCGACGAGGGGGAGGACCCAGTCGGCGGCCCAGCGGCGCTGCTCGCGCAGCCGTGCGCGGAGGCGGAGCGGCTCGGGGGCGTCCCAGGGCCCGGTCGAGATCGTGTGCGGCACGCCGAGCGTGTCGAGCACGCGGCCGGCCAGGACGCGGTGGCCGCGCTTGGAGAGGTGCATCCGGTCGGGCGACCAGAGCACGGGGGAGTGGAACTCCCGCATCGCCCAGTAGTCGACGAGGATCGCGCCCCGCTCGCGGGCGATCCGGCGGACGGCGCTGTTGTAGAGGTGGTTGCGGCGCAGGAACATCCGCGGGGCGGGCAGTCCCGGGATGTCGACGCCGGTGAAGAGCACGAGGGAGGCGCCGGTGGTCGCGAGCGCGTCGACGAGCGCCTCGTAGCGGGTGATCAGATCGACGGTGTCGGTGCCGAGGTCGAGGATGTCGTTGCCGCCGGCGTACAGCGTGATCAGGGTGGGGCGGAGCGCGAGGGCGGGCGCGAGCTGGTCCTCGGTGATCTGGGCGAGGCGCTTCGAGCGGACGGCGAGGTTCGCGTACTCCCAGCCCGGCTCGGCCTTCGCCAGGCGCTCGGCGACGCGGTCGGCCCAGCCGCGCACTCCGTTCGGCAGGCGCGGGTGCGGGTCGCCGACCCCCTCCGTGAAGGAGTCGCCGAGGGCGACGAAGCGGCGGCGGCGGTCGTCCATCCGCTCAGCCTCGCCCCCGGGGGAGGACGCGGGGTGTCCGCCGGGTGTCGGGGAGGCGGCGGCGGGCTCCGAGCCTCCTGCGAGGTGCGCGCGGCTAGGGTGTTGCGGTGATCGATGGTGGACCGGGCCGCTCCCCGGAGGACGACGACGCGGCGACCCCGCCGGTGGACCGCGGGCCGGACGCCGGCCCGGAGGACGACGCCGACGACGAGGCCCTGGAGTGGGCTGGCGAGGGCGCGGACCCGACGCTCGCCGCGGGGACGGCGCGCGTGCGCCGGACGCCCCGCGCGGTCGCGGGGGCGGGCCAGGCGGACGACGGCTCGGACGACGACGACTCCGAGGACGAGGACCCCGACGACGAGGCCGCGTCCTCGTCCGCTCTGCTGATCGCCGCGGGCATCGCGGCCGGCCTCTACCTCCTGTACGCCATCGCCTGGGCGATCACGGCGACGCGGGAGTCGCCGGTCGCCGCGGCCGGCTTCGCGGGCGATGCGCTCGGCGGCGCCCTCTACTCGCTCGGGCTCTGGCTGGCGGTCCTGGCGCCGCCGGTGTGGTTCGCCGTGGTGCTCCTCGCCACCCGCGACTCCCGGGTGCGCACCCGCGTGCTCTGGCTGGTCACCGGACTCGTCCTCCTCGCTCCGCTGCCGTTCCTCAAGGGGGCCTGATGACCGACTCGACCCGGGCCACCCTCGGCGGGACCGGCCGGCGCGACCGGCCCGGCCGGCGCCTGGCCGCCTCCGTCCTCGTCGCCGTGGTGTTCGCGCTCTTCTTCGCCTGGGACGTCTGGGAGGCGGTCGGCAACCTGATCGGCCTGCGCAGCTACGCGGCCTCCCTCGGCACCGACCTGGATCCGACGGGCTGGGCGGTGCTCCTGCTCGGCCTGGTGCTGCCGGTCGCCTGCTTCGTCGCCGCCGTCCTGCTCGGCCGCCGCCGGGGGCTCCCGGCGCGCGTCGGACTGCTCGCGGCGGCCCTCTGCCTCTCGGCGGCGCTCTCGCTCGACGTGCAGCTCGTCCTCGGCGTCGAGAGCCTGGTCTCGCTGAGCTGACCGGCGGCGTCACACGGCGCGGGGCGCGCGCACCCCTCCGCTACAGTGACGGGGGGCTGCCGACGCCCCCGCCTCGGTGCCCGCTCCGTCCCCTCTCCGAAGGAAGCGCCTCTCGTGACAAAGCCGGTCGTCCTGATCGCCGAAGAACTCTCGCCCGCCACCGTGGACGCGCTCGGTCCCGACTTCGAGATCCGCTCCGTGGACGGCACCGACCGCCCGGCGCTGCTCGAGGCCCTCGCCACGGCGCACGCGATCCTGGTGCGCTCCGCGACGCAGGTCGACGCGGAGGCGATCGCCGCGGCCCCCTCGCTCCAGGTGATCGCCCGCGCCGGTGTGGGCCTGGACAACGTCGACATCACCGCCGCGACCGCCGCGGGCGTCATGGTCGTGAACGCGCCGACCTCGAACATCATCTCGGCCGCCGAGCTCACCGTCGGTCACATCCTGAGCCTCGCCCGCCACATCCCCGCCGCTCACAGCGCGCTCGCGCAGGGCCTCTGGAAGCGCTCGAAGTACACGGGCGTCGAGCTCTACGAGAAGACCGTCGGCATCATCGGCCTCGGCCGCATCGGCGCGCTGATCACCGCGCGCCTGCAGGCCTTCGGCGTGAACGTCGTCGCCTACGACCCCTACGTGACCAGCGCCCGCGCGCAGCAGCTCGGCGTCACGCTCCTCTCCCTGGAGGAGCTGCTGGCCGAGAGCGACTTCATCACGATCCACATGCCGAGGACCCCCGAGACGACGGGCATGATCTCGGACGATCAGCTGGCGCTGATGAAGCCGTCGGCGTTCATCGTGAACGTGGCCCGCGGCGGCCTCATCGACGAGGACGCGCTGCACCGCGCGCTCGTCGCGAAGACCATCGCCGGCGCCGGACTCGACGTGTTCGTCAAGGAGCCGCCGACCGGATCGCCGCTGCTCGCCCTCGAGAACGTGGTCGTCACTCCGCACCTCGGGGCCTCGACCGACGAGGCGCAGGAGAAGGCCGGCGTCTCGGTCGCCCGCTCGGTGCGCCTGGCGCTCTCGGGCGAGCTCGTGCCGGACGCCGTGAACGTCGCCGGCGGCGTGATCGACGAGTACGTGCGCCCCGGCATCCCGCTGGTCGAGAAGCTCGGCCAGGTCTTCTCGGGCCTCGCGGACTCGCCGGTCACCTCCATCGACGTCGAGGTGCGCGGCGAGCTGGCCGGCTACGACGTGAAGGTCCTCAAGCTGGCGGCTCTCAAGGGCGTGTTCACCAACGTGGTCTCGGAGACGGTGTCCTACGTCAACGCGCCGGTGCTCGCGGAGCAGCGCGGCATCGAGGTGCGCCTGATCACGGAGCCGGTCTCGGACGAGTACCGCAACGTGATCACGCTGCGCGGCGCGCTCTCGGACGGCTCGCAGATCTCGGTCTCGGGCACGCTGACCGGCACCAAGCAGGTCGAGAAGATCGTGGCGATCAACGGCTACGACGTCGAGGTCCCCCTCGCGAAGCACCTCGTCGTCATGAGCTACGTCGACCGCCCCGGGATCGTCGCGGTCTACGGCCGCGAGTTCGGCGACGCCGCGGTCAACATCGCGGGCATGCAGATCGCGCGCACCGAGGCGGGCGGCAAGGCGCTCTCGGTGATCACCATCGACTCCCCCGCCCCGGACGGCCTGCTCGAGAAGGTCCGCGTCGCGATCGACGCCGACCTCATGCAGGAGATCGACATCACCGAGCAGTGAGCACCCGGCGGTTCGCTCAGGTCGACGTCTTCGGCGCCGCGCCGTTCCGGGGCAACCCGGTGGCGGTCGTCGTCGACGGCGACGGCGTGGGCGACGCCGCGATGGCGGAGTTCGCGCGCTGGACGAACCTCTCCGAGACGACCTTCCTCCTCCGCCCGAGCGACCCCGCGGCCGACTACCGGCTGCGGATCTTCACGCCGGGCGGGGAGCTGCCCTTCGCCGGGCACCCGACCCTCGGGAGCGCGCACGCCTGGCTCGCGGCCGGAGGGACGGCCCGCGCGGCGGGGGAGCTCGTGCAGGAGTGCGCCGCGGGTCTCGTCCGACTGCGGGTGACGGAGGAGGGCATCGCCTTCGCCGCCCCTCCCCGCCGGCGGACCGGACCGGTCGACGAGGCGACGCTCGAGCGGGTGGCCGCGGCTCTGCGGATCCCGCGCGCGGAGATCCTCGACCACGAGTGGGTCGACAACGGTCCCGGCTGGCTGGCCGTGCGGCTCGCGTCGGCGGAGCAGGTCCTCGCGCTGCGGCCGGACCAGGCTCGCCTCGCCGGGCTCCCCGTCGGCGTCGTGGGCGAGCATCCGGCGGGAGGCGAGTGCGCGGTCGAGGTGCGGGCGTTCATCCCCGACGCCGGTGTGTCCGAGGACCCGGTGACGGGGAGCCTCAACGCGGGGATCGCCCAGTGGCTGATCGGCAGCGGCGTGCTGCCCGAGCGCTACACGGCCGCCCAGGGGGCGGCGCTGGGCCGAGCCGGGCGCGTGCGCGTCGAGAGCACGGACGGCGCGATCTGGATCGGCGGCGCGACGGTGACCCTGATCGACGGGGTCGTCGAGCTGTAGCGGGTCCGCCGGGGCGGCGCGGCTCAGCTCCCGAGGAGGCGCTGGACGACCGCGAGGACGTCCTCGGCCTCGCCGCGCGACGGCGAGCCCGTGGGGAGCAGGGCGGAGTTGTAGTAGAGCCCGTCGCTCATCAGGACGATCGCCCGGGCGACGAGCGGGTCGCCCACGGCGTCGGCGACCACCTCGTTCCAGCTGTCGTGGATCCGCGCGAGGCCGCCGCTGGCGCGCTCGTCGTGCCCCTGCGCGATGCGCGACACGGCGAGGATCGTGCGGTCGAAGGCCGAGTCTGCGGCGAAGGAGGTGCGCAGCAGGTAGGCGACCACGCCCTCGGGAGCAGCGAGGCTCTGCGCGACGTCCGCCTCCCGCCGCGCGTCGAGGCGCTGCAGGAGCCCGTCGACGAGGGCGTCCTTCGAGGGGAAGTGGTAGAGCAGCCCGCCCTTGGAGACTCCGGCCTCGCGGGCGACGGCGTCGAGGGTCGCGGCGCGCTCGCCCTGCTCGATGAGGAGCTGCTCGAACGCGTCGAGGACGCGGTCGCGGGCGGGGGCAGGAGGCACGGCGACCATCCTACGGCGGATCAGTGGCGACTGTACCGGCTGGACGGTATACTCGCTCCGTTCTCCTCTGAAAGGTCGTCCCCGTGTCCGCGCGCACCGCTCCCGTCTCCACCCACGACACCGCCGGCGCCGCCGACAGGGTCGGGCGACGCGCCTGGGTGGCGCTCGCGGTGCTGATGCTCCCGGTGCTGCTGGTCTCGGTCGACAACACGGTGCTGAACTTCGCGCTCCCCTCGATAGCCGAGGATCTGGGCCCCTCCGGCACCGAGCTGCTGTGGATCGTCGACGCCTACCCGCTGGTGCTCGCGGGCCTGCTGGTGGCGATGGGCAGCCTCGGCGACCGCGTCGGGCGGCGGCGCCTCCTGCTGGTCGGCGCGGTCGGCTTCGTCGCCGTCTCGGTCGTGGCCGCGTTCGCTCCCACCGCCGCGGCGCTCATCGGCGCCCGCGCGGCACTGGGCTTCTTCGGCGCGATGCTGATGCCCTCGACGCTCTCGCTCCTGCGCAGCGTCTTCCCCGACCGCGACCAGCGCCGCCTCGCGATCGCGATCTGGGCGACCGGCTTCGCCGTGGGCTCGGGCATCGGCCCGCTGGTCGGCGGCGTGCTGCTCGAGCACTTCCCCTGGGGGTCGGTGTTCCTGCTCGCGGTGCCCGTGCTGCTCCCGCTGGTCGTCCTGGTGCCGATCCTGGTGCCGGAGTCGCGCGACCCGCAGCCCGGCCCGGTCGACGTGGTCAGCATCCTGCTGTCGCTGGCGACCATGGCGCCGGTCGTCTACGCGGTGAAGTCCTTCGCCGAGCACGGGATCGACGCGGTCGGCGTCGCGGCGCTCGTCGTGGGCGTCGTCTCGGGAGTTCTGTTCGTCCGCCGCCAGCAGCGCCGGGCCTCGCCGATGCTCGATCTCTCGCTCTTCCGCCGCGGCTCGTTCAGTGCGGCGATCGTGGTCAACCTCCTCAGCGTCACCGCGCTGGTCGGCGGGCTCTTCTTCCTCTCGCAGCACCTGCAGCTCGTGGTCGGGCTCTCGCCCCTGGAGGCGGGCCTCGTGCTCGTGCCGGGCCTCGCCGTGATGATCCTGGCCGGGCTCGGCGTTGTGCCGATCGCGCGCCGCGTCGCTCCGCGCCTCGTCGTCCCGGCCGGACTGCTGGTCTCGGCCGTCGGGTACATCCTGCTGGCCCTCGGCAGCGGGGCGCCCGGAGGAGCGTCCGCGCTCACCGTCGCCGTCGCCTTCGCGTTCCTCGGCCTGGGCATCGGTGCGGCCGAGACGGTGTCGAACGAGCTGATCCTGGCCAACGCGCCCGCCGACAAGGCCGGTGCGGCCTCCGCCGTCTCCGAGACCGCCTACGAGCTCGGTGCCGTCCTCGGCACCGCGACGCTCGGCACGGTCCTCACCGCCGTGTACCGCGGGGGAGTCGTGCTGCCCGAGGGCCTCGACGCCGCGCAGGCGCAGCGGGCCGGGGAGACCCTCGGCGGCGCCGTCTCGGTCGCCGGCGAGCTGCCCGCCGACTCCGCCGCGAGCCTCGTCGCGTCGGCGAGCGCGGCGTTCGACTCGGGCGTCGGCTGGTCGGCCTGGCTCGGTGTCGTCCTCGTGCTGGCCGCCGCCGCGGTCGGCGCCTGGCGCCTCCGCCGGAGCTGACGCTCCTCCTCTCCTCCCGAGGGAGGCCGCCCGGGACGCGCAGCGCCTCCCGGGCGGCCCTCGCCAGCCCGACGGGGGCGCGTGCCCCGGACCGCGGCGCGGGCGGGCCGCGAGTACGCTGGGGGGACTCCGACCCCGTACGCCTGAGGACCGCCATGCCCCGCACCGTGAAGCTCGCCGTCATCCCCGGAGACGGGATCGGGCCCGAGGTGACCGCCGAGGCCGTCAAGGTCCTCGACGCCGTCACCGCCGACTCCGACCTGGTGCTCGAGACGACCACCTTCTCGCTCGGCGCCGCCCGCTACCTCGAGACCGGCGACGTCCTCACCGACGAGGACCTCGCGGCGATCGCGGGGCACGACGCGATCCTCCTGGGCGCCGTCGGCGGAGCACCGGGGGACCCGCGCCTCCGGGACGCGAACATCGAGCGCGGGCTGCTCCTGCGGCTGCGCTTCGAGCTCGACCACTACGTCAACCTGCGGCCGACCCGTCTCTACGCGGGCGTCCCCTCGCCGCTCGCGGCTCCCGGCGAGGTCGACTTCGTGGTCGTCCGCGAGGGCACGGAGGGGCCCTACGTCGGTACCGGCGGCTCGATCCGGCAGGGCACCCCGCACGAGGTCGCCAACGAGGTGTCGGTCAACACCGCCTACGGGGTCGAGCGCGTCGTCCGACACGCGTTCGAGCTCGCCCGCACGCGCCGCTCCCGGCTGACGCTCGTCCACAAGACGAACGTCCTCGTCTTCTCCGGCTCGCTCTGGAAGCGGATCGTCGACGAGGTGGGGGCCGCCTTCGAGGACGTGGCCGTCGACTACCTCCACGTGGACGCCGCCACGATCTTCCTCGTGACCGACCCTGCTAGGTTCGACGTCATCGTCACCGACAACCTCTTCGGCGACATCCTGACCGATCTGGCCGGCGCGATCAGCGGCGGCATCGGACTCGCGGCCTCGGGCAACATCAACCCCGACGGCGCGTTCCCCAGCATGTTCGAGCCGGTCCACGGATCCGCGCCCGACATCGCAGGACGGCAGCTCGCCGACCCGACCGCCGCGATCCTCTCGGCCGCGATGCTGCTGGACCACCTCGGCCGGAGCGACGAGGCCGCCCGCGTCACCGCGGCCGTGACCGCCGACATCGAGTCGCGCGACGGCACCCCGCGCTCCACGGCCGCGATCGGCGACTCCGTCGTCGCCCGCCTCCGCTGATCCCCCGCAGAAGGACACCACAACGATGAGCACCGACTCCGCCCCCGCCGACCTCGCGTTCGAGGTGACCGCCGCCCCCGCGCCCCGCTCCGCCGAGGAGCGCGCCCGGATCCTCGCGAACCCCGGCTTCGGCATGCACTTCACCGACCACATGGTCGGCCTCCGCTGGACCCGCGCGGACGGCTGGCACAGCGCCCGCGTCGAGCCCTACGGCCCGCTCGCGCTCGACCCCGCCGCCGCCGTCCTGCACTACGCGCAGGAGATCTTCGAGGGGATGAAGGCCTACCGCCACGAGGACGGCTCCGTCTGGACCTTCCGCCCGGAGGCGAACGCGCGCCGCCTGCAGCGCTCGGCCCGCCGTCTCGCGCTGCCGGAGCTCCCGACGGACCTCTTCGTCGAGTCGCTGCGGCAGCTGATCGCGGTCGACGGCGACTGGGTCCCCTCGGAGCCGGAGACCAGCCTCTACCTGCGCCCGTTCATGTTCGCGCAGGAGGCGTTCCTCGGCGTGCGCGCGGCCGAGGACGTCGGCTACTACGTGATCGCCAGCCCCGCCGGCGCCTACTTCTCGGGCGGGGTCGCCCCCGTGTCGATCTGGCTCTCCACCTCCTACGCCCGGGCGGGCAAGGGCGGCACGGGAGCGGCGAAGACGGGCGGCAACTACGCCTCCTCCCTCCTTCCGCAGCAGGAGGCCTACAGCCACGGCTGCGCGCAGGTCCTCTTCCTCGACTCGCAGGAGTCGCAGTGGATCGAGGAGCTCGGCGGCATGAACGTGGTGCTGGTGAAGAAGGACGGCACGCTGGTCACCCCGGAATCGGACTCGATCCTCGAGGGCATCACGCGCGACAGCGTCCTGCAGCTCGCCGAGGACCGCGGCCACCGCGTCGAGCGGCGCCGCGTGAGCATCGACGAGTGGCGCGACGGAGTGGCCTCCGGCGACGTGGTCGAGGTGTTCGCCTGCGGGACCGCCGCCGTGATCACCCCGATCGCCGAGCTCAAGGGCGAGGGCTTCTCCGTCGGCCGCGAGGGCGCGCCCGCCGGGGAGCTCACGATGTCGCTCCGCGAGGAGCTGACCGGCATCCAGTACGGACGCCGCGAGGACACGCACGGATGGATGACGAGGCTGGACGCATGAAGATCGCACGATTCGCCACGCAGCGCGACGGGGACAACGGGGGAGCGATCCACTTCGGGATCGTGGACGAGGACGACCTGGTCGTGCTCGCCGGCGACCCGATGTTCGCCGGGTTCGACACCACGGGGGAGCGCATCCCGATCGCGGAGGCGAAGCTCCTCGCGCCGGTGATCCCGCGCTCCAAGGTCGTCGGCATCGGGAAGAACTACGCCGACCACGCGGCTGAGATGGGCGGTGACGCCCCGGCGGAGCCGCTGGTGTTCCTCAAGCCGAACACGTCGGTCATCGGCCCGGACGAGGCGATCGTCCTCCCCGAGGACAGCCAGCTGGTGGAGTTCGAGGGCGAGCTGGCGATCGTGATCGGCGCCGTGGCCCGCAACGTCCGCGCGGAGGACTACGAGGACGTGGTCTTCGGGTACACCATCGCCAACGACGTCACTGCGCGCGACCTCCAGCGCTCCGACGGCCAGTGGGCGCGGGCGAAGGGCTACGACACCTTCTGCCCGCTCGGCCCGGTCATCGAGACCGAGTTCGTCTGGAACGAGAGCGCGATCGAGACGCGCGTCAACGGGCGCGTGCAGCAGTCGGGCAGCACCGGCGACATGATCCACGGGGTGCCCGAGCTCGTGGCCTACGTCTCGCGCATCTTCACGCTGCTCCCCGGGGACGTGATCCTCACCGGGACGCCCGCCGGCGTCGGGCCGATCGCGAACGGCGACACCGTCGCGGTGGACGTCGAGGGCATCGGCACGCTGTTCAACCCGGTGGTCGTCCGGCGCTGAGCCCGAGTCCTCCTCCGCGGAGGGTAGAGCGCCTCCGGCCCGCAAGGATCCTCGGATCCGGCGGGCCGGACGCGTCCGAGCGGGACGTCAGTCGGCGCTCGCCGGGTCGCTGCCGACCGCGCCCTCGGTCTCGTCCGGCAGGTCGGCGTGGCCGGAGACGGTGTCTCCTCCGCTGTCACCGTCGGTCACGGCGTCCGTGACGCCGCGGTCCATCGCGGTGCCCCCGGGAGCGGCCCCCGCGGCGGAGGCGTCGGCCGCGTTCTCGCCGGGCAGCACCGTCTGCGCGCCGCCGGTGTTCGGGACGGCGTCGCCGCCGGATCCGGGAAGGTCCTCGTTCACGTTCTGGTCGGCCATGTCGGCTCCTCTCGTCGGGGCCCCAGCCCAGCACGCGACGGGCCCCTCCGCAGGACGTTGACAGCGCGGGGACGAGGGGGCAGAGGCGGGCCGTGAGGCCGGGCGACGCGCCTTCACCGTGCTCCCCGGCGCTGTCAAGCGGACTGCCTCCGGGGCCGTCTGGTCGTAGCGTCGAGCTATGAACTCCTCCCGCACCGACTCCGTCAGCCGCATCGCCCGGGAGGACTTCGGCTGGTCGTCGCTGCTCCCCGGTCAGCGCGAGGCGATCGAGTCGGCCGCCTCCGGGCGCGACACGCTGCTGGTGCTGGCGACGGGCGGCGGCAAGTCCGCGGTCTACCAGATCGCCGGAGCCGAGCGCGGCGGCGTCGTCCTGGTCGTCTCCCCGCTCGTCGCCCTGCAGGCCGACCAGCTCGCCGCGATCGAGGCGGCTCCGGCGGCCCCGCCCGCCGTCGCGATCAACTCCTCCCAGGGCGCCGCGGCCGTCGCCCGCGCCTGGGACCGGATCGACGAGGGCGGCCCGCTCTACGTGCTCCTGGCGCCCGAGCAGCTCGCCAAGCCCGAGAACGTGGCGCGTCTGGCGGCCGCGGGAGTGTCGCTCCTGGTCGTCGACGAGGCGCACTGCGTCTCCTCCTGGGGCCACGACTTCCGCCCCGACTACCTCCGCCTGGCCGATGTGCGCGGCGAGCTCGGAGACCCGCCGGTGCTCGCGATGACCGCCACCGCCTCCGGGCCGGTGCGCGACGAGATCATCGAGCGCCTCCGGATGACCGACCCCGAGATCCAGGTGCACGGCGTCGACCGTCCGGAGATCCGGCTGGTGGTGCACCGCCACGAGAGCGAGAACGAGAAGCGCGCCGCCGTGGTCGAGGAGGCCCGCAGCTGGACGGCTCCGGGCCTGGTCTACGTCGCCACCCGCAAGGAGACGGAGGCCTACGCGGCCGACATCGCGGCGGAGGGGCGCCGGGTCGCGGCGTACCACGCCGGACTCAAGGTGTCCGAGCGCAAGGTCGTGCACGAGCAGTGGCGCGCTGGCGAGCTCGACGTCGTCGTCGCGACCTCGGCCTTCGGGATGGGCATCGACCGGGCCGACGTCCGCTTCGTGCTGCACGCGACGACCACCGAGTCGCTCGACGCGTACTACCAGGAGATCGGCCGCGCGGGCCGCGACGGCGAGCCGGCGACGGGCGCGCTGCACTACCGCGCCGAGGATCTGGGTCTCCGCCGCTTCTTTGCCAAGCGCTCGGTCGACAAGGCCGCGCTGCGCGTGATCTGGGCGGCCGTCTCGGAGCAGCCGGGGCTGGACTCCGCGGCTCTCGCGAAGGAGCTGGGGAAGCCGGCCCGCACGATCGCCCGGATCGTCAACGATCTCGCGGACGCGGGGCTGGTGGAGACCGGCTCCGGTCTGCGCGCCACGCGCGAGGCCTCCGGCGACGAGGCCGTGCACGCGGTGAAGGAGGCTCTGGCCTCCCGCGAGCGGATCGCGGAGTCGCGCCTGTCGATGATGCGCGCGTACGCGGAGACCAGCCAGTGCCGCCGCCGAGTCCTGCTGGACTACTTCGGCGTGGAGTCGGCCGAGTGGTGCGGCAACTGCGACGGCTGCGAGCGGCACGAGGCGAGCGGCGTGACCGTCGAGGCGCCCGTGGACGCCCCTCTGAGCGTCGACGAGTCGGTGGAGCACCGCGAGTGGGGCGCCGGCACCGTGATGAGCGTGGAGGCCGACCGGGCGACGATCTTCTTCGAGTCCGAGGGCTACAAGGTGCTGTCGTTCCAGGCGCTCGAGTCCGGCGTCCTGCGCGAGCGCGAGCACGCCTCCGCCTGACCCCGGCTCTCCGCGCCGGCCGATCGCCGCTCGCGGGACGCCGCTCCGGTACGACAGGCACGGCGTGCCGTGCACCGGAGCGGCGTCCCGCGGAGGGGGTCAGACCTTCGAGACGGCCGAGCTCACGTCGGTGGGCTTCTCGTAGTCGCCGTCCGGGATCGCACGGAGGGCCTCGAGGACGTCGCCGTCCGCGCCCTCCTTCTCCGCGGTCTCGACGATCGTGTCCTTCGAGGCGGGGTAGTCGATGCCCGAGAGGTACTTCTGGATCTGGATCGGGTTGGGTGCGTCCATCGTGCTGTCCTTTCGTCGCCTTGCTGAGTGTTACGAGTGCTCTTCGGCGAAGAGCCGGTCGAAGGCGTCGACGCGCCGGTCGGTGACCGTCGTGGGCGTCTCGAGGTGCACGGCGCCGCTGGGCACCAGGCCCGCGCCGCCGAAGCGCTCCATGACGCGCCACTGCGCGGCGACGTCCTCACCGCTGTGCTCCGGGGGCAGCTGCTCCCAGAAGTCGAAGCCGCCGACGGCCAGGAGGGCGTCGCGGCGGTAGAGGACGCACGCGCCCAGCCAGGCGACCCGGTACGCGCGCCAGGCGCCCTCCGGGACGTCGAGGCGGGCGGCGACGTGCGTGAGATTGGCCGCGTTGTGCAGCGGCCAGCGCTCGAACTCCGGGGTTCCGCGCCGCACCCGCTCGGGCTCCACGCGCTCCTCCCAGGTCTCGAACGACTCGGTCTCGTGCGGGCGCACGTCCTCGAGGTAGGACAGGCCCTGCACCGCGGAGCCGACGAAGCCGCAGTCGAGGCGCTCGAGGGCCTCGTGCAGCCGCGAGAGCGTGCCCGGCTCGAGCCACACGTCGTCGTCGAGGAAGAGGACGGCCGGGGCGGTGGCGAGGGAGAGGAGGTAGTGCCTCTGCTCCGCGAGCCCGCGCCGGGGCAGGTGCCGACGCACCACCGGAGCCCGGCCCTGCGCCTCCAGCACGCGCAGCATCGCGAGGATCGTCGGGTCGCTCTCGGCGACCGCGTCGTCGGACTGGTCGCTGACGATCACGCGGAAGGGCGGGTCGTCCTGGGCGGCGAGTCCGGCGAGCGTGGCGGCGAGCTCGGCACGGCGGCCGACCGTCGGCACCAGCACGTCGATCAGCGGCTGCCGGGGAGCCTCGGGGACCCCCCAGCGCCCGGACCACCGGCGGCTGGTCACGGCGCGGCCGATCGGATGCGCTGGACCATCTCGGTCGTGGAGTGCTCCGAGACGTAGCCGACCGTGGTGACGACGCCCCCGTAGGAGCGGACGACGGCCGCCTCCGCGAGCATGTCGGGGTTGTAGTCCCCGCCCTTCACGTAGACGTCGGGCTGCACGCGCTCGAGCAGCGGGATGGGGGTGTCTCCGCCGAAGAGCGTCACGTAGTCGACGCAGCCCAGCTCGGCGATCACGCCCGCGCGGTCGCCCTCCGGGTTGATCGGCCGTCCCTCGCCCTTCAGCCGCCGGACGGAGTCGTCGTCGTTCACCGCGACCACGAGCACGTCGCCGAGCTCGCGGGCCTGGCGGAGGTAGGCGGTGTGGCCGCGGTGCAGGACGTCGAAGCAGCCGTTGGTGAACACCACGCGGCGACCGCGGCGCGACTGCTCCGCGAGGACCTCGACGAGGGCGTCCTCGCCGAGCACGACGGCGCCGGGAGCGGCGAGGGAGGCGAGCAGGTCGTCGCCCGAGCAGACGGAGGTACCGGGGCGCTGCACGACCACGTCGGCGGCGGCCTGCGCCAGGTCGACGGCGGTGGCCAGGGAGCGGCCGGCGGCGAGGGCGAGGGTGGCGGTCGCGGCGAAGGTGTCGCCGGCGCCGGACGCCTGCTTCTCCTCCGCGGGCTGAGCGAAGGTGCGGCTGACCGTGCCGTCGGCGTCGAGGGCGGTGGAGCCGTCCCGGTCGAGGGTGACCACGACGTGCCGGGCGCCCGAGCGGGCGCGCAGGTCGTCCGCCGCGTCGCGCACGGCGGCGGCCCGCTCCGTCCCGCGGCCGAGGGAGCCGCCGAGCAGCCGCTCCGCCTCCTTGGCGTTCGGGGTGACGAGGTCCGGCCGGGCGAAGGCCCAGTCGGCGAGCTCGTGCGCGTCGATCACGAGGAGGCCGGGGCGCCCGACGGCGAGCAGGCGCTCGACGGCCTCGCGGAGGATCCCCGAGCCGTAGTCGCAGACCAGGACGGCGTCGGCGCCCGCGGTGGCCTCGGCGGCGGCACCGGCGAGCAGGGCCAGCTCGTCGTCGGCCGGGCGGTGCGGGCCGGAGTCGACGCGCAGCATCACGCTGTCGCCGCCGACCACGCGGGTCTTGATCGTCGTCGCGGCGCCGGTGCGGACGACCCGGGAGGTGTCCAGGCCGGCCCGCTCGAGCGCGCGCACGAGCCGGTCGCCCTCGGAGTCGCGACCGGCCACGCCGACCGTGCGGACGACGGCGCCCAGCGCGCGCAGGTTGGCGGCGGTGTTGGCGGCCCCGCCCGCGACGTCGACGACGTCCTCGAGCCGCAGGACCGGCGCGGGCGCCTCCCGCGTGACGCGCTCCGCCTCGCCGAGCCACCAGGAGTCGAGGATGAGGTCCCCGATCACGGCGACGACGGGCGGGCGCTCGTGGACGTGCGCCAGGAGGGCGCTCGCCCGCTGGAGCGCCGAGCCCTCGAGGCTCATCGCGCGCCTCCCGGCAGAACGGGCAGGCCGAAGTGCACGACCGTGGTGGTGGTCATCTCGTCGAGCAGCTCCGGGCCGTAGCCGAAGCCGGAGCCGGATGCTCCGCGGGGCTGGGCGCTGCCGCCCGGCGCTCCTCCGAAGACGCCGTTGACCTTGACGGTGCCGACCGGCAGCGTCGCCGCGGCCCGATGGGCGTGCTCCATGTCGGCGGTGAGGATCGAGGCGGCCAGGCCGTAGGGGCTCGCGGCGGCCAGGTCCAGGCCCTCGTCGAAGGAGTCGACGACGCGGATCGGCGCGACGGGCCCGAAGGTCTCCTCCGTCATCACCAGCATCGACTCGGTGCAGTCGGCCAGGACGGTCGCGGGGTAGAAGGTGCCGTCCCCGGGGGTGCCGCCGGTGAGGGCGCGCGCGCCGCTGTCGAGCGCCTCCGTGACGTGCTCGTGGACGGCGTCGCGCATGCGGGCGTCGACGAGGCGGGGGAGCGGGCCTGCGCTCCAGCGATCGGCCTCGGCGACGAGCGCCGCCGTGAACGCCTCGGCGATGTCGCGGTGCACGTAGATCCGCTCGACGGAGGTGCAGATCTGGCCGGCGTTGGCGAAGGCGCCCAGCGCGGCCTGCTCGGCGGCCCAGACCGGGTCGACGTCGCGGTCGACGACGAGCGCGTCGTTGCCTCCGTTCTCGAGGATCACGTGCGCGCCGGTGACGGCGGCGACCCGGGCGACCGCGCGGCCGGTGGCGGTCGAGCCGACGTGGGCGAGGACGTCGACGCCCTCGGTGCGCGCCAGCTCGTCGCCGACCGCCCCGTCGCCCTCGACCAGGGTCAGCACGCCCTCGGGCAGCGTCTCGGCGAGGATGCTCGTGAAGAGGGCGCCCGTGCCCGGGCTGCGCTCGCTCGGCTTGTGCACGACGACGTCCCCGGAGACGATCGCGGCGCCCAGGAGGCCCGCGGCGACGGCGACCGGGTCGTTCCACGGAGTGAGGGCGAGCACGACACCGCGCGGGTGCGGCAGGGCGAGATCGACGTTGAGGGCCCCTCCGCGCAGGCTCCTCCCGCGGTGCAGCGGGCCGAGCTCGGCGTACTGGAGCAGCGTGTCGACACCGGCGCGGACGCCGCCCAGGGCGTCGCCGGCGGGCTTGCCCGTCTCCTGCGTGTTGAGGTCGGCGAGCTCCTGCTCGCGCTCGGCCACGCGGTGGGCGGCGGCACGGAGCAGGGCGCCGCGCTCGGCGGGCGCGGTGGCGGCCCACGCGGGGAACGCGGTCCGCGCGCGGCGGACGGCGTCGGCGGCGGTCGTGGCGGGGGTCGTGATGTCGATGGTCACGGTCACCTCTCGGTCGGGGGCGCCCGCGGAGTGGCGGACGCATCCGTCCGGTACCCGGGTGGTGCGCGCCTAGACACGCCGCCTCCGGAATCCGCCCCCGGATCGGCGACGGGCTCGCCCCCGATCCGGTTTCGGATCGGCCCCGGCGGGGAAGTGGAGGAGTGCACCGTCCCCGGAGCGGCGCACGCGCGCCCTCCGCACCTGAGAGGAACCCGTCGTGGTCGCCATCGCCCCCCTCCGAGAGCCCTTCGCCGGAGTCGAGAGGATCGCCGTCCTGCGCGGCGGCGGACTCGGCGACCTGCTGTTCGCGCTGCCCGCCGTCGACGCCCTCGCGGCCGCCTACCCGGGAGCCGAGATCACCCTGCTCGGGACGCCCGCGCACCGGGTCCTGCTGACGGGCGTCGAGTCGCCGATCGCCGACGTCGAGATCCTGCCGGTGGCGCAGGGCGTCCGCGACGGAGAGGGGGAGGACCCCCGGGTCGTCGAGGACTTCACCGAGCGGATGCGCGCGCGCCGCTTCGACCTGGCCGTGCAGCTGCACGGCGGCGGGCGCTACTCCAACCCGTTCCTCCAGCGCCTCGGCGCGCGCCACACGGTCGGGTCGCGCACCGACGACGCCGCGGAGCTCGAGCGCACGATCCCCTACGTCTACTACCAGCACGAGATGCTGCGGGCGCTCGAGATCGTCGGGCTGGCAGGAGCGCCCGCGACACGCCTCGAGCCGGCGCTCGCCGTGGATCCGGAGCGGCGGGACCGCCTCGCCGCGGCGCTGCCCGCGGGCGGCCCGCTGGTGCTGATCCACCCCGGCGCGACCGATCCCCGCCGGCGCTGGCCCGCCGCCTCCTTCGCCGCCGTGGCGACGGAGCTGCTGGCGGACGGCGCGCGCGTGCTGGTGGTGGGCGACGCCTCGGACGTGCCCGCCGCCGACGAGATCGTCGCCGGGGCGCCGGGAGCGGTCTCCTGGGCGGGCGTCGTGGACCTCCCGGACCTCGCTCCGCTGCTCTCGCTCGCCGACCTCGTACTCGGCAACGACTCCGGACCCCGCCATCTCGCCGCCGCGGTCGGCGCTCCGACGGTCGGGATCTTCTGGGTGGGCAACGCGATCAACGCCGCGGCCCTCGGGCGGCAGCGCCACCGGGTGCAGCTGAGCTGGACCACGCACTGCCCGGTCTGCGGGCGCGACGCCACGCAGGTCGGCTGGACCGCTCCGCGCTGCGAGCACGACGTCACGTTCGTCGGCGACGTGGGCGTCGAGGCGGTGCTCGAGGACGTCCGCGGGGTGCTCGCCTCCACCCGCTGAACCGCGAGACGCCGCCTCGGTACGCGACGCGCCGGGGCGTGCGGACCGAGGTGGCGTCTCGCGGCGGGGGATCCGGGGCGCGCCCGGATCAGCGGATCACGGCCAGGACGGCTCCTCCTCGTGCGTGATGACGAGCTCGCGGACCTCGCAGCCGCGCGGCTGGCCGAGGACGAACATGACGGCGTTCGCCACGTTCTCCGGGTCGTTCAGCAGCGCGTCCGGACCCGGCTTGTACTGCTCGTCGCGGTCGTCGAAGAAGCGCGTCTTCATGCCCGACGGGATCAGCGTGGTCACGCCGATCTCGCCCTTGGTCTCGGCCGCGAGCGCGCGGGTGAAGCCGAGCACGCCGAACTTCGAGGCGCAGTACGCGGTCGCGTCCGAGACGGCCTTGATCGCGAGCGAGGAGGCGACGGTGACGACGCGGCCGTGGGTCTCGGTGAGGAAGGGCAGCGCCGCGCGGACGACGGCCGCGGTGCCGAGGAGGTTCACGGAGATGACCCGCTCCCACTCCTCCGGCTCCACGTCGACGAGGCGGCCGCAGCGGTCGATGCCGGCCGCGGTCACGACGGCGTCGAGCCCGCCGTGCTCGCGGGCGATCTCGACGACCGCCTTCTCGGCCTCGCGGGTCTTCGCGACGTCGACCTGGTAGGCGGCGACGCCCTCCTTCACCGACGAGACGTCGCGGTCGAGCACGATCGGGGTGCCGCCGGCGGCGGTGACCGCGGCGGCGACGGCCGCACCGAGCCCGGAGGCTCCTCCGGTGATCAGGACGCGGCCGACGGGGGTGGGAGTGGTGCTCATGGTTTCCTTCCGGGGGTGGTCTGCGGGCCTCGTGGGCCGCGGGTCAGCCGACGCGCGCGAGCGCGGCGGCGAGATGGGTGGTCGAGCGGCCGGGGTGGTACGGCACGGTCAGGACCCGGCCGCCCCACTCCGCCACCGTCGCCGTCTCGGGGAGGGACTCGGCGGAGTAGTCGCCGCCCTTCACCCAGACGTCGGGGCGGATGCGGCGCAGCGCCTCGTCCGGCGTGTCCTCGCCGAAGACCAGCACGGCGTCGACGCACTCGAGCGCGAGCAGCAGGTCGACGCGGTCGTCCTCGGGGATGATCGGCCGCGCCGCGCCCTTGAGGCGCCGGACGGAGTCGTCCGAGTTGAGGCAGACGATCAGGCAGTCGCCGAGAGCGCGTGCCGCGGAGAGGGTGCGGGCGTGGCCGGCGTGGAGCAGGTCGAAGCAGCCGCCCGTCGCGACCACCGTTCCTCCTGCCGCGCGGACGGACTCGGCGACGCGCAGGGCGTCCACCCCGCCGCCGTGGAGGGGTGCGGGGTCGGCGGGAGCGGAGAGGGAGGCGACCCCTCCCGCGAGGAGGTAGGCGCCGGCCGCGGCGACCGCCGCCTGCACCGCCTCCGACGTGCTCGCACCCTCGGCGAGGGCGACGGCGGCGGAGGCGGCGAACCGGTCGCCCGCGCCGCACGGGTCGGTGGGCGGCACGGCGACGGCCGGTGCGACGACCGGGACGCCGGCGCCGCGGGAGCGCAGCAGGGCGCCGGAGGATCCCATCGTCACGGTGACCGCACCGCAGCCCCAGCGCTCGAGGAGGGTGGTCGCGGCGGACTCGGCGCGCGTCACTCCGCGGCCGACGGCTCCCGAGAAGGCGGTGGCCTCGGCCAGGTTCGGGGTGGCGAGGGAGGTGGCGGCGACCGGCTGCGAGCCGCGCGGGTGCGGATCCCACACCAGCGGCACGGTGAGCGCGTCGAGCGCCGTGCGGAGCGACGGCTCCTCGGTCAGGCGGCGGCCGTAGTCGGCGACGATCACGGCGTCGGCGTCGGCGAGCGCGGCGAGCATCGCGTCGGTGACGCCGGGGACGGGCGGCGTCTCGCAGCCGCGGTCGATCCGCACGACGGCCTGGCCGGAGGCGGCGACGCGGGTCTTCACCGGCGTCGCCGCTCCCGAGGGCCCGGCGACCAGGCGGACGCCGGACAGCTCGGCGCGCAGCTCCGCCACGTCCGGATCCGAGTCCTCGGCGAGCGCGGTCACCAGCGTCACCTCGTGCCCGTCGCGGGCGAGCATCCGGGCGACGAGCCCGGCACCGCCGGCGCGGGCGCTGCGGGCCGACACGTCGACCACGGGGACGGGGGCGTCCGGGCTCAGCCGCTCGGCGGGTCCGGAGAGGTCGACGTCGAGCATCACGTCGCCGACGACGACGAGGCGCAGGCGGCTCACGAGGCGGCCGCCGTCCGCGCGCGGATCCGGTGCTCGAAGGCCCGGCATAGCGCGTGCACGAGCACCAGCTGCGCCTCCTGCACATTGGAGCCGTGGCCCTCGAGGGCGATCGCCTCGTCGCAGAGCTCGGTGAGCGGGTTCGGCCCCTCGCCGGTCAGCGCCCACGACCGGGCGCCTGCCGCACGGGCGGCCTCCGCGGCGTGGAGGAGGTTCGCGCTGCGTCCGCTGGTGGAGAGCAGCACCACGACGTCCCCCGCCCGGGCGTGCGCGGTGACCTGGCGCGAGAACACGTGGTCGAAGCCGTAGTCGTTGCCGATCGCGGTCAGGCTCGACGTTTCTGCGTGCAGCGAGATGGCGGAGAAGGGGACGCGGTCGCCGTCGAAGCGGCCGACGAGCTCGGCGGTGAGGTGCTGCGCCTCGGCCGCGGAGCCGCCGTTGCCCGCGGCGAGCAGGCGCGCGCCGGAGTGCAGGCGGTCGGCGAGCTCGACGCCCCAGGCGGCGATCCTGTCGGAGTGGCGCTCCAGCTGCGCGACCGCGTCGAGCGCGCGCGCCACGTGGTCGTCGACGAGGCGCCGGGCGGCGTCGGCCGGGGTGTCCAGAACGGTGTCGATGGTCGCGGTGTCGATGGTCATCGTCGCGGAGCCGCCTTCCGGGTGGTGGGGGATGAGGGTGCGCTCGTGGCGCCGGTGAGGAGCGACTCGTCGCCGAGGCCGGCGAGGGTCGTGACGTAGGCGCGCTCGGTGTCGGCGGCGACGCGATCCCAGGAGTAGCGGGACTCGACGCGCTCGCGGCCGGCGGCCCCGTAGGCGCCGGCGCGGTCGGGGTCCTCCAGCAGCGAGCCGAGGGCGGCGGCCAGTGCGACCGGGTCGCGCGGAGGCACGTGGACCCCGGTGACGTCCTCGACCACGGTGTCGATCAGGCCGCCCACGGAGGAGGCGACGACCGGCACGCCGCAGGCCATCGCCTCGAGCGGAGTGATGCCGAACGGCTCGTACCAGGGCGCGCAGACCACGACGTCGGCCGAGCGGAGCATCGCGGGCATCTCGGTCTGCGAGAGCTGGCCGACGAAGTCGACGCGGTCCGCGACGCCGAGGCTCTCGGCCACGCCGTGCAGCCGCTGGTACTCGGGGTCCGCGGTCAGCGCGTCGCCGGAGCCGGAGCCCCCGACGACGACGAGCTCCGCGTCGTGGCCGGCCGCGACCAGGTGCGCGAGCGCCTCTATAGCGATGCCCATGCCCTTGCGCGGCACCAGGCGTCCGATGGTCATCAGCCGCGAGCGCTCGCCGCGGGGCGCGACCGGGCCCTCGACCGAGAACCGGTCGATGTCGACACCGCAGGGCACCACCGAGATGCGCGAGGTCGGCACGCCGAGCCCCTTGAGCTCGAAGGCCTCGTCCGAGCAGGTGGCGACGACGCCGTCGGCCTTCTGGCCCACTCCGGGCTCGAGCCAGGCGCGCTCCTCGGGGCTGGTGTCGAGCGCGCCCTGCTGGCGGCGCTTGACCACGCCCAGCGCGTGGAAGGTGTGGAGGACGGGCACGCGCCGACCCGTGGCTCGCTCCACCCGCTCGGAGGCGTCGAGCGCGGCGACCCCGGACATCCAGAAGTGGCTGTGCACGAGGTCCGGCCGCTCCTGCAGCCACTCCTCGGCGAGGTCGACGGCGAAGTCGCCCATGAAGGGCAGCAGCTCGTCCTTGGACACCCGGCGCGGCGGTCCGGCGTCGATGTGCACGACCTCGACTCCCGAGGTGAAGGGCACGCGCCGGGGGAGGGAGGGGTCGTCGCGGCGGGTGTAGACGACGACGCGGTGGCCGCGGCGGGCGAGCGCGTCGGCGAGCGCCGCCACGTGGACGTTCTGGCCGCCGGCGTCGACGCCGCCGAGGGTCGCCAGCGGGCTCGCGTGCTCCGAGACCATGGCGATCGTCAGCGCGGGCGCGGCGGAGAGGTGCTGCTTCATCGGGTGCTCCCTTCCAGAGCGGGCTCCGGCGACCGGCGTCCGGGGAGGTCGGCGAGGACCTCGTCCCAGTCGCGGTGGAACCGGGCGAGGCCGTAGCGCGCGAGCGCGGCCTCGCGGGCGACGGCGCCGGCGCGGGCGGCGCGGTCCGGGTCCTCGACGAGCGCCCGGGCCGAGGCGACGAGGGCGTCGAGGTCGTTCGAGACCGCTCCGGCCTCGGGCGGGACGGCGCGCCCCGCCTCCGTCACGTCGAGCGCGACGACGGGCATCCCGAGGTGCATCGCCTCCAGCAGCGCGAGGCCGAGGGAGGTCCAGCGGAACGGGTGCAGGTAGACCCGGCGGCGGGCCAGGGCCGCGTGCATCGCCTGCGTGCGGACGTCGCCGAGGACCGTCACGTCCTCCAGGCCCGGCAGCTCGGCGAGCCGGTCGGTCTTCATCCCGAAGACGTCCAGCGGAGCGACGGCGCCGAAGCGGGGGAGCAGGTCGGTCCCCGCGACCCGGCCCCGGCGGACGGGCTCGTTGACGACCACGCCGAAGTGCGGCAGCTCGCCGGTGTAGAGAGGGCCCGGGTCGTGGATCCCGTGCTCGATCACCGTCGTCCGCGTCGATCCGGTGTCCCACATCAGGGCGTTGAAGTGGGTGACGTGGACGATCAGCAGGTCGTCGCGGTCGGCGAGCGGGTGGCGGTTGTCCGGCACGTCCCCGCGGGGGGTGTTGTGCTCCACGTAGACGGCGGGCACGTCGCGGCCGAGGCGTCGCCCGAGCAGGCGCTCGGCCTCGGCGAGCTCATCGGGCCTCTGGAGGAGGACCGCGTCGACGTCGGCGTCGTGCAGCTCCTCGGGCGCGATCTCGACGGCGCTCGGCCAGTCGCGGCCGCCGGTGCCCAGGCCCCAGCCGTCGCGGGCCGGAGTCGTGGGGAGCAGGTAGGTGTGGGCGCCGCGGACGAAGGCGTCCGCCCAGCCGCCGTGCACGTGCCAGAGCAGGATCCTCATACGATGGCCTCTCTCGGGGAAGTCGTGGGTCGGAGTCGGAGGGCGGCGGCGACCGCCTCCTCGGCGCTCACCCCCGCGAGGCAGGGATGGCCGGGGACGGGGCACACGCGGGCGCGCGAGCCGGCGCAGGGCGCCTCCTGGTCGCCGAGCAGCGCGACCGGGACGCCGTAGGGCGCCCAGCGCACGGCCGGGACGACCGGCGCGAAGAGGCTGACCACGGGGGTGCCGACCGCGGCGGCGAGGTGCGCGGGGCCGGTGTTGCCGCAGATCACGACCTCGGCGCCGGCCAGCACCTCGGCGGCGCCGGGGAAGTCCGTCGCCCCGCCGAGGTCGATGCCGCGGGAGCCCGCGACCTCGGCCGTGAGGGAGCGCTCGCCCGGGCCGCCGGTGACGACGACGGCGAGGCCCGCGTCCGCCAGCAGCTCGACGGCGCGGGCCGCGTTCGCCGCGGGCCAGGCGCGGGCGGGGACGGCTGCCCCGGGGTGCACGACCGCGTAGGGGCCGATCCCCTCGAGAGCGGCGGGCAGCACGCCCTCGCGGCGCACGCGGAGCCGTCCGTCGTCGCCGGCGGGCAGCGCGAAGCCGGCCGCCGCCGCGATCGCGAGCGCGCGCTCCGGCTCCGGCTGGTCCTCCTCGAGGGTCTCGCCCGGGACGAGGCGCACATCGAGCAGGGCGCCCGCGAAGTCGACCGAGGCGCCCGTGATGCGGGCGACACCGGCGAGGCGGAGCAGCAGGGCCAGCGGAAGCGGCGACTGGTGGAAGGAGGTGAGGATCACGGCCTCGTCCGGCGCGAACTCCTCGACGATCGCGCGCAGCTCGTCGACGAGCTCGGCGTCGACGGGGCGGGAGGCGTCGCCGATCCACGGGCACCACCAGGTGCGGACGGAGGAGGGACCCGGCAGCAGCGCGGCCGCGGGCGCTCCCTGCGGACCGCTCAGCAGCAGCACCTCGGCGTCGGCCGCGATCGCGCGAACGGCGGGTCCGCACAGCAGGACGTCTCCCGCGCTGTCCAGGCGGGCGACGAGCACGCGGCGCCTCACTCGGCGTCCTCGTCGGGCTGCATCGCGAGCAGCAGCTCGACCGCCTCGAGGAGCGTCGCCGCCTGCAGCGGAGCGGCGTCCACCTCCTCGGCGCGGGTGATCGGAGTCGGCACCAGCACTCCACGGGCGCCGGCCGCGGCGGCGGCGCCGACGTCGGCCCCGATGTCGCCGATCACGGCGAGGGATCGGGCCGGCAGTCCCAGCTGCTCGGCGGCGCCGAGCACCATGCCGGGCCGGGGCTTCCGGCAGGAGCAGCCGTCCTCCGGGCCGTGGGGGCAGAGCATCCACACGTCGAAGCCGCCGAAGAGCTCGTCCACGCGCCGGTTCACCGCGTCGGCCTGGCCGCGGTCGATGATCCCGCGGGCGATCCCGGACTGGTTGGTGACCACGCCCACGGCCAGCCCCGCCTCGCGCGCCCGCTCGACCGCGGCGAGGGCGGTGGGCATCGGGGAGACCTGCGCCGGGTCGCCGTTGTAGGGCACGTCGACCACGAGCGTCGCATCGCGGTCGAAGAGGATCCCCCGCAGGCGCGGGGCCCTCGCGCGCTCGTCGGCGCTCCGGGAGGAGGAGTCGTTCACCTTCTCCTCGTACCCCTCGACCGGGGATGTAAACCCCCTTCCGGAGAAGTCGGTCCGTCCGGGCGCGTCGTTCGCATCTGCGGGCGGCGCGTCTGAGGTGCGCGCAGCGGGGTACGGGGACTCCGACAGGAAGGAGGCGCCGTGCGCGCTCTCACCGCCCCGGACGGGACTCCGGAGATCCTCGCGCTGCGCGCCCTCAAGCTCGGCGACCTGCTCGTCGCCGTCCCGGCGCTCAAGGCCCTGCGCCGAGGCTTCCCGGACCACCGGCTGATCATGGCGACCACGCCCTGGCTCGAGCCGATCGTCGACCTGGTCGAGGGCCTGGACGCGCTCGTGCCCACCCTCCACGGACTCGACGACCCGCTGCCGATGGCCGCCGGCCGCGTCGAGCTCGGCGTGAACCTCCACGGCAACGGCCCGGAGTCGCGGCTGCGGCTGCGCGAGATCGCGCCCGAGCGCACGCTCGAGTTCCGCGTCCCGGCGCTGGACCCGGGCGCGGGCCCGGAGGACCCGCGGCCGCTCTGGATCGACGGCGAGCTCGAGCGCGCCCGCTGGGCCCGCCTGGTGAACTCGATCGGTCTCGACGCCGACCCCGAGGACGTCGCGATCGCCGTCCCGGAGGAGCCCGCCTCGGCCCCCGGAGCCGCCGTCGTGCACATCGGGGCCTTCTACGGCTCGCGCGAGTGGCCGGAGGAGCGCTTCGCCGCGGTGGCCCGCTCCCTCACCGCCGAGGGGCACCGCGTCGTCTACACCGGGGGCGCGAACGAGGCCGACCGCGCCCGCCGCGTCGCCGAGCTCGCCGGCACGGGCGAGGTGCTGGCGGGGGAGCTCGCGCTCAGCGGGTTCGCCGCGGTCGTCGCGGCCGCCGAGGTCGTGGTGACCGTCGACACCGGGGCCGCGCACCTCGCCTCCGCGTACGGCGTCCCCTCGGTCGTGATCTTCGGTCCGGCACCTCCCGAGGCCTGGGGTCCTCCGGCCTCGGGTCCGCACGTCGTGCTGACCGACGCCTCCCTCCGCCGCGGCGACGTGTTCTCCGCCGAGCCGGACCCGGCGCTGCTCGCGGTCCAGGTCGACGACGTCCTCGCCGCCCTCTCGTCGCTCCCGTCGCGTGCCGAGGCCCACCTCAGGCGGACTTCAGCCGCGTCGCCGGTCGGACCGGAGTGACCGTGGCCACGCGGGCCCGGGGAGCGCGCGGCTGATGGCTGCGCGAGGGGGCGCCGAGCCGGTCGGCGAGCTGCGCGAGGATCCGCCGCTGCAGGCGCGAGACCTGCATCTGCGTCGTCCCCAGCGCGTCGGCGATCTGCTGCTGGGTCCGCTCCTCGACGAAGCGCATCCGCAGGAGCTCGCGCTGGCCCTCCTCGAGCTCGGCGAGGGCCTCGGCGAGCCCGTGCCGCCGGTCGATCTCGAGCAGCCGGTCGTCCTCGCCGCCGAGGGTGTCGCCCAGGCCGACGCCGCCCTCGCCCACGGTCTCGTCGAGGGAGAGCGGATGCCCCGCGAGGCGCGCGTCGGCCACCTCCGTCGCGTCCACTCCGAGGCGGCGGGCGATCTCCTGGTCGGTGGGGTGACGGCCGAGCTCCTGCGCGAGCTCGTCGGCGACGACGGCGGAGCGGCGGTGCAGCTCCTGCACGCCGCGCGGCGGCCGGATCATCCAGCCGAGGTCGCGGAGGTGGCGCTTGAGCTCGCCGGTGATCGTGGGGACGGCGAACGCGGCGAAGCTGTCGCCGCGCTCGGGAGTGAAGCGGCGGGCGGCCTTCACGAGGCCCACGTAGGCGACCTGGCGCAGATCCGCCCAGTCGCCTCCGCTCCGGGAGACCCGGCGGGCCATGGCCTCGGCCAGGCCCAGGTGGTCGAGCACGATGCGCTCGCGGATGCGCGCGCCCTCGGCGGCCTCCGCGCTCACCGCGGCCTGGAAGAGCGAGAGCGTGCGGGCGTCCTTCTCCTCCCGTGCCGCCTCGGTGAGGGCGCTCGGGCGGTCGGTGCGGGGGTCGAGATCGATCGTGCTCATCAGTGCTCCTTCCGGGCACGCTCGCGCGGAGGCCCGGCGCGGCCTGCGGTGCGGCGCTCGGGCCCTCTCGACGAGAGGCCCGGGGTCAGCGCACCACTGCTCCTGCTCGCTCGGGGAGTCCGTTGACTCGGAGCAGTGCTGTCCGGTAGAAGCAGTCGCCGCGAGGCGCGCACCGTGCCCGGGGCGGAGGCGCCACGGCCCCCGCGATCCCGGGCGCCGCACCGGCTCCCGCCGGTAGGATCGGCCTCGTATGTCTGAGCTCACCCCGCCCCTGGAAAGCGCGCCGGACGCGCACCCGTTCACGACCGCGACCGGGAGCGACGTCCGCGTCCGCTTCTGCCCCTCGCCGACCGGGACCCCGCACGTCGGCCTCATCCGCACCGCCCTGTTCAACTGGGCGTACGCGCGCCACACCGGCGGCACGTTCGTCTTCCGCATCGAGGACACGGACGCCGCCCGCGACAGCGAGGAGAGCGTGGAGCAGATCCTCGACGCGCTGCGCTGGCTGAAGCTCGACTGGGACGAGGGCGTCGGAGTCGGCGGCCCGCACGGCCCGTACCGGCAGTCCGAGCGCACCGATGTCTACCTCGACGTGATCGCGCGCCTGACGGCCTCGGGGCACCTCTACGAGAGCTACTCCACGGCCGAGGAGATCGACGCGCGCAACGAGGCGGCCGGCCGCGCGAAGCAGCACGGGTACGACAACCACGACCGCGATCTCACCGAGGAGGAGCGCGCCGCCTTCCGCGCCGAGGGCCGCGCCCCGGCGCTGCGCCTGCGCGTGCCGGACGCCGACCTGTCCTTCGACGACCTGGTCCGCGGCCCGATCACGTTCCCCGCCGGCTCCTTCAGCGACTTCGTCGTGGTGCGCCCCAACGGCCAGCCGCTCTACACGCTGGTGAACCCGGTCGACGACGCGATCATGCAGATCACCCACGTGCTGCGCGGCGAGGACATCCTCCCCTCGACCGCCCGGCAGATCGCGCTGTACCACGCGCTGATCGACATCGGAGTGACGACCTTCGTCCCGCGCTTCGGGCACCTCCCGTACGTGATGGGCGACGGCAGCAAGAAGCTCTCCAAGCGCGATCCGTCCTCGAACCTCTTCCACCACCGCGACCGCGGCTTCATCCCGGAGGGCCTGGTCAACTACCTCGCCCTGCTCGGCTGGTCGCTCACGCACGACCGCGACGTCTTCTCGATCGACGAGATGGTCGCCGCCTTCGACGTCGCCGACGTGAACCCCAATCCGGCCCGCTTCGACCTCAAGAAGGCCGAGTCGATCAACGGCGACCACATCCGCCTCCTGGCCGTCGACGACTTCACCGAGCGGACGATCCCGTACCTCGTGGCGGCCGGAGTGCTCGCGGGCGAGCCGACCGCCGAGCAGCGCGCGGTGCTCGACGCCGCCGCGCCCCTCGTGCAGGAGCGGATCGGCCTGCTGGGGGAGGCCCCCGGGATGCTCGGTTTCCTCTTCACCTCCTCCGACGCGCTCGAGTACGACGAGGACGCGCTGAAGGGCCTGCCCGCGAACGCCGGCGAGGTGCTCGCCGCCTCGATCGGCGCTCTCGAGCTCGTCCCCGCGTCCGAGTGGCTGACGGCCTCGATCCAGGAGGCGCTCGCCTCCGCGCTGATCGAGGGCCTCGGCCTCAAGCCCCGCATCGCCTACGGGCCGCTGCGCACCGCGGTCTCCGGGCGCCGCGTCTCGCCGCCGCTGTTCGAGTCGATGGAGATCCTCGGCAAGCAGGAGTCGATCGCCCGCCTCGACCGCCTGGGCGCTCACCTCGGCGCCTCCCGGCAGGCCTGACCGTGGCGGAGACGGTCGGCGGACGCTACGACGTCGTCGTGATCGGCGGGGGCCCCGCCGGGCTCTCGACCGCGCTCAACCTCGTCCGGGCGCGCCGCAGCGTGCTGCTGCTCGACAGCAACCGCCCGCGGAACGCCGCGACCCTGCACTCGCACGGGTTCCTCACCCGCGACGGCATCTCGCCGCTCGAGCTGCGCCGCCTCGGCCGCGAGGAGTTCGAGCGCTACGAGGCCGCCGAGGTGCACAACGCCCTGGTGACCTCGGTCGAGCGCTCCGGCGGCGAGTTCGTCGTCGGCGCCCGGGGCGTGCGCGGCAGCGCCGACCGCTCCGTCGTCGCCACCGCCGTCGTGGTCGCCGCGGGGCTCCTCGAGACGCCGCCCGCGCTCCCGAGCCTGCGTGCCTACTACGGCACCGCCGTGCACAGCTGCATGGAGTGCGACGGCTACGAGAAGGCGGGGGAGGCGCTCGCCCTGATCGGCGAGACCGACGACCTCGCGGAGCGGGCCATGCTCCTCTCGCAGTGGTCGACCGACCTGATCGTCTTCACCAACGGCGTCGGGACGGTGAGCGACGCCGACGAGTCGCTGCTCGCCTCCATCGGCATCCGGGTCGACCGGCGCCCGGTCGCCGACCTCGCCGGGGAGCGCGCCGAGATGACCGGCGTCCGCCTCGTCGACGGCGACGTCGTCCCGCGCACCGGGGCGTTCGTCCGCCCCGTCTGGACGCCCGCGCTGGACTACCTGGACGCGGCCGGCCCCGACCGCGACGCCGACGGCTTCCTCCGCGTCGACGCCGGCGGCCGCACGTCCGTCCCCGGCCTCTACGCCGCCGGCGAGGTCACCCCTCCCGGCCCGCAGCAGCTGATCGTCGCCGCCGGATCGGGCGCCCAGGTCGCCTCCGCGATCAACCGCGACCTCGTCCGCGCCCGCCTCGGCGAGGCCGCCCCGGAGTCCGAGGGCAGCGTCGTCCGCGGCTCGATTTGAGCGGGATGCCCGCGTAGGGTACTGTCGTCTCTCGGCGCTCGGGTCTCGATCCGGTCGCCGCCTGGTCCCGGGATCACCTCCGGATGACCATTGGGGTATGGTGTAATTGGCAACACGGCTGATTCTGGTTCAGTTGTTCTTGGTTCGAGTCCAGGTACCCCAGCACTGATCTCCTCCGCGGCACTCCGCGCGACGCCCTCGTTCGTGGCGTCCTCCTCCGGGCCCGCCTCATGGTGAACCGCTCTCGGCGGCGTCCGCAGTATCCCCCCTCCGGCCGACGCGGCCGTCCGAGGCGCTGTGACACGATGGAACCTGTACGTCTCTCAGGTACCCGCGTCGCGCGGGTCGGACGAAAGGTCGCCCGCCCATGGAACCGGATCTCCTCTGGATCGTCCTCGCCGGAGTCGCCGTCGGCGCACTCCTGCTGATCGCCCTCATCGGCTTCTTCCTCTTCCGCGCCTGGTACCAGGTGCCGCAGGCCGACGAGGCGATCGTGATCGTCGGGAAGAAGCAGAAGGGCGAGGACGGCCTCACCTCGAACATGACCGTCATCACCGGCGGCGGCGCGTTCGTGAACAAGCTGACCCAGCGGTCCGACCGCATCTCGCTGCGCTCCCGCCAGATCAAGATGGAGCCGGTCGCGCAGACCAAGAACGGCGTGACCATCCACCTCGCGGGCGTCGCCCTGGTCAAGATCGGGTCCACGGCCGACCAGGTCCGCGCCGCCGCCGAGCGCTTCGCGTCGCAGGACCAGTCCATCGACGTCTTCACGACCGAGCAGCTCGAGGGCGCCCTCCGCGGCGTCGTCGCCAAGCTCAGCGTCGAGGAGGTCATGCAGGACCGGCAGAAGCTGGGAGACGAGATCGCCGAGGGCATCAAGGGCGACCTGCTCGCCCAGGGCCTCGTCCTCGACTCCTTCGCGATCCAGGGCGTCACCGACCGCAACGGCTACATCGAGGCGCTCGGAGCGCAGGAGATCGAGCGTGTCCGCCGCGAGGCCGACGTCGCGCGGATCAACGCCGCCCGCGAGGTCAAGGCCCGCCAGCTCGCCACGGACGAGGCGAACCTGATCGAGCAGACCGCCTACGACAAGAACACCGCCGCCGCCAAGTCCGAGGTCGGCCGCGCCAACGCCGAGGCCGAGCAGGCCGAGAACCTGGCCCGCGCCGAGCGCGAGCAGGCCGTCCTCGTGCAGCGCGCCGAGAACCGGCAGGCCGAGCTCGACGCCGACGTCAAGCGCGTCGCGGACGCCGAGAAGTACCGCCGTCAGACCGAGGCCGACGCCGACGCCTACGGACGCGAGAAGAAGGCCGAGACGGACCGCCAGGTCGCGCAGCAGGTCTCGGACGCCGAGGCGTACGCCGTCCAGCGCCAGGCGGAGGCGCGCCAGGCGTCCGCCGCCGCCGAGGCCGCCGCCGTGAGCGCCCGCGCCGAGGCCGAGGCCCACGCACTGCGGGCCAAGGCGGGCGCAGAGGCCGAGGCGCTGCGCGCGAACGCGACCGCCGAGGCGGAGGCCATCCGCGCGAAGGGCGAGGCGAGCGCGGCGGCCATCGCGGCCGAGGCGGAGGCGCTCCGCGAGAACCAGGAGGCGATCCTGGGTCGCGAGCTCATCGGGCAGCTGCCCTCGCTCATGGCCGAGTTCGCGAAGGGCTACCAGAACGTCGGCTCGGTGACGCTGATCGGCGGCGACACGGCCGGCACCCACATCGCGCGCGAGCAGGCGGCGGGTCTCGCCGCGACGTTCGACAGCGTCAGGTCGGCGACCGGCGTCGACCTCGGCGCGATCCTCCAGGGCCAGGCCTTCGGCCGGGGGATGGCGACCGGCGGCACCGTGGTGCCGACCGGCGCGTCGGTGCCGACCGGACCGGGTGACGCCCCGCGTCCGTCCGGCACCGGCGACCCGACCGCCGTCGCCTCCACGAGCTGACCGCAGGGTCCCGCCGATTCCCGGCGGTTCCACCGCCGCCGCCGCCGTGCTCGTCGGTGGGCGCCCGTCGGCGTCCGCCCTCGAGCACGGCGTGCGGCGTTCTGCGCGACCGGGTCGTGCCCCTGCCCGGCGTCGAGCGGCCCCGCTCAGGCCAGCGGCTTGCGCATCTGCAGGGACGTCGTCTCGTAGCCGAGCGACTCGTACAGAGCCCGCGCGGCGGTGTTGAAGCCGAACACGTTCAGCGCGAGGGCTGAGCCGCCGCGGGAGCGGACGTGCGACTCCGCGAGCAGCATCGCCGCCCGGCCGAGGCCGCGGCCTCGCTCGGCGGCGTCGATCTGCACGTCCCAGACGTACCCGACGCCCTCGAGTCCGCTCGGGTGCGGGCCGAGCCAGAGCGACCCGACCGCGCGGCCGTCCTCGGAGACGAGGAGCACGTCGTGCCCGGCGGCGGGGGAGCCGCCCGGGAAGTACTTCTCGTACGAGGCGTCGGCGTTGCGGGTCGCGGCCGCCTCGTCGTCGCCCGCCCGCATCCGGTCCTCGATGTACGCCGAGCGCTGGACCCGCATCCAGGCGGCGAGAGCGGCGGCGGGCATCGGCTCGAGCGTGACGGTCATAGCCTCACGATCCCACTCCTCACCGCCCCCCGCGATCGATCCGCCGCGGACGGCCCGCAGGGGATCCGCGGACAAGCCGCTCGCGACGGATCGCCGCTGGCCCGGATCATTCCGGGGTCCGCTCCGCGTGCTTCCGCTTCCCCAGGCGGGTGGCGAGGAACAGCAGCGTCCCCACGACCACGTAGCCCGCTGTCGCCAGCCAGACCACGCCCGTCTGCTGCGTCAGCAGCACCACGCTCGCGATGGTCGCGAGCACCGGCACCACCCGCGGCACGGAGTAGTGGGCGTGGTCGACGCGGTCCTTCTTCAGCACCAGCACCGACACGTTCGCCGCGATGAACACCAGCAGGAGCAGCAGCACCGTCGTCTCGGCGAGCGTGCCGACGTCGCCGATCAGGCTGAGCAGCATCGTCACTCCGCCGACGACCACGATCGACACCCACGGCGTGCGGCGGCCCGGCAGCACCTTCCCGAAAGCGCTCGGCAGCAGCCCGGAGGTGGCGAGCCCGAAGCCGACCCGCGACGCCATCACCATGAACAGCAGAGCGCCGTTCGCGATGGCGACCAGCGCGATCAGGCCGAACAGCCACGGCGGCACCGCCACTCCGCTCGCCGCGACCACGTCCAGCAGGGGGCCGCTGGAGGCCGCGAGCTCGTCGTTCGGCAGCACGATCACGGCGCCGAGCGCGATCAGGAGATAGACCACGGCGGCGGTGATCAGCGCACCGAAGAGGGCCCGCGGGTAGACCTTCGAGGGGTTCCGCACCTCCTCGGCCATGTTCGCCGCGGCCTCGAATCCGAGGAACGAGAAGAAGGCGACGATCGAGGCGGCGAACGCCCCCTGCAGCGGAGCGACGTCGGGGTTGAACTCGAGCACGCGGGAGGCGTCGCCGTCGCCGGAGCCGAAGAAGACCGCGGCGCAGACGATGACGATGACCAGTCCGCTCACCTCGATCACCGAGGCGACCAGGTTCGCCGTCAGCGACTCCTTCACCCCGCGCAGGTTCACCAGGGTGAGGATCGCGATGAAGACGATCGCGGTGGGGATCGGCGGCACGTCCAGCAGAGCCCCGAGGTAGTCGCCGGCGAACGCGTTCGCCAGGGAGGCGGCCGTCGTGATGCCGGAGGCCATCATCAGGAAGCCGATCAGGAACGAGAGGTACGGCTTCCCGAACGCGCGGTCCACGTAGCGCGCCGCTCCTCCGGCGTGCGGGTACTTGGTGATCAGCTCGGCGTACGTGCCCGCGGTGAGCAGGGCGACGACCAGCGCGATCAGCAGCGGCAGCCAGATCACGCCGCCCACGTCCTCGGCCATCGTGCCGACCAGGGTGTAGATGCCGGCGCCGAGCGTGTCGCCCACGATGAAGGCGAACAGCAGCGGCCCGGTGATCACCCGCTTGAGCGACGCCTTCCCGGGAGCGGTCTCGGCGGTGTCCGTCGTGTCGGTCATCCGGACACTCCACCGAAGCGGAGGGTCCGAGCGCAAGCCTCGCCGCCCGATCGCTGCGAGATTTCTCATCATCGCGACCCGTGTGGCAGGGGCCCGGGCGGCGAGGACTCCCACAGCGCGCTGATCCCGGGACTCGGGCGATCGGCCGCATCAGAGGGAGCGGACCCGGTGCGCACAGGGTGAACAGGGGGCGACCGCGCGTGCCGCCGCGCGCCCGCACTGGGTAGGCTGGAGCGCTTCGTCGTGAGTGGAGCGGTCGCGGAGGAATCATGGGCAAGAAGCGCAACCAGGGACGATCCGGAGGCGGTCAGGGCGGGTCCGGCGGTCAGGGCGGCGGCCGCACGGCCGAGACCGCGCTGATGGTGCGGTTCCGCAGCTGGTACCGCTCGCACCTCGCCGAGGTGGGAATGCAGCACGAGCACCTCGAGGCCGACGAGGCCGTCGAGGTGCTGACCGACCTCTTCGCGATGACCCGCGACCTGCGCCCGCGCGGCTCCTTCGCCCACCCCGACGCCGAGCTGCTCGAGGCCGTCTTCGACCAGATCGAGGCCGACCTGTCGGGGGAGGAGAGCGAGGCCGACCTCGACGACACCCTCTTCACCGTCGCCGAGGTCGTCGAGCACTTCCTCGACTTCCTCACCGACGAGGACCTCTGGACCGGCACCGACGAGGAGCTGGACGAGTGCCAGGCCGTCCTCGACGAGGTCCTCGACCTCGCCGGCTCCTTCGTGGAGGCCGTGCTCGACGACCTCGCCGAGCTCGACGAGGTCCCGGCCGAGGAGCAGCTCTCCGCCGTGCGCGCCACGGCTCTCGTGCACGCCGCCGACGTCGTGGTCGAGCACCTCGCCGCCGACGACGGCGCGACCCTCACCGAGCGCGCCGCCCGCGAGATCGCGGTCGAGGCGGGCATCTCCTCCGCGGGATCCACCCCGAGCGACGACTCCGTCCGCATCCCGGTCTCGGCCTGGTGGGACGCGCTGGTCGGCTCCGCGGTGCTCGAGCAGGAGGGATCCGCCGCAGGTCTCGGCGAGGCCGCCGTGCTCTGGCGCAGCTCCGATGCGCACGAGGCCGCCGCCGAGCGCGTCGCCTACGTCGCCCGCTTCCTCGAGCAGTGGATCCTCAGCGCCCAGACCGCGCTGGCGGCCGCCGACACCGAGGACGGCGCCTTCTCCCCGGAGGAGCGCGCGGTCACCACCACCGATGCCGCACTGGTCCGCATCGCCGTCGCCTGCCAGGCCGAGATCCATCCGGGCCTGGTCGTCGGCGAGCTGGTCGACGAGCTGGCCGCCGACTCCGGAGTCTCGCTCGACGAGGCCCTCGACGAGCGCGAGCGCATGGTCGGCACGGCCGAGCGGATGCTCGACGACACCGCCGAGCTCGGCCTGCTGCTGCACTCGCCCGAGTTCGGCTACGCCGTGCCGGAGGGCCTGGCGCCCGTCCTCGCCTCCGTCGTCCGCGCGACGGTCGTCCTCCTCGGCGAGCGCGAGGCCACCCGCCTCGAGATCCTCGACGAGGCGACCCAGGACACGGCGACGGCCTACGCGCTCCACGTCGCCCTGCTCGGGACCAAGCCCGTCGTCTGGCGACGCCTCGAGCTCTCCTCCGAGTCGTCGCTGCGCGATCTGCACCTCGCGCTCCAGCTCTCGCTGGGCTGGACCGACGCGCAGCCGCACTACTTCAGCGTGGGCGTGCCCGACGAGGAGCAGGCTCCGATCGGCTCACCGTCCGACGCGGAGGAGTTCGGCGCCGACCTCGTGGACGAGGCGGGCGTCGCGCTCGCCGAGGTCCTCGAGCAGGAGCAGGACGAGCTCTTCTACGTCTACGACCTCGAGGACGAGTGGCGCCACGTCATCCGCCTGGAGGCGATCGCGCCGCTGTCGACGGCTCTGCCGCGCTGCACGGGCGCGCGCGGCGCGGCTCCGCTCGACGTGCCGGGAGGCCCCGCGGCCTGGGCCGACACGGTGCGGGCGGCGACCGATCCGTCCTCGGCCGACCACGCGGAGGCGCTCGAGGCACTCGGCCTCGCCGCCGGAGCCTCGTTCGATCCGGCCGCGGTCGACGTCGACGGCATCAACCGCTCGCTCGGACTCCTGCGCTCCGCCGTCTGACGCCCCGCCGCAGGGCATCACCGGAGGAGGCCCCCGCTCCCGCTCACCGCCGGCGGCGGGGGCCTCCTCCGGTGTCGGGCGTCACGGGGTGAGCAGCAGCTTGCCGATGTGGCCGGAGGAGCGCATCACGTCGTGCGCCCGCTCGGCCTCGGCGAGCGGGACCACCTCGTCCACCACCGGGCGCACCGTCCCGGCGGCGACCAGCGGCCAGACCTCCGCGCGCACCTGCGCGACGATCGCGCGCCGCTCCTCCAGGGGCCGGGCGCGGAGGGTCGTGGCGTGCACCGCCCCGCGCTTGCGCATCAGCACCCCGAGGTCGAGCGAGCCCAGCGCACCGGACTGGTTGCCGATGAACACCACGCGCCCGCCCACGGCCAGCGCCTCCAGGTCTCGGGCCAGGTAGTCGCCGCCGACGGGGTCGAGGATCACGTCGACGCCGCGCCCGCCGGTCGCCTCGCGGATCCGCTCGACGAAGTCCTCCTCGTGGTAGTCGATCAGGACGTCGGCCCCGAGCGCGCGGCACGCCTCGAGCTTGCGGGGGCTGCCGGCCGTGACGGCGACGCGGGCGCCGAGGGCGGCGGCGATCTGGATGCCCGTGGTCCCGATCCCGCTCCCGCCGCCGTGGAGGAGGACGGTGTCGCCGGATCCGAGCCCGGCCACCATCACGAGGTTCGACCAGACGGTGGACGTCGTCTCCGGGAGGGCGGCGGCCGAGACGAGGCCGACGCCGTCCGGCACCGGCAGCACCAGGCCCGCGTCGACCGCGACGTACTCCGCGTAGCCGCCGCCGGAGAGCAGCGCGCAGACCTCGTCGCCCTCCGCGAACCCGGTCGCGTCCTCGCCGAGCGCGACGACCGTGCCGGACACCTCCATGCCGAGGATCTCGGAGGCGCCGGGCGGCGGCGGGTAGACCCCGCCGCGCTGGCCGAGGTCGGCGCGGTTGACGCCGGCGGCCGCCACGCGGACGAGGACCTCGCCGGGTCCGGGGGAGGGCGTCGGCACCTCCTCCAGCACGAGTCGGGAGTCGGGGCCGGGGTTCTCGATGCGGATCGCCTGCATGAGGGGGATGCTACGCCGCGGGCCTCGGCGCTCGCGGTGCTCCCGTCCGGCGAGGGGCCGGCTCAGCGCTGCTCCGCCAGGAACGCCAGCACCGCGTCCTTGAAGCCCCGCGCGGGCACGGTGCTGGTGTGGTCGCGGCCGGGGACGCTCACGAACCGCGCCCCCGCCTCCGCCGCCAGCAGCTCTCCGCCGGGAGCGATCGGATCCGCGCCGCCGGTCACGAGCAGCGTCGGCAGGCCGGGGTGCCGCCCGTGCTCCGGGTGCGCCCCGCCGCGGACGCCGTCGGCCACCGCCACCAGTGCCGCGAGGTCGTTGCCCTGCACGCCCTCCGCCAGGCCGATGAAGGCGCGGGTGAAGCCGTCGTCGATCTCGCCGCCGGAGGCGACGCGGGCCCGGGCCGCCTCCGCGTCGAAGGAGCGGAGGGGCTCGCCCACCGTCAGCCCGCCGAGGCTCAGCGATGCGAGCCGCTCCGGGTGCTCGAGCCCCAGCACCCAGCTCATCCGGGCGCCGAGGGAGTAGCCGAGGACGTGGGGCGCCTCGAGGTCGTAGGAGTCGAGCACCCGCACCAGGTCGGCCACCATGGCGTCCACGCTGTAGGAGTCGGAGTGGTGCGGCTTCTCGCTCGCGCCGTGCCCGCGCTGGTCGAGCGCCACGACGCGGTACCCGGCCCGGTGCAGCGTCCGCAGCCAGCCCGACGTCTCCCAGTTGAGCACGGCGTGGGAGGCGAAGCCGTGCACGGCGAGGACGGTCGGGGCGCTCTCCTCGCCGACGGAGTAGGTGGCCAGCCGCACTCCGTCGTCGGCCACGACGTACACGGGCGGAGGGAAGGCGATCACTCCACCACCCTGCCCGCCGCCGCAGGGTCGAGGGGGCACCGCGCCGCGGACACGCCGGGCGGAGTCCCAGGAGCGGAGAGCCGCCGGGCCCGGTGTCCCCGGACGGTCAGCGCGGCGGACGGGTGGAGCGGGCGAAGGGCACGGCGATCCAGAGGCGCACGGTGCGGCCCTGGCCGGACCGGACTCCGAGGACGACGCACAGCACGAGGTTGAGCACGGCCAGCGCGAGGATCGCCGAGATCGTCGCGAGCGGCCAGTCGGCGCCGAGCGAGTCGCGCACCGACACCAGCGCGAGGTGCAGCGGGACCAGCATCAGCTGGAGCGCGAGGTAGGTGAGCTGCCAGTTGACGGCGACCAGGCCGTTCCGGTCGCTGAGGGTGCCGATCCGCCGCCGCGACCCCCACACCATCACGGTCGCCGTGAGGGAGATCACGGGGGAGATCACCACGAAGCCGGCGAGCGCCGAGAGCCCGGCGAACCAGACGGCCCGGGCGCCCTTGCGGTCCCGGGTGCGGTGCCGCAGCTCGTCGTCGTCCATCGTCGCCGCCTCCTCGCGCCGGGACCAGTCTCGCACCCGCCCCCGCCTCGAGGCGGGGGATCGCCCCCGAGTTCCGGGGGTTCCCCGGATGGGGCGGGTCCGGGCTCGTCCGTAGCGTGGAGGCATCGCCGGAGCACACCGGCAGCACCGCCGCCCCGCCCGGCGGGACCGCATCCCGCCGGGCGACCGGCACCCGAGAAGGAGCACACCGTGACCACCGACGACCGCACCGCCCGCCTCTCCACCCCCGCCGACGAGCAGCCGACCGTGGACCTGGGCGCGACCGCCGTCCTCACCGAGGAGCGGCCGTCCGCCGGGGAGCGCCCCGCCGCCGAGGAGTCCGCCTCCTCGCAGCAGGCCCGCGCCCCCTACGGCACCCCCGCCGTCCCGCCCGCGGCCCTCGCCCCGGCGCCCTCGACCCCGTTCTCGCTCACCAGCCTGATCCTCGGCGTCACCTCGGTCTTCTTCGGACTGACCGTGATCGCTCCGGCCGCGGGCCTCGTCTTCGGCATCCTGGGCCTGCGGAGGGAGCCGACCGGCCGCACGCTCTCGATCTGGGGCATCGTGCTCAACTCCGTCATGCTCGGCCTCGTCCTGCTGTTCGCGATCGCCGTGCTCGTCGTGGTCGTGCTCGTGCCGCTCGCGGCCCTCGCGTCGGGCAGCGACTACCGCTGATCCGCCGCTTCCCGCGTCCCGCGCCTCCTGTCCGCTCCGGCGGCGGGAGGCGCGGTCGTTCCGCGCCCGTCGACCGGACGCTCCGCGCCCGCGTCCGCCGCCGCCCCGCGCCCCGGCGATAGGCTGGCCGCGCAGTTCGCGAGCCCCCTGCACCCTCCGGGGCCGCACGACGACAGCAACGGAGCTGGACGTGACCCTCGCACCGAGCACCCTCCCCGACCGCGACCCGGAAGGCAGAGCCCTGGACGACACCGAGACCCCCGCCACGCGCACCGAGAGCGACTCCCTCGGCTCGATGGAGATCCCCGCCGAGGCCTACTGGGGCATCCACACGGCGCGGGCCCTCGACAACTTCCCGATCTCGAAGCGCCCCATCTCGATCTACCCCGATCTCGTCCGGGCCCTCGCGACGGTCAAGCTCGCGGCCGCCCGGGCCAACACCGAGCTCGGCACCCTCGCCCCCGCCAAGGCCGAGCTGATCGAGGCCGCGTGCCGCCGCATCATCGACGGCGAGTTCCACGACCAGTTCGTGGTCGGGGTGATCCAGGGCGGCGCCGGCACCTCGACGAACATGAACGCGAACGAGGTCGTCGCCAACGTCGCACTCGAGATCGGCGGCTTCGAGCGGGGCGACTACGCGCACCTGCACCCCCTCGACGACGTCAACCGCAGCCAGTCCACCAACGACGTCTACCCGACCGCGATCAAGATCGCGATGACCTGGTCGCTGCGCCGCCTGCTCGACGAGCTGGCGCTGCTGCGCGAGTCGTTCTCCCGCAAGGCGGTCGAGTTCGGCAGCGTCCTGAAGGTCGGCCGCACGCAGCTGCAGGACGCGGTGCCGATGACGCTCGGCCAGGAGTTCCACGGCTTCGCGACGACCCTCGGCGAGGACCACGCCCGTCTCTCCGAGACCATCTGGCTGCTCGCCGAGGTCAACATCGGAGCCACCGCGATCGGCACCGGCATCACCGCCGATCCGCGCTACGGCGCGGCCGCTGTCCGCCACCTCAACGAGATCACCGACCTCGACCTCGAGATGGCGCAGGACCTCGTCGAGGCGACGAGCGACACCGGCGTCTTCATGTCGTTCTCGAGCGCGCTCAAGCGCTCCGCGATCAAGCTGTCCAAGATCTGCAACGACCTGAGGCTCCTCTCCTCGGGCCCGCAGGCCGGCTTCGGCGAGATCAACCTGCCTCCGCGCCAGGCGGGATCCAGCATCATGCCCGGCAAGGTGAACCCGGTCATCCCCGAGGTGGTCAACCAGGTCGCCTACTCGGTGGCCGGGGCCGACGTCACGGTCACGATGGCGGCCGAGGCGGGTCAGCTCCAGCTCAACGCCTTCGAGCCTGTGATCGCGCACTCGCTGCTGCAGAGCATCACCTGGATGACGCAGGCCTGCAGGACGCTCCGCGAGAACTGCATCGACGGCATCACCGCGAACGTCGACCGGCTCGAGGCCATGGTCGCCTCCTCGGTCGGCGTCGTGACGGCGCTCACCCCGAGCATCGGCTACACCGCGTCCGCCGCCCTCGCGAAGGCCGCCCTCGCGACCGGCCGCAACATCGCCGACCTGGTGGTCGAGGCGGGCTTGATGTCGCGCGAAGAGGTCATGAGGCTCATCTCGCCGGCCCGACTCTCGGGCATCGAGGCGATGACCGCGGCGCTCCCGATCATCGACCCCGCGCCGGAGGCGTGACCGCGGCCGCGAGGCGCGCCCCGGCGTAGCTGCGCCAGGGCGCCCAGCGGCGCCCGGCCTCGGCCAGCCCGCGCTCGCCGGCGGGCAGGCCGCGCGCCGCCGCGCCCCGCCGGAGCACGGGATCCCCGGTGAGCAGGACGTCGGGATCTCCGGTCGCCCGCTGTGCCACCTCGGCCGCCGTCGCCGCGTCGATCCCGGGGACCGCCAGCAGCTGCTCGGCGAGCTCCTCCCGGTCGGCGTCGAGCCGCAGGGCTCCCTCGGCGAGCAGCGTGCAGGTCCGCACCAGCACGTCGGCGGATCCGCGGAGCACGTCGGCGGCGTGCTCGGCGATCACCGCGGGGGAGGGGAAGGCGCGTGCGATCGATCCGCTCGCCACGGACTCCGGGAGCGTCGCGCCGAGCGCCGCGACCAGCCGTGCGGCCTCCCGCCGGCCGAGCAGCGCGCGCACCAGCGTCTCGGCCGGGTCGACGGAGCCGGGCACGCGGACACCGGGGCGGGCGGCGACGCTCGGAGCGAGTGCGGGATCGGCCGCGAGGGCCTCGTCCACGGCGCGGGCGTCCGCGTCCAGGTCGAGCAGCCGCCTCACCCGGGCGACCAGCGGCCCGACGTCGGCGACGGAGACGAGCGTCGCGCTGCAGCGGACGCTCTCCCCGTCCGCCGCCAGCCGGATCAGCGCCGCGCCCCCGGGCAGGACGAGCGAGCGCGCGTAGCCGCCGGGGGACGCCTCCTCGATGCCCGGGAGCGCGGTGCCGCCGAGCACGTCGAGCACCTCGGGATCGAACGGAGCCCGCACTGCCAGCCGGAGCTCCAGCGTGGTCGCGCCGTCGTGGACGCTCGCCTCGGAGCGCGTGCCGCGGGCCGAGGCGCGCAGGGCCGTCGGGGTCCGCTCGTACACCTCCGCCAGGGTCGCGTTGAACTGCCGGATGCTCGTGAAGCCGGCGGCGAAGGCGACGTCGGACACGGGCAGGTCGGTGCTCGTGAGCAGGAGCCGGGCGGTCTGGGCGCGCTGGGCGCGAGCGAGGGCCAGCGGAGGCGCGCCCAGCTCCTCGCGCAGGATGCGGCCGAGGTGGCGCGCGCCGTAGCCGAGCCGGGCGGCCAGCCCCTCGACCCCCTCGCGGTCGACCACTCCGTCGGCGATCAAACGCATGGCGCGCGCCGCCGTGTCGTCGCGCAGGTTCCACTCGGGGGAGCCGGGGACGGCGTCCGGCAGGCAGCGCTTGCAGGCGCGGAGCCCCGCCTCGTGCGCGGCGGCGGCCGTCGGGTAGAAGCGCACGTTCGCGCGCCGCGGCGTGATGGCGGGGCAGCTCGGACGGCAGTAGATGCCGGTGGAGTGCACGCCGGTCAGGAACCGCCCGTCGAACCGGGAGTCGCGGGAGGCGACGGCGCGGTAGCGCTCCTCGAAGAGCGGATCGGAGTCGGGCACGCCTCGAGCCTCGCACGCGGCGACGTCGAGCAGGAGCGGGAATCGGACACGGGCGTCCGCACCCCGGCCCTCCTCCACGCGCCCGGCGCGTGTCAACCGCCGACAGCGCACCCCGCCCGTGCCCTACTGTCGGCCCCATGAGCGCCTATCCGCCGCCCGCACCGCCCGCCACCGCCCGCCCCTCCGTCGTGCCGACCGTGCTCGGCTCGATCGGCGTGGCGCTCCTCGGGATCCTGCTGCTGCTCGTGCTCGCCTACGTGGTCCTCGGACTCGGCGTCAGCGCCGCGGGGATCTGCGCGGTCATCGCCCTCGTCCCGCTGACCGTGGTCCTGCTGGGCGTCCGCTGGGTCGACCGGTGGGAGCCGGAGCCGGCGCTGGGCCTGTGGTTCGCGTTCCTCTGGGGCGCGGCCGGGTCCGTCGCGATCGCGCTCCTGGTCGACCTCGGCGTGCAGATCGCCGTCTACGCGTCCGGGCAGCAGCCGAGCGGATCCGACTTCGTCGGCGCCGTGATCCAGGCGCCGCTGGTCGAGGAGACGGCCAAGGGGATCGGCGTCCTCCTCGTCCTGCTGATCTGGCGCCGGACCTTCGACGGGCCCGTCGACGGCATCGTCTACGCGGCCTTCGTCGCCTCCGGGTTCGCCTTCGTCGAGAACATCCTCTACTTCGGCAGCGCGCTGGTGGAGGGCGGTCTCGGCTCGCTCGCCGTGACCTTCTTCCTCCGCGGGGTGCTCTCGCCCTTCGCGCACGTGCTCTTCACCGCCTGCACGGGCGCGGCCCTCGGCTTCGCCTCGAACCGGCCCGCCGTCGCGCGGCTGCCCATCGCCCTGCTCGGGCTGGCGCTCGCCGCGTTCCTGCACGCGCTCTGGAACGGCTCGTCGTTCCTGGTGTCCGACTGGTTCGGCTTCTACGGCGTGGTCCAGGTGCCGCTGTTCGCGGTCGCCGTGGTCGTGGTGGTGCTGCTGCGCCGGCAGGAGCGGCGCGTGACGCTCCAGCGGCTCGACGACTACGCCGTCGCCGGCTGGCTCTCGCCGGCCGAGGTGCGGATGATCGGCACCGCGGAGGGGCGCCGCACCGCCGCTCGCTGGGCCCGGAGCGCGGGAGGGGACCGGCCGCGGGCGATGCGGGACTTCCTCCGCTCGGCGACGCGGCTCGCGCACCACCGGCAGCACCTCCTGCTCGGCCGCGGCGGACGCACCGGAGCGGTCGACGAGCAGGTCCTGCTCGACGAGCTCGTCGCCCGCCGGGCGGTGCTCACCCGCTGAGCCGGGGCCGCCCCCGCTCAGCCCCGGCGCGCTAGGCGGAGGCGCTGCGCACGCGGCGCTCGCCGGCCGTCACGGGCACGCCGAGCCGGTTCTGCGCGGGCGGCAGCGGGCAGTTGTAGTGGGGCGAGAAGCCGCACGGCGGGATGTACGCCCGGTTGAAGTCCAGGAGCACCGGACCGGGGGTGCCCGCGTCGGCCGCGCCGCCGATCCGCTGCACGACGAGGAAGCGGCCGACGGGGTAGCTCGCGAGCTCCGGGTCGTCGCTGCGGTTGGTCGGATCGCCGAACGGGACGAGGAGCGTGCCGCCGTCGTCGAACGCCGCGACCGTGTACTCGCGGGCGCGCCCGTCGTCCACGAGCGAGAAGGTGATGTCGCCGGGCACGACGAGCTCGCGGGTGGCGCCGTTGTCGCGCAGGTGCTCGAACGGGACGGTGCGGTCCTCGGCGACCGGCTCGAACCACGCCTCGAGCACCCAGGCGGCGTCGAACGGGAAGGTCTCGATGGCGTCGAAGGAGCGGATGCCGTCGGAGGCCGCGTCCCAGACGCGGTAGCCGTACTCCGGCTCGCCGGTGTCGAGGTTCTCGCGGCGCATCCGCGTCAGGGTCGCCGAGGGGCCGTAGCCGGTCAGCGCCTGCTCGTCGTCGACGCTCTCGCCGGGCTCGAGCCAGCGCGTCTCGACGAGGGCGAGATCGCCCCGGGGTCCGGTGACGCGCTCGACGCGTCGGGCGAGCCACGACTCCCAGCTGGCGCGCGCCGACTCCGTGAGGTCGATCGAGGCGCGGGAGGGGGCGGTGACGCTGCTGCTCGGAGTGGCCATGGGGCGTGCAACGCGGGGCCGTCCGGTTCTCTTCCCGGTCGATGACCGGACGGCGGACGGGCTCCCGCGAGAAAGAGCTCGACGCCCTGCGGCAGCGGCAGGGCCGGCTGCTCGGACGGGGCGTCGAGCTCTTCGTGAGAGAGAGGATGCTCCTCCGCGGCGCCGAGCGCAAGAGGCATCCGGATCCCGCTGTCGGGACGGGCCGCTTCGGATCGCTCGGTAGACTGGACCGCCTGTTTTCCCGCGGCCCCCGGAGCGCATCCCGCGCCTCCCGGCCCGCGGCGGCGGACCCTCGGAAGGCGGACGATGACGGACGGCAGCACTGTGCAGGCCACCGAGCTCTCTCGGGAGCGCGACTACGTGGCGGCGCTCTACGCCCGCCTCGACGAGCTGATCGCCCAGGCCCGCGAGGCTCTGGACACCGTCCGCATCGAGAGCGTCGGCGGCAACCACCAGAGCCGCTCCGAGCGCGACGCGTACGCGCGGCTCTACGAGGACCGCATCCGCTCGCTCACCGGCGCCGACGACCGGCTCGCCTTCGGCCGGCTGACGCTCGCGGACGCCGACGCCGAGCACCGCTACATCGGCCGGATCGGCCTGCGCGACGAGGAGCAGGACACGCTGCTGCTCGACTGGCGCGCCCCGCAGTCGGCCGCGTTCTACCAGGCCACCGCCGCCCGGCCGATGGGGACGCGCGCCCGGCGCCACCTCACCACTCGGGGCCGCGAGGTCCTCCGCTTCGAGGACGAGGTCTTCGACGAGGAGCTGCTGCGCGAGGGCACCGTGCTGCAGGGCGAGGGCGCGCTCATGGCGGCTCTCGGCGCTCAGCGCACCGGCCGGATGCACGACATCGTCGCGACCATCCAGAGCGAGCAGGACCGCATCATCCGGTCCGAGCTGCGCGGCGTGCTCGTCGTGCAGGGCGGGCCGGGCACCGGCAAGACCGCGGTCGCCCTGCACCGGGCCGCCTACCTCCTGTACTCCTACCGAGACCGCATCGCCTCCTCCGGCGTGCTCGTGGTCGGCCCCTCGCGGTCCTTCCTCCGCTACATCGAGGCGGTGCTGCCCTCGCTCGGCGAGACGGGCGTCGTCCTCTCGACGCTCGGCCAGCTCTACCCGGGCCTCGACCTCGTCGAGGAGGACGTGCCCGCGGTCGCCCGCGTGAAGGGCTCGGCGCGGATGGCGGAGCTGCTCAAGCGCGCGGTCCGCTCCCGCCAGACCGTCCCGGCCGAGACCCAGGTGCTCGACGTCAACGGCGAGAAGCTCCGTCTGGAGCCGCAGGACGTGGAGCGCGCGATCACCCGGGCGCGCGACACTCGCAAGCCGCACAACGAGGCGCGCGTCTCCTTCGTCAAGACGCTGCTCTCGCAGCTCACCCGCCAGCTCGCCGATCAGCTGCGGAGCCACGGCAGCACGGTCGACGAGGCCGACGAGGCGGTGCTGCGCGAGGACGTGCGGACCGCCCACGACGTCCGCGTCGCTCTCAACACCGCGTGGATCCCGCTGACCCCCGAGAAGCTGCTGCAGGACCTCTACGCCCGTCCGAACTGGTTCGCGACGCTCACGCCGCGCTGGACCGCCGCGCAGCGCTCCCTCCTCCGCCGCGACCGCGACGCTCCGTTCACGGTCTCCGACGTGCCGCTGCTCGACGAGGCCGCGGAGCTGCTCGGCGCCTACGACGACCTCGCCGACGCCTCGAAGAAGGCCGAGAAGGAGCAGCGCAAGCGCGACGTCGAGAACGCGGAGGCCGCCATCCGCAACATGGGCGTCGACGGCCTCGTCAACGCCAAGGACCTCGCGGCCGGCTTCGCCGAGCGCTCTGTGCTCGGCACCACCGCCGAGCGGGCCGCGGCCGACCGCACCTGGACCTACGGGCACGTCGTGGTCGACGAGGCGCAGGAGCTCTCGCCGATGCAGTGGCGGGTGCTGCTGCGCCGCTGCCCGATGCGCTCGTTCACGATCGTGGGCGACGTCGCGCAGGCGTCCGGCGCCTCCGCCGCCTCGAGCTGGGACGCCGCGCTCCGCGACACCTTCGGCCGCCAGGGCCGGGGAGTGGAGGCGGCGCCGTGGCGCCTGGAGGAGCTGACGGTCAACTACCGCACGCCCGCGCAGATCGTCGCCTTCGCCGAGCGGACGGCGCGCGAGAACGGGCTGGAGATCACGCCGGGGGAGGCCGTGCGCTCCACCGAGTGGCCGGTGCGGACGATCCGCGACCGCGGCGACGCGAGCCTCGCCGAGCGCGTGCTGGCGGCCGTCGTCGAGGACCGGGCGATCGAGGCGGAGGGGACGCTCGCGGTCATCGCGCCCGACGACGACCTCGCCGCGATCGCCGAGCGCCTCGAGGAGCGGTTCGGCCGGGAGGTGGGCCGCGGAGCGACCGGGCTCGACCGTGCGATCGCCGTGCTGTCGACGAACGACGCCAAGGGGCTCGAGTTCGACTCCGTGATCATCGCCCGCCCTCGCCTCATCGCGCAGACCGGCGAGCGCGGCGCCGCATCGCTCTACGTCGCGATGACCCGGCCGACGCAGCGCCTCACGCTCGTGGAGTGAGTGCTCGCAGCCCGCTCCCAGACTCCGCTCCCGAGCGCCGTAGGATCGAGGCATGAGCAGCGAGAACCTGACCAAGCCCGAGGTCGACGCCCCTGAGGGCCCGGCCCCCGACACCCTCGTCGTCGAGGACATCGTCGTCGGCGACGGCGCCGAGGCGCAGCCCGGCTCGACCGTCGAGGTCCACTACCTCGGCGTCGAGTACGACACCGGCGAGGAGTTCGACTCCTCCTGGAGCCGCGACCAGTCGATCAACTTCCCCCTCAACAACCTCATCCGCGCCTGGCAGCAGGGCATCCCGGGGATGAAGGTCGGCGGCCGCCGCAAGCTGATCTGCCCGCCCGCGCTGGCGTACGGCCCGGCCGGCGGAGGGCACCCGCTCTCCGGCAAGACCCTGATCTTCGTGATCGATCTGCTCGGCACCGAGTAGCTCCGAGCACACGAAGAAGGCGCAGCTCCTAACGGGGCTGCGCCTTCTTCACCCGGTCGACCAGCTCGCGCCAGGCTCCGTCGAGCTCGGTCTCGCCGAGGCGGACGTGGTGCGTCTGCACGCGGATCTCGTAGACGAAGCGGTCGGCCCGGCCGGGGGACTCGCCGTCGGCGGCGTCCCAGGGGAGCGAGCCGAGCAGGTCGCGCCACGCGCCCTCGTCGGGCTGCTGCTCGACGTCGACCCGCCACACCCGGCGGAGGCCGGCGACTCCGCCGCTGCGCGACACGATGACGTCCATGCGCGCGATGCTACCCGCCTCCGCCCTCGATCGGACCGGCTCAGGCGGACAGGGTCACGCCGACCGTCGTCCAGCCGGTGCGCACGGCGGCCTCGACCTCGGAGCCGGATCCGTAGCGCTCGGCGGCGGCCTGCACGGTGAGCGCGGCGAACGCCTCGAAGTCGGCCGTCGCGGTGAGGACGCCCCCGGTCAGCACGTCGTACCAGACCTGCCCTGCGCGCTCCCACGCCTTCCCGCCGAGGGTCGTCGCCGCCACGGCGAACGCGCGGTTGGGGATCCCCGAGTTGATGTGCACTCCGCCGTTGTCGTCGTCGGTCTCGACGTAGTCGGCCATCGAGCCCGGCTGCGGGTCGGAGCCGAGGACGTCGTCGTCGTACGCGGTGCCGGGGGCGATCATCGACCGCAGGGCCGTGCCCTGCACCTCGTCGGTGAAGAGCCCCTCGCCGATCAGCCAGCTCGCCTCGTCGGCGCTCTGGCCGGCGCCGTACTGCTCCAGCAGGGCTCCGAACACGTCCGAGACCGACTCGTTGAGCGCCCCGGACTGGCCGCGGTAGACGAGGTTCGCCGTGTACTCGGTGATGCCGTGGGCGAGCTCGTGGCCGATCACGCTCTGCGAGACGGTGAAGCGGCGGAACACCTGGCCGTCCCCGTCGCCGAAGACCATCCGCGAGCCGTCCCAGAAGGCGTTGTCGTAGTCGTCGCCGAAGTGCACGGTCGCGTCGAGCGGAAGCCAGGCGTCGTCGATCGAGTCGCGGCCGTACGCACCCTGCAGGAAGGCCGACATCGCGCCGAGGCCGTCGTACGCCTCGTCGACGGCCGCGTCCCCCGTGGCCGCCTCGCCCTCGCGGCGGACGACCGTGCCGGGCAGGGTCTCCTCGGTCCGCGCGTCCGCGATGGTGCGCTGGAGGGACTGCACGCGGGTGCGCGGCGAGGACGTCGCGGCGGCGGTCGGCGCCCCGCGGTCGGGCGCGGGCTCTCCGGGCCGGACGCGCCGGAACGGCACGTCCTGCTCGAGCGAGCGGCTCGCGGCCCGCGCGGCCCGGGCGAAGGCCGGATCGTCGAGGCGGGCGATGCGGACGAGGAGGTACGGCGGCACGACAGTTCGTCTCATGCCCCGATCCTGGCACCGACGTCCGACACGGTCCCGGGCTCGCCCGGCGGGCCCGCATGCGGTAGCACCGAGCGGTAGCGTGAGCGCGACGAGCGGTTTCCAGCGATCCGGGGCCAGGCCCCGAGGACGACGAGGGCGGACATGGGCATCATCACGCGGGGCTTCTTCGGCAAGAGGGAGGCGGACCCGGACCTCCCGCCGGGCCAGCACCTCGAGAACGGCTTCCCCGTCCTCTCGATCGGGCCCACCCCGAACATCCACGAGTGGGCCTTCTCCATCGACGGCGGGCCCGCGGGCGTGCGCCGCTGGAACCGGGAGGAGTTCGACGCGCTCCCGCACGAGGACGTGCACACCGACATCCACTGCGTGACCCGGTGGTCGAAGCTCGGCACCAGCTGGCGCGGCGTCTCGGTCGACACGCTGCTGGAGGGCCTGGAGACGGACGCCGGCTTCGTCATGGCGCAGAGCTTCGGCGGCTACACGACGAACCTCCCGCTCGCCGAGATCCGCGGCGGGAGGGCCTGGGTCGTCACCGAGTTCGAGGGGAAGCCCCTCGCGGCCGAGCACGGCGGCCCCGCCCGGCTCCTGGTGCCGCACCTCTACTTCTGGAAGAGCGCGAAGTGGGTGCGGACCCTCCGCCTGATGCCCGGCGACGAGCCCGGCTTCTGGGAGCAGAACGGCTACCACATGCACGGGGACCCCTGGAAAGAGGAGCGCTACTGGTGATGTGGACGGAGGCGGTGGCCGAGTCGGTCGCGCCGCTCACGCCCACGTCGCGCCTCCTGGTGCTCCGCGTGCCCGGGTGGCCGGGCCACCTGGCGGGGCAGCACCTCGACGTGCGCCTCACCGCGCCCGACGGCTACCAGGCGAGCCGCTCCTACTCGATCGGCGCCCCGGCCGACGGGGAGCGGGTCGAGCTCGCGGTCGAGCGGCTGGACGACGGGGAGGTCTCCCCGTACCTGGTCGACGGCCTCGAAGCGGGCGACCGGCTCGAGATCCGCGGTCCGATCGGCGGCTGGTTCGTCTGGCGTCCGGAGCAGGCGGAGCCGGTGCAGCTGATCGCGGGCGGGAGCGGCGTGGTGCCGCTGATGGCGATGGCGCGCGAGCACGCCCGGTCCGGGAGCGCGGCGCGGATGCAGCTGCTCTACTCGGTCCGCTCGCCCGTCTTCGCCTACTACCGCGAGGAGCTGGCGGCGCTCGCCGAGCGGCCGGCCGCGACGGGCGGAGTCGCGGTGGACCACGTCTTCACCCGGGTGGCGCCGGCGGGAGCGGCGCGTCCGGCCGGCCGCGTCACTCCGGAGCTGCTCGCCGAGGCGGCTCTGCCGGCCCCGCTCGAGCCGACCGTCTACGTGTGCGGCCCGACCTCGTTCGTCGAGGCCGTCGCCACCGCCCTGGTCGAGCAGGGCCACGCGCCCGAGCGCGTCCGCACCGAGCGCTTCGGCGGCGCCTGACGCCTGTCCCCGCGAGGCGCCGCGCCCCGGCGGCGCCTCGCGGGGAGGGATCACTCGAAGGAGACGGTGCGGTTCTCGCCGATGTCGGGCTGTCCGCCGGTGACGGCGGCCTTGAGGACCTTGAACAGCACGACCGGACGGGGCTCGTCGGTCGCCCACAGCTCGACGGTCTCGGCCTCGACGCGGATCAGCGCGACGGTCGGGTCGTCCTTGCCGTCGGGGAACCAGCCGGCGACGGCCGGGGACCACAGCTCGTCCACCTTCGCCGGGTCGTGCACGACAGTCGCCGAGCCGGCCACCGACAGGTAGCCCTTCTTCGACTCGAACGCGACGTTGACGCTCGGGTTCGCGCGGATGTCGTCGACCTTGGGCGACGGGTCCTGCGTGAAGAACCACAGCTCGCCGTCGAAGTCGATGTCCTGGGCCTTGAGCGGACGGCTGACGAGCTGCCCGGTGGCGTTGACGGTGGTGAGGAGCCCGATCCCGGCGCTCTTCACCATCTCGGTGATCTGCTCGCGGTCGTCGGAGTCGGCGGGAGTGATGTCGGTGTCGGTCATGGTGCCGACGCTACGCGGACCGCGCGCCGCCGCAAGGGGTGGCGACGCCTCCCCGCGCGTGTCTAGCGTCGAGGCATGGACACCGAATCGACGTACACCGCCATCCTCGACAGCGGAGCGGAGCAGGAGAGCATCCGCCTCGAGATGATCGACGGCTCCCCGCAGCGCTCCTTCACCCGCCTGGCCGACATCGACGGCGAGGAGGTCGAGGTGATCTGGGAGCTGGAGCCCGACGACGACGGCTTCCACGTCTACCGCCCGGTGCGGGTCGAGGGCCGCGACGACGACAGCGGACTGGTCTCGGACGACCGGCTGACCGACGGCGGCGGCGCCGACGCGGCCTCCGGCGACTGATCTGCGGCGCGCTCGTCCGCCGGCCTGAGCCGAGCGGGCGGGCGCGCTGTCCCGTCCGCCTCGAGGGAGACGCCCCTCCGCTCAGGCCGTCGGGTGGAGGGCGTCGTACGCGCGGAACCCCGGCCGCAGTCGCAGCACCGCGGCGAGGATCGCGATGATCGCGAGCCCGCCCGCGAGCGGCGGCAGCCAGAGCAGCGCGAGCGAGGCGAGCAGTCCCGTGTAGAGGTCGCCGACCCGCGGGCCGCCCGTCACCACGACGATGAACACGCCCTGGAGACGACCCCTCATGTTGTCCGGGACCGCGGTCTGCAGCATCGTCTGCCGGAAGATCGAGCTGACGTTGTCCGAGGCGCCCGCGCCGGCCAGGGCGACCGCCGCCAGCGCGATGAGCACCGCGTTCGGCGCCGACGCGTCGTGCTGCACGAGTGCGGCACCGAGCAGGACCGCGCCGAACGCGACCACGAACGCTCCGTACACCTGGATCGAGCGGCCGATCGCGAGGCCCTGCCGGCGGACCCCGGTGAGCCGGCCCGAGAAGACGCCGCTGATCAGCGCTCCGATCGCGAACGCGGCCGTGAGGGCGCCCACCGTCACCGCGCCTCCGCCGAGCAGCACGGCGGCGGCCGCCGGGAAGACCACGCGCGGCTGTCCGAAGGTCATGGCCACGATGTCGACCAGGAAGGACATCCGGATGTTCGGGGCGCCCTTCAGGAAGCCCAGGCCGTAGCGGAGGGACTCCAGCCCCGGCCGCTGCCGCTCGCCCTCGGGCACGAGCGCCGGCAGCCCCGCGATGCCGAGGAACGCGGCGAGGAACAGCACGACGTCGATCGTGTACGTGATCGCGAAGCCGGAGGAGGCGACCAGCACGCCGGCGAGGGCGGGCCCCACGGTCACCTCGACTCCGCTCGCGATGCCGCCCAGCGCGGCGGCGGCGGGGACCAGCTCGGTGCGGAGCAGCCGCGGAGCCAGCGTCATCCGGGTGGTCACGATCACCGTCGTCGCCACCGCGTTCACGGCGGTGAGCGCGTAGAGGGAGAGCGGGGTCTCGGCGCCGAGCCAGGCGAGGGCCGCGATCCCCGCGGTCGAGCCCCAGGCCACGACCGCGGCGAGCAGGAGCACCAGGCGGCGGTCGAACGCGTCGGCGAGCATCCCGCCGTAGAGGCCGGCGATCACGGTCGGGACCAGCGCCACCACGCCGACCAGCGCGACCGCGAGGGTCGATCCGGTGAGCTCGTAGATGTGCAGGCCGACCGCGACGATCGTCATCTGGCCGCCGATGCCCGAGATCACGTTGCCGGCCCAGAGCCGGGCGAAGGCCGGGGACTCGCGGAGGGGGGAGACGTCGAGGACGTGGCTGCGCCGGGGGGCGCGGGGGGTCTGGCTCACTCGCTCCATTCTGCTGACTCCGCCGCCCCGGCGGGCCGCGTCGCGCCGATCCGGGGGCTCAGGGGTCATCCCCTAGGGTGAGAGGCATGAGCACGTCATCCGACGGCGCGCCCGGGCGTCAGGGTCCTCCTGCCCCGCGAGCAGCCGGAGCCGCCCCCTCGCGACGCTCGATCCGCACCGCCGCCGAGGCGGGCGCGCGTCGCGCGGCGGCCGCCACGGGCGGTCGGCGCAGCTCCACGGGCGGCGTCCGCGCCGGAGCCGCTCGGACCGGTGCCACGGCCTCGGGAGCTCGCGGTTTCCTCCGCCGCTACGGAGCCGGGATCGTCTCGGTCCTCCTGGCCGTCCTCGCCGTCCCGCTGTCGTTCTTCGTCTGGTACGCCCTTATCTCGCTCGGCGCCTACCCGGGCGACCAGGCCGTCAGCGACCTGCTGGTCGGCGTGCTCTACACCGCGCTCGTGCACGCGGTCCTGCTCGCCGGGATCCTGCTCGCCGTCTCCACCCTCCGCGCCCGGCGTCGCGAGAAGCGTCCGCCGATCGCCGGCTGGATCGGCGTGGTCCTCAACGTCCTCGTGCTCGTCTACTGGCAGCTGCTGGTCTCGCCGTGGCTCGTCGTGCTCTGGAACCGGGCCACCGGCTCCTGATACCGCCCTCCCTCTGGTAGAGTCGTGCAGTTGCCGTTCGACGGCCGCGGATCAAGAGAGCCCACGCATCAGGCGCCGGGCACCGCGCAACGAGAGAGAGGGGATCCCATATATGGCACTCGAAGCAGATGTCAAGAAGGCGATCATCGAAGAGTACGCGACCCACCCCGGTGACACCGGATCCCCCGAGGTGCAGGTGGCCGTCCTGACCAAGCGGATCAAGGACCTCACCGAGCACCTCAAGGAGCACAAGCACGACCACCACTCGCGTCGTGGTCTGCTGCTGCTCGTGGGTCAGCGTCGTCGACTCCTCGGCTACCTGTCGGATGTGGACATCAACCGCTACCGCTCGCTGATCGAGCGTCTCGGTCTGCGCCGCTAGCTCCTCCCGGAGCAGGGCGCGGTCTCGATGACACCGTGAACTTCTTGCCGAACGGGCCGTCCTCCTCGCGGAGGGCGGCCCGTTCCGCGTTCCCGGGCGGACGAGGCGCGCGGCGCCGGTCAGGGCAGGGGAGCGGGGCGGTCGATTCCGCCCCACGAGTAGCCGCTCGAGGCCGAGAACCAGTCGGCCGCGGCCTGCTGGAGCGCCGTGTCCTCCTCGGGGCGGCCGGGAGCCTCCACGGCGTCGACGAGCCCGGGCAGGGCGATCCGCCACGCCGCCGCGCTGCGCTGGGCGCGGGCCCAGTCGCGCGCGCACACCGGGTCCTCGGCCGCCGCGGCGAGAGCCCGCGGCGAGGTCACCCGCCAGCCGGTGTCCGACTCCGCGACCACGACCGCGCAGGTGAGCGCGGCGCCGCGGATGATGCTGTCGGGACCGGCGGAGGGGCCGATCGCCTGATCCTGAGCCGCGACCACCGCGGTGAGCGCGAGCTGCAGCCGGGTCGAGGGCTCGTCGGGCCGCGGTTGGATCCTCCCGTCGCCGGCCGAGACCGAGGCCGCCGATCCGGGTGCGAGGAGCAGCCCGGAGGAGGACTGCGACGCGTGCAGGCTCAGCAGACCCGTCACTCCGTCCGTCCCGCTCGTCACGCCCCGCACCGAGGAGTCGCCGAGACTCCAGACGACGGGGGTGCGGTTGTGGATCGTGAGGCGCCGGTGGTCCTCGTCGAGGCAGGCCACGAGGTGGCCGGCCGGCACGCCCGCTCCGCCTTCGAAGGCGGACGAGGCGGCCAGCAGCTCCCGCGCGTCGTCGCACTGGGCGGGGGCGTCGGAGGCGGCGGCGGACTGACCGGCGACCGGCGCCCGGGGGGCGAGGGAGCCCTGCACGCCCGCGACCGCCGCCGTGGTGAGCGCCGCGGCGGCGAGGAGGAGGACCACGCCGCGCCTGCCCATCCTCCGCACCTCCTGGTCGGAGGCTAGCCCGGCGCGGGCGCTCGGGCCAGCGCTGCGAGGGGCTCGCGAAGCGTCCGGCAGGAATTCTTTCGAAGAATCTCAGACCGGGTGCATCCGAGGAGGCGCCTCGGCCGGAAGTAGTGGTGAAGGCCCTTCTCGACCACCCCCCGACCCCACGCGGGTCCCATCGTGAAAGAGGAACACCGTGACCATCTCCCGCTTCTCCCGCAGCCTGCTCGCCGGTGCCTGCATCGGAACCCTGGCCGTCGTCGGCATCGCCGCCACGCCCGCCGCCGCCGCCGACGCCGACTCGGCCGACCTCTCGGTCCTGCACGCCGTCCCCGATACCCCGGTCGACGTCTACGTCGACGGCAAGCTGACGCTCGACGACTTCACCCCCGGCTCGCTCGCCGGCCCGCTCGACCTCCCCACCGGCACCTACAAGGTCGCCATCACGGCCTCCACCGCCGCGGACGCCAGCGCCCCCGTGATCGGCCCGATCGACATCAGCCTCGAGGCGGGGAAGAGCTACACCGTCGCGGCGCACCTCAAGCCGGACAACACCCCCACCGCGACCCTCTTCACCAATGACATCTCGAAGACCGCCGCGGGCGAGGGCCGGCTCACGGTCCGCCACATCGCCGCCGCTCCGGCCGTGGACATCCTCGCCGGAGGGTCGCCCGTCCTGACGAACGTGACGAACCCGAACGAGGGCGTGCTGAACCTCGCCCCGGCCACGATCTCGACCGTGGTCGCCGCGACCGGGACCACCGCGCCGGTCATCGGCCCGGCCGACGTGCAGGTCCAGGAGGGCGTGAACACGATCGTCTACGCCTGGGGCAGCCTGGAGAAGGGCAACCTCGCTCTCGCGACGCAGACCATCGACGGACTGCACTCCTCGCCGTCGGGCGTCCCCGCCGGTGAGGCCGGCCTCGCCGCGGACAACCGTCCCGACGCCGCCGCGGGCTGGTGGGGCGGAGCACTGCTCGCCGCCCTCGCCGCCGCCGGCGCCGTGCTGATCGGCCGCCGCACCGCCGCCTCGCGTCGCTGACCCGAGGCTCCGACCGCCGGGTCGGCCGTGCTGGAGCGCGGCCGTCCCGGCACCCCCGACCACGACCCAGGAGGACGCCATGAGCCGGAGCCCCTTCCCTCTGCGCGTCCTCGCCGTGGTCGGGCTGATCGTGGCCGGTGCCGGTCTCGCCGGATGCGCGGCGCAGGAGTCCCGGGTGGAGCCCGCTCCCGCCGCCGTCTCCTCGGCGCCCCAGCAGCCGGTGCCGGCCACGGTCCCCTCCTCGCCCGCGGCGGCCCTGCCGGAAGCGGTGCCGTCCGTCCCGGTGGCGGACGCCCGGCTCGGCGCGACCCCCGCCCCCACCGCGCTCGCTCCCGAGCGGCTCGTCGTCGACGGGCTCCCCGTCGACATGGCCGTCGAGCCGGTCGGAGTCGCGGACGACGGCACGATGGAGCTCGTGCCCGACACGCAGGTCGCCGGCTGGTACCGCTTCGGCGCCGGCCTCGACGAGCCGGAGGGCACGGTCGTGATCGCCGCGCACGTCGACTCCCTCGCCTACGGCCTCGGGCCGTTCGTCGAGCTGAAGAAGGCGGTCCCGGGCCAGACCGTGACCCTCACCGGCGCGGACGGCGCGGAGCGCGCGTACACCGTCTCGACGGTGGAGACCACGGAGAAGACCACGGTCGACCTCTCGGCCGTGTTCGCCGCCGACGGACCGCCGCGGCTGGTCCTGATCACCTGCGGCGGCGACTTCGACTACGACACCCGCCACTACCTCAGCAACGTGGTAGTCACGGCCGTCCCGGCCGGCTGATCCGCCCGCCCGAGCCTCAGCGACGTACGATGAGCCTCGCAGCGCCGCACGCCCCCGGGCGGCAGCGCTCCCCGCAGCCCTGGAGGGACCCCCTGATCGAGACCATCGAGCCCGCCGACGGCGCCGAGGCCGACAGCGCTCTCGTGGCCCGGCTCGGCCGCCGCTTCGCCGCAGGGGAGGAGGCGGCGCTCGCCGAGGCGTACTCGCGCTGGTCGCCGCTGGTCTTCACGCTGGCGCTGCGCTCGCTGGGCGACCGCGGCGACGCGGAGGACGTGGTGCAGCGCGTCTTCGTCTCGGCCTGGACCTCGCGCTCGGGCTTCGACCCCGGACGGGCGGCTCTCGGAGCCTGGCTGGTGGGGATCTCCCGGAGGAGGATCGCGGACGCGCACGAGGCGCGGGCGCGCGAGCGGAGGCTCACCGAGGCCCTCGTCGCCGTCACGCCGGTCGAGGAGGGGGAGGCCCCCGTCGACCTCGAGGCGCGGATCCTGATCGCCGACGAGCTGGCCCGCCTGGATCCCGTCCCCCGGCGGGTGATCGGCCTCGCCTTCTACGAGGACCTCACCCACACCGAGATCGCCGAGCGCACCGGCCTGCCGCTCGGTACCGTCAAGAGCCACATCCGCCGCAGCCTCGACCGGCTCCGCTCCCGCCTGGAGGTGAGCAGCACATGACCCACCTCGATCCCGACGAGCTCGCCCTGCTCGCCCTCGGCGAGCACTCGAGCGACGCCGAGCAGGCCCACCTGCGCGACTGCCCCGACTGCGCCCGGCAGCTGGTCGAGCTCGGCCACGCCGCGGGCCTGGGCCGTGCGAGCCGTGCTGTCGAGCTGGAGGCGCCGCCCGCGATCGTCTGGGACCGCATCCGCGAGGAGCTCGCCCTCGGCGACCTCGGGCCCGGCGCCCTGCCGTCGTCGGCCGCTGCCGTGCCGCCTCCGCTCGCCCTTCCCCCGGGACGGCACCGCCCCGCCCGCCGTCGCCGGCCCCGCGCTCTGAGCGCCGTGCTGGCCGCTCTCGGCGCGCTCGTCATCGGGGTCGCGGGCGGAGCCTGGTGGCAGGCCTCGCGGAGCGACGACACCGCCGCCGTCGTGGCGCGCGCTGATCTCGCCGCTCTCCCCGACTGGCAGGGAGCGAGCGGAACCGCCGAGCTGGAGGACGCCGACGGCACCCGCCGCCTGCACGTGCACCTCGATGCGCAGAGCGCGGACGACTCGTACCGGGAGGTCTGGCTCCTCGCCGCCGACGCCTCCGGGCTGGTCGGGCTCGGCGTGCTCGACGGGACCGACGGCGTCTTCGCCGTGCCCGACGACGTCGACCTCGCCGAGTACCCGCTCGTGGACGTCTCCCAGGAGCCGTTCGACGACGACCCGGAGCACTCCGGCGACTCGATCGTCCGCGGCCCCCTGCGCGAGGGCTGAGGCCTAGGCCGACCGCTCCGCCAGCACGGCCGTGAGCGCCTGCGCCGCGGCGGAGGGGCGCGGCGCCGTGCAGACCGAGAGCTCCCAGACCAGCCCCGGCCAGTCGAGCGCGAGGGCCGTGACGCCCTCCAGCGGCTCGACGCCCGCGCGCGGCACGATCGCCGGCCCCAGCCCCGCCTGCACGAAGCGGGGGATCCCCGGCAGATCGGCGACCTCGGTGGCCACCCGGCGCGACGCCCCGGCTTCGCGGAAGGCGAGGTCGACGGCGACCCTGTTGCCGAAGCCGGCGGGCGTGTCCACGAAGGTGAGCCCGTCGAGGTCCTGCGGGGAGGGCGGTCCCGCCGCGGCGAGCGGATGCGCGCTCTCCACCAGCAGGACGTAGTCGCTGCGCACCAGCCGCGTCACCGCCAGGCCCCGCAGCTGCGTCGCCGGCAGTGCCAGCAGAGCGGCGTCGAGCAGGCCGCGGCGCAGGTCCTCGGCGAGACCGGTGGAGCCGGTGGTCGAGGTGCGCAGGAGCAGGTCCACCAGCGGGTGCCGAGTGCGGAAGACGCCGAGCGCGCCGGGCAGGTCGACGAGGTCGAGGGCGGAGAAGGTGCCCACCCGCACCCGCCCGCGGAGCCCCGCCGCGTCATCGGCCGCGAGCGAGCGCATCCGGTCGAGGCTGTCGATCGCCGATCGGGCCGAGGGCAGGAGCGCCTCGCCGACCGCGGTGAGCGCCACCCGCCGGGTCGAGCGGGCGAACAGCGGCGAGCCGAGCTCCTGCTCGAGCGAGCGGATGCTCGCCGAGAGGGTCGACTGCACGACGAACAGGCGCGCGGCCGCCCGGGTGAAGCTGAGCTCCTCGGCGACGGCGACGAAGGCGGCGAGCTGGCGGTCGTCCATCCGCCCATTATCCAGCAGGGACGATCAATCCAACCGAGATCCTCCGTTGGACACGGATGATGGGGCGGAGCACTGTGGACACCGTGACCACCACCGAGCGCTCCCTCCCATCCGTCCACCGCCGCGAGCTCCCGCACCGCCACGGCTTCCGGGTGATCGCCGTCGCCTTCCTCACGGTGATGGCGTTCTCGACCGTGCCGACACCGCTCTACGCGATCTACCAGCAGCGCGACGGGTTCCCGGCCTTCGTCGTCACCGTGGTCTTCGCCGCGTACGCGGTCGGAGTCGTGGCGAGCCTCTTCCTCGCCGGGCACGTCAGCGACTGGCTCGGCCGCCGCCGGATCCTGCTCGCGTCGATCCTCGTCGAGGTCCTGGCGGCCGCCGTGTTCCTGCTCTGGCCGGACGTGCCCGGGCTGATCCTCGCCCGCCTGCTGACCGGGCTCGGCGTCGGCGCGCTCACCGCGACGGCCACCGCCCACCTCTCGGAGCTGCGCGCCGTCGCCCGCCCGGAGGAGGGCCCCGGCGCCTCCCGCGCCGTCTCCGCCCTCGTCAACATGGGCGGGCTGGCGCTCGGCCCGCTCGTCGGCGGGGTGTTCGCCGTGACGGTGCGCGAGCCCCTGGTCGTCCCGTACGCCGTGTTCCTCGTCCTCCTGGTCGTCCTCGGGATCGGCGTCGCGCTCGTCCCCGAGACGGTCGAGCGGCGCGAGGTCCTCCCGGCCTACCGTCCGCAGCGCCTGGCCGTGCCGGCCGCCTCCCGCGGCGTCTTCCTCTCGGCTGCGGTCGGCGCGTTCGCCGGGTTCGCCGTGTTCGGCCTCTTCACCTCGCTGGCGCCGACCTTCCTCGCCGGGCGCTTCGGCGAGACCTCCCACCTCGAGGCGGGCGCGGTCTCCTTCGGGGTCTTCGCCGCCGGAGCCGTCGCGCAGCTGGTCTCGATCCGGCTGTCCTCGCGGACGGCGCTCCGCCTCGCGGCCGTGGCGCTGACGGCCGGGCTGCTGCTGGTCGCGACCGGCGCCGTGATCGTCTCGGTGTCCGCCTTCATCGTCGGCGGGGTGCTCGCGGGAGCGGGCGTGGGCCTGCTCTTCCGCCTGGCGCTCGGAGTCGCCGGCTCGCTCGCCACCGACGAGACCCGCGGCGAGGTGCTCGCGGCCGTGTTCCTCGCCGCCTACCTCGGCCTCGCGGTGCCGGTCCTGGCGATCGGTGCCGCGCTCGCGCTCCTGCCGGCCGTCCCGGTCCTGCTCGGCTTCGTCGCCGTCGTGCTCGTCCTGGTGCTCTCGGCGATCGCCCGGATGCGGCGCACCGCCTGACGCGAGCGGGGGAGGGGCCGCGCGCTGGACAATGGGGGCATGAAGCTCTTCCCGTTCGGACGCGGCGACGCGAACCCCCTCCCCTCCGACGACCGCGGCTCGGGCAAGCTCGACGACTACGACTACGAGCTGCGCCCGAAGTCGCGGCGCGGCGACACCCTCCTCCGCCTCGCCGACTCCCGGCCGCACCAGGACGAGATCGCGCGGGTGCTCGCCCTCGGCGAGGACGAGGTCACGGCCGTGATCCCGCGCCGCACCGCGGAGGAGGAGCGCGTGGACGCTCCGATGCCGGTCCGCCTGTTCGCGGCCCAGCGCCCCTCGGGGCTCGTCGGCCAGGTGCCGCGCGGTCTCGAGAACGTGGTCGAGGCCGCCCTCGCCCGGCTCTCGGAGGCGGGGAGGTCGCCCCGCGTGCCGGCCCGCATCGTGAGCGCGAGGGGCGGGCTGCGTGTCGAGCTGCTGATGCACGAGACGCGGGGCTGACGGGCTGAAGGCCCCCGGGTCGGCGCGGTCCATGGAGGAACCGCACCGCGGCTGATAGCATGAACCGGTTCCGAATCCGAAAGCGACCGCCGGTCGACCCAGGGTTCGAGCCACGGAGCAGGCCGGCAGGAAGCTGGTCCTCGGTGGTGGAGTCCCGGACGGCGGCAGCGTGCGACAGAGCACGGGCCGCCGCGGCACGAGTCGCAGGCGGCACGTCCCGCTCGCGGCACAGGTCGCGACAGCCCGGAGCTCTTCTACTGGTGGCCAGCACGAACGCCCTCCACACGACGGCACGGCGCGAAGCCCTGCCGTGGGATCGTCTCGATTCCTGACCGGACCGCTGCTCCGACGAACGCCGGCGCCCAGAAGGGGCGCCGCTGCAGACGTTAAGGAGACAGACCTCTTGGAAGGTCCTGAAATCACATTCGCCGAAGCCGTTCTCGACAACGGCTCGTACGGCACCCGCACCGTCCGCTTCGAGACCGGCCGCCTCGCGCAGCAGGCTCAGGGCGCCGTCGCCGCCTACCTCGACGAGGACACCATGCTCCTCTCGGCCACGTCGGCCTCGAAGAACCCGAAGGACAACTTCGACTTCTTCCCGCTGACCGTCGACGTCGAGGAGCGCTCCTACGCCGCCGGCAAGATCCCCGGCTCGTTCTTCCGCCGCGAGGGCCGCCCCTCCACCGAGGCGATCCTGGTCTGCCGTCTGATCGACCGGCCGCTGCGCCCCTCGTTCGTCGAGGGCCTGCGCAACGAGGTCCAGATCGTCATCACGGTCCTCAGCATCGCGCCGGACGAGTTCTACGACGCCCTCGCGATCAACGCCGCGAGCGCGTCCACGCAGATCTCCGGCCTGCCGTTCTCCGGCCCGGTCGCCGGCGTCCGCCTGGCGCTCATGTCCGACGGCTCCGGCAACGACCAGTGGGTCGCCTTCCCCAAGGCCTCCCAGCTGGAGAACGCCGTCTTCGACCTCACCGTCGCGGGCCGCGTCGTCACCAACGAGGACGGCTCCTCGGACGTCGCCATCATGATGGTCGAGGCCGAGGCCACGGAGTCCTCCTGGAACCTCATCAAGGCGGGTGCGACCAAGCCCAGCGAGGACGTCGTCGCCGAGGGCCTCGAGGCCGCCAAGCCCTTCCTCCGCGCACTCGTCGAGGCGCAGGCGAAGCTCGCGGCCGAGACCGCGAAGCCGGTCAAGGACTACCCGGTTTTCCTGCCCTACGCGCAGGAGACCTACGACAACGTCGCCGAGCTCAGCTACGACGAGCTCGTCCGCGTGTACCAGATCGCCGACAAGGTCGAGCGGCAGGACGCCGACGACGCCCTCAAGGCGCGCGTCAAGGAGCAGATCGCCGAGCGCATCGCCTCGGGTCAGCTGTCGGCCGAGGCCTACAACCAGGTCGGAGCGGCGTACAAGTCCGTCACGAAGGTGGTCGTCCGCGGCCGCATCCTCCGCGACGGCGTGCGCATCGACGGACGCGGCCTGGCCGACATCCGCCCGCTCGACGCCGAGGTGCAGGTCATCCCGCGCGTCCACGGCTCGGCCATCTTCCAGCGCGGCGAGACCCAGATCCTGGGTGTCACCACGCTGAACATGCTCAAGATGGAGCAGCAGATCGACTCGCTGTCGCCCGTCACCAAGAAGCGGTACCTGCACCACTACAACTTCCCGCCCTACTCGACCGGTGAGACCGGCCGCGTCGGATCGCCGAAGCGTCGCGAGATCGGGCACGGCTTCCTCGCCGAGCGCGCCCTCGTGCCGGTGCTGCCGAGCCGCGAGGAGTTCCCCTACGCGATCCGCCAGGTCTCCGAGGCGCTGAGCTCCAACGGCTCGACCTCGATGGGCTCGGTCTGCGCGTCGACCCTGTCGCTCCTCAACGCCGGAGTGCCGCTGCGCGCCCCGGTCGCGGGCATCGCGATGGGCCTCGTGTCCGACGTCGTCGACGGCCAGACCCGCTACGCGGCGCTGACCGACATCCTGGGCGCCGAGGACGCGCTCGGCGACATGGACTTCAAGGTCGCCGGAACCGCCGAGTTCGTCACGGCCATCCAGCTCGACACGAAGCTCGACGGCATCCCGTCGTCGGTGCTCGACGCCGCGCTCAAGCAGGCCAAGGACGCCCGCACCACGATCCTCGCGGTGCTCACGGCGGCCATCGACCAGCCCGACGAGATGGCCCCGACCGCGCCCCGCGTGATCTCGGTGCAGATCCCCGTCGACAAGATCGGCGAGCTGATCGGCCCCAAGGGCAAGACGATCAACGCGATCCAGGACGAGACCGGCGCCGACATCTCCATCGAGGAGGACGGCACCGTCTACATCGGAGCCGTCGACGGTCCGTCGGCCGAGGCCGCGCGTGCGCAGGTCAACGCCATCGCGAACCCGACCAACCCCGAGGTCGGCGAGCAGTTCCTCGGAACCGTCGTCAAGCTCGCGACCTTCGGCGCGTTCGTCTCGCTCCTCCCCGGCAAGGACGGACTGCTGCACATCAGCGAGGTCCGCAAGCTCGCCGGCGGCAAGCGCGTCGAGAACGTCGAGGACGTCCTCGGAGTCGGCCAGAAGCTGCTCGTCCAGATCACCAAGATCGACGACCGCGGCAAGCTGTCCCTCGCGCCCGTCGTGGCCGAGGAGGCCGAGGTCGAGGCTCCCGCCGAGAGCTGATCCCTCCTGCACGACCGTGACGCCCGTCCCACTCCGGTGGGGCGGGCGTCCGTCGTCGGCGGGGCATGGGGTACGGTGGCGGGACCGCGCCGCACCGCCCCGACCGGAGGACTCCGTGACCGACCCGACGCCCCTGGCCACCGAGCCGGAGACGCTGCTCCTCTCACGCACCCTGGGTCGGACCGGCCTCCCCGTGCATCCGCTCGCCCTCGACGGCTCCGTCTTCGGCTGGGCCGCCGGGATCGACGACACCACCGAGGTGCTCGACGCTTTCGGCCGTCTCGGCGGCACCCTGATCTCGACCGCGGACCACTACGCGACCGGTCGGAGCGAGTACATGATCGGCCGCTGGCTCGAGCAGAGCGGGCTGCGCGAGCGGATGCTGGTCGCGACGAAGGTCGGCCGGCACCCGGACGCGCCGGGCCTCGCCCCGGAGGACGTCCGCATCGCGATCGAGGGGAGCCTCGAGCGGCTCGGCACCCGGATCGACCTGCTCTCGTTCGACAGCGAGGACCCCGGGATCCCCATCGCCGACAGCCTGGCGGCGGTCGCGCCGTTCCTGGCGGACGGATCGGTCGGCGCCCTGGGCGCCGCGCACTTCAGCGGAGCCGCGATCACGGCGCTGCACGAGACGGCGACCGCGTTCGCGCTGCCGTCGCTCTCGGCCGTCGTGTCGGAGTACAGCCTGATGGAGCGCCGGACCTACGAGACCGACGTCGCGCCCGAGGTGGTGCGGCTCGAGCTCGGCACCCTCGCGCGGCTGCCCCTGGCGAGCGGCTACCTCACCGGCGCCCTGCGCAGCCGCACGGACGAGCCGGAGTCGGCCCTGTTCGAGGCGGGCCTGGACTACGTCGGCCGCCACGGCTCCCGCGTGCTCGCTGCCCTCGACGAGATCGCCGGGGCCCACGGCACGGAGCCCGGCGTGGTCGCGCTCGCCTGGGTGCTCTCGCACCAGGAGGTCTCGGCGGCGATCGTCCGGGCGCGGAACGCCGCGGAGCTCGAGTCGCTGTTCGCGGCGGCCGCGCTCCCGCTGACCCGGAGCGACATCGCTCAGCTGGACCGCGTCTCCGCCTGAGGCTCTCGCCCGCTGGTCCGCCGCCGTCGAGCGCCGCGCCCCGCGCCGGGCTCGGAGCGGGGCGCGGCGAGGTTCAGCGGCGCAGGATGCGCGCCTCCCACGGGCCGAGCGTCGACCCGGTCGCACCGGCGACGTTGCCGAGGACCGTCTCGGCAGCCGCCCACTCCTCGAGCAGCGGCACCTCGAGCGGCTCACCGGACACGTTCCCGACGACGAGCAGCTCGCCCGGTCCGGTGCGCGTGAAGGCGAAGAGCGCGGGGTGCTCGGGCTCCAGCAGCGCGAAGCGGCCCAGCTGCACCGTCTCGTCGGCGTGCCGCAGCGCGATCAGCGCCCGGTAGTACTCGAAGACCGACCGCTCGGCGGCCCGATCGGCGGCGACGTTCACCTCGGCGGCGTTCGGGTTGACCGCGATCCACGGCTCGCCGGTCGTGAAGCCGGCCTGGAGGCTGTCGTCCCACTGCACCGGCGTGCGGGCGTTGTCGCGGCTCTGCGCGCGCAGCCCGGCGAGCACGGTCGCCGGGTCCTCGCCGCGCTCGCCGACGGCCTCGGCCCAGTAGTTCAGGGATTCGACGTCGCGGAAGTCCTCGATGCCGGCGAACGGGACGTTCGTCATCCCGATCTCGTCGCCCTGGTAGATGTACGGCGTGCCGCGCTGGAGGTGGAGGAGCGTCGCCCAGAGGGTCGCGGACTCGTAGCGGTGCGCGCCGTCGTCCCCGAAGCGCGAGACGAGACGCGGCTGGTCGTGGTTGCCGAGGTACAGGCTGTTCCAGCCGCGCTCGGCCAGGCCGTCCTGCCAGCGCGCGAGGTTGGCCTTCAAGGCGACCAGGTCCAGCGGCACCGGGTGGAACTTGTCGACTCCGTGGTCGATGCCGACGTGCTCGAACTGGAAGACCATGTCGAGCTCACGCCGCTCGGGATCGGTCACGAGCACCGCCTCCTCGAGGGTGACCCCGGGCATCTCGCCGACGGTGAGGAAGGAGCCCTCGCGGTGCGCGAACACGGCCTCGTGCATCTCGCGGAGGTACTCGTGGAGCCGCGGACCCACCCCTCCGACGATGCCCGCGCCGCCCTGCTCGCCGTCGACGGCTCCGACGTCCTTCGAGACGAGGTTGATCACGTCCATCCGGAAGCCGTCCACTCCGCGGTCGAGCCAGCGGTTCATCATCGCGTGCACCGCGTGCCGCACCTCGGGGTTCTCCCAGTTGAGGTCCGGCTGCTGCACCGCGAAGAGGTGGAGGAAGTACTCGTCCGTCGCCGGGTCGAGCGTCCAGGCCGGGCCGGAGAAGTAGGAGCGCCAGCCGTTCGGCTCGGCGACGTCGAGGCCGGCGCCGGCGGCCGCCTCGAGCTCGCGGCCGGGCTCGGCCGAGCGGCGCCCGCGGCGCCACCAGTACCAGTCGCGCTTCGGGTCCTCCTGCGAGGAGCGGGACTCGACGAACCAGGCGTGCTCGTCGCTCGTGTGGTTGACCACGAGGTCCATCACGATGCGGATGCCGCGCTCGTGGGCCTCCGCGAGGAGCAGGTCGAACTCCTCCAGCGTCCCGAACCGCGGGTCGATGTCCTCGTAGTCCGAGATGTCGTAGCCGTTGTCGTGCTGCGGCGACGGGTAGACCGGCGAGAGCCAGATCACGTCGACCCCCAGGTCGGCGAGGTGGTCGAGCTTCGAGCGGATGCCGCCCAGGTCGCCGATGCCGTCGCCGTTCGAGTCCGCGAACGAGCGCGGGTAGATCTGGTAGACGACGGCGCTCGTCCACCAGGGCGCTGACGTCTCCCGCTCGGGGGAGCCGGGGGTCGGGGCGGCGGTCTCGGAGGG
>NZ_PSUV01000045.1:0-544 GCF_002931985.1 Rathayibacter sp. AY1H2 | reverse complement strand
GGGTAGGGGAGCGTCGCGGAGGGGGGTGCGGACGGGGAGCCCTGGGCCGGGTGAGCGGCCGCGTCGTCCGATCGCCGGCTCCGCCGCACGATCCAGACCACGAAGGCCACGATCAGCCCGAGCACCACGAGCGACCACAGCGTCCGCCCGGTCGCGGGCGCCCAGGGCATCGCCCCGGTGTACGCGCCGCCGAGCGACCAGAAGCCCTGCGCCACCGGCAGCATCGAGGCGAGCACGAGGACGCCGATCCCGGCGTGCACCCGGTCGAGCGAGCCGCGGAGCAGCCGCTCCACCGGCAGGGCGCCGTCCTGGTCGGGCAGCAGCAGCCAGGCCGCGGCGTAGAGGAGGAGCGCGGGCCCGCCCAGCACCGCGACGACGAGCACGATCCCGCGCACGATCAGCGGGTCGATGCCGAGCCGGTCGGCGATCCCCGCGCAGACGCCGCCGATCCAGCCGGGACGGCGGGGCAGGTCGAGGCCTCGCAGCCAGAGCACGAAGCGGTTCTCGGGCGCGGGGATCGCCGACCGGCTCGGCATCGACCCGC